>JBDHLU010000077.1:0-16901 GCA_039656555.1 Gemmatimonadota bacterium | reverse complement strand
TCCGGCACCCTCTGGTACGATGACCCTAGGAATTGCCATGTTGCGCGCAAGGTCGGCCGCATGCATCCCCCCTGCGCCGCCAAAGCACACGAGCGAGAAGTCACGTGGGTCGAATCCACGCTCCAACGAAATCACGCGCATGGCGCGCTCCATGGTAGCATTTGCAACGCGCAACACTCCCGTCGCAACGTCGATGGGCGACAGCCCCATATCCTGGGCTAACGTGGTCATCGCCTCCCGAACCGGCTCGACGAGAAGCGTCGACTCGCCGCCAAGAAAATGGTCGGGCGCCAATCGCCCCAAGAAGAGATTCGCGTCGGTCACGGTGATCTCCGTACCGCCGCGCCCATAACAGATTGGTCCTGGCTCGGCCCCGGCGCTCCGAGGCCCCACACGGAGGGACCCGCCCGGATCGCGATACGCAATCGACCCACCCCCGGCTCCAACCGTATGGATGTCGATGACCGGCACCCGAATGGGCAAATCACCCACGCTGGCTTCGGGGGTTCGCGACAGTTCACCGGGACACAGCGATACGTCCGTGCTAGTGCCGCCCATGTCGAACGTGATCACGTGATCGTAACCGGCCCGCCGGCCGGCCTCGAAACCGCCAACCGCACCACCGGCCGGACCCGAGAGAATTGTTTGCACTGCGTGCTTCTGCGCCGCTTGGATGGAAATCACGCCGCCATTGGACTGCATGATCCGCAGGTTCTCGGCTTCGAGTTCCTGTTCCAAGTGCCCGAGATAGTTGGCCATCACGGGGCCCACGTAGGCGTTCACGACCGTGGTCGAACTACGTTCGTATTCGCGGAACTCCGGTAAGACCTCGTACGAAGTAGTGACGAAGCCGCCGAAGACCTTACGCAGTCGAGCCGCGACTCGCTGCTCGTGGTCGGGGTTGGCGTAGGAGTGCAGCAGGCAGACCGCGATACCGTCAACCTCGAGTTCCAGGACCTTAGCGCAGAGCTTTTCGATCTCGTCATCGGTCAGTTCTTCACGTATGAGACCGGTCGGCCCAACGCGCTCCGACACCCCCAGGCGCCGTTCCGGTACCACGAGCGGCGCCGGCTTAGTCACGTTGATGTCGTATATCGCACGACGGGTTTGACGGCCTATCTCGATGACGTCTTCGAACCCCTTGGTGGTCACGAGCGCTATCTTGGCGCCTCGCCGTTCAAGGAGCGCATTCGTCGCAACGGTCGAGCCGTGTACGAATCGGTCGGGGGTGCCCTCGAACACCTTGCGCAGCCCCTTGAGCACTGCCTCCGCGGGATTGGCCGGCGTCGACGTTTCCTTGTGAACGGTTATCCCATTGCCCCGAACCACCACGAAGTCAGTGAACGTCCCACCGGTATCGATCCCAACGAGCACAGGCGGCGTCACGAGGCTTCACCATAGACGAACCGTTCGATCTCGCCGTGGATGCGCTCTACCGTCGATGCACTCGGCCGGTGCGTGCCCAGCGAGACAACCATCACCGTCAAGAAATTTGCAATGACAGACCATACGCCGCCGTGCAATCCCAGGGGGTGCGGCATCACCATTAGCGTGACAAATAAAGTAGCGGTTCCCACGCCGATTCCGGAAAGGATACCCGCCCGCGTAAACAGGAAGCGCGAAGGGAAACACACGCCGATGATCCCGGGCAGGAGTTGGAGCGCCCCCGCGCCCGACAGGGCGACCACAACGACCAGAAGTTCGAAGGTGCGAACCGACAGGATGTAGCCAACGATCAACAACACGCCAACAAGGATTCGTCCAACCATGATGTAGTGTGCGCTCGAACGGTCGGGCGCGACGTAGCGTTGGTAGACGTCGCGTGTGAGAACCGTCATGTTGGAATGCAGGATCGAATCGAGCGTCGACATCGCGGCCGCAGTGGCCCCAGCGAGGATGAGGCCAGTCAACCACGCGGGCGCGTGACGGAACAGCAGTTCGGGAAACACTTGATCGGGAACGCTCAAGTCCGGCATCGCCACCGCACCACCCAGCCCGACCATCGCCGCGGGAATGAACAACGTCATGAGAAAAAGCGGGGTGGTGGCGCCAAGCCACTTGACAGTCTTAGCGGACGCAGCCGTGTAATACCGGATCATCATATGCGGTTGAACCATGATGCCAAAGGAGAAGACGACCATCAGTCCAAACCACATCCCCGGCGTGAAGTAACCCTCCGGGCCTGGGAGCGAGAGAAGATCGGGACGTTGATCGCGCACAGCCTCCCACAGCGCCAACGGCCCCCCGAACAGCTTGAAGGCAATGACTAGCGCTCCCACCCACACGGCGATGTACATCCACACACCTTGGACCACATCGGTCCAATACACGGCTCGCAGTCCACCGGCCATCAGATACGCGCCCGCCACCACGAGAAGGATGAACGTCCCTAACTCTCGTGAGATGTGACCATCGGACGCCACATTGATGATGTACCCAAGTCCCTGTGCCTGGACCTGGATATACAGAATCGTGAACAGAACTGACACGATTGCAACGACCACGCGCACCGCTTCGCTCTCGTAAAAATCCGCCAGCATGTCAGCCGGCGTGATGTACCCGAACCGCTTGCCAAGCGCCCAGATTCTAGTGCCGAGCACATACGTAATCGCCCCGACCAACACGGTCCATGCTCCGGCATCCCAGAATCCAATGCCGTGGGTGTAGAAGAACCCACCCGACCCGAGAAACGCGAACGCCGAGTGGTACGTCGCAACCACCGTGAGGTAGAGCACGACAAATCCTGCTCTCCGACCGTAAAGCAGGAAATCCTCGAGGTCGACGGCCAACCGGCGGTTCGCCACGATCCCGAGGACGATGGTTATCAGCAGGTACCCAAAGATGAGCCCAGTCGCCACCACCCATGATTCCATCCCTACACTCCGCGGCGCGCAGCCCAGATCAAGACAGCGATCAGAGCCGTGTACAGAACAAGGAGGTACACGTACAGAAACGGTAGACCGAAAATCACCGGTTCAATTCTATTCGCGACTATGAAAACGATGGGCGGTTGGGTGCAAAGAAAAAGTATGACGAACGACACGGTTGCCACCCAGCCTTCGCGTGTTCTCGGCACGAAGTGGCTACGGTAACGAGGGTACGAGTCCCGTCGATCTTCCGTCATCTCAGCCTGCCTGGAGTGGTAGAGGGCGACGCGTTCGCGTCCACATCACGAGGCCGATCGCGCTGGTTACGGAGAGTACTCCCACCCAATCGCCCAGCCGGGTATACAACGGCGGCGCCACACCAGTGGTCAAAGAGTAGACGGCCGTTGTCTTAACGTAGAGGTCTGACGCGTCGTGAAAGCGTCCCAACGGATCGATCCAAGCTGAGATCCCCGAATTCGCCGCGCGGACGATACCTACACGGTTCTCGATTGCCCGCAACGTCAGGTGTGCCGCAAGCTGGTACGGCGCTGCCGTTCGGCCAAACCAAGCGTCGTTCGTGATGTTGAGCAGGAAGCCTGCCCCGCCCCGACGAAACTGGCGAGACAAGTTTTCGAAAATAGATTCGTAGCAGATCAACACACCAAAAGTGTGGTCGGCGGCGTCAAAGATCGTTCCTTCCGTCCCAACGCCAAACCCACCGAAGAATTCCAAACCCCTGAACCAGTTGGGATTGACGAATGGTACTCGTTCGGTGATCGGAACGAGATAGCGTTTCCGATACACGGGAAGATCGTCCACGCCCGGCGTGAACAAGAAAGCAGCGTTGTAATAGTCGTAGTCATCTCGCGACCGGTAGTTGAGATCGATACCGCCCACCAATATCGGCGTTGCCGACTCTGCCGCTAATTTACGAATGCTCTGTTCCCACCCCGGACGATAGTAGAAATATCCGGGAACGGCGGCCTCTGGCCACACCAGTAGATCCACCTCGTCGGAGTCCAACACCTCACGTGAAAGACGCATCAAACCGGCAAAGATCTCGTTACTCGAGAGCGGATCCCACTTCTCGCTTGCGGCGATGTTCGGTTGAATGACCCCGATGTTGGCGACCGGCTTGACCTGGAGTGTGCGCTCTCGCACCACCCCGTAGGCGACAAGCATGACCAGACCAATCGCGACACCACCCACGCGTACCCACATCGCTTTTGGTGTCGCCCGCCGGCACCACGCCATCGCCAAAGCCACGTTAGCCGCCACCAACAGTAGCGTGACGCCCCGCGCTCCAATCACGTCGGCGATTTGTACGAAGGTAGGAAAGCCGGTTAGCGAGTACCCGAGCCCTAACCACGGAAACCGAATGTCGCCTTGGTGGCCGATGAGCCAGTCAGCGGCCGTCCACATAACCGGGAAGACGAACAGTAGAGGCAGTTGCGTGCGCCTAACCACCCAACCACTCACGCTGAACGTCAGGCCGACATAGAGGGCAAGAGCAACGATCGTGACCAGATACCCGAGGACTGCAAGCTTCGTGAACGGCAAGAGGGCACTCACCATCCAGTACAGAATCAATCCGTGCGCGAAGAGACCATACCAAAAACCCTGAACGACCTGACGGCGCCAAGGTCGCTCGTCCGCATGCCCGTCCTCGATCAGCCATACGGCAGGGACGAGGCACAGAAACGTCGGGATGAAGAAATGGAATGGCGGATACGCAACGAACGTCAGGACCGCACCGCCGATCACCAAACGCCAGTCAGCGCTTGGGAGAGCCAACCACCTCACAGAGTGAGTTCGCGCCCCTCGTTCGCACTCCGTCCGATCGTATCCATCAACTGGTGGAGTCGGAGTTGGTTCTCCAATCCCGGCCGGTTGGCCTCGCCCCGAATCCGACGTTGGAACGCTTGCCATTCGGCCCGATACGATTCGGTATAAGCGTCGAATGGATCGACGCGCGCCGGTGTAACGTCAACTGCTTGCCCATGCATTTCCTTATAGACACCCAGCCTGCCGATGCGTGCCGAACCCTGGCTGCCCATGACCTCGAACCACACCTTTTCTTTGGGGCCGATGTGGCGCCACGACACGTCGACAAAAATCGACAGTCCACCCTCACAATGGATAAACGCACTCGCCGAGTCTTCGACCGGCTCGACAAACTGCGTGAACGACGCCGATACCCGTTCGACCTTGGGCAGCCCCGCGATCCAGAGCGACACGTCCACCAATGGCAATCCAAGGTCGAACATCACGCCGCCACCCGACTCAGCGGGCCGTTCCCGCCACCCCGCCGCCAGACCGCTCGGCCGATGGATGTACCACCCCGCGCGGATCGCGTGGATGTCCCCCAATTCGCCACCCTTCATGAAATCCCGGATCGTCCGCACGTCCCGCCGATACCGATGGTTCATGCCGACCAAGAGAATGCGGTCACCCGAGTCGTAGACTTCCTTGACTCGTTCGACGCCGCCGGCATCGAGGGCTAACGGGCGTTCGCACAACACGTGTACCCCCGCGCTCAGCGCCGTTACCGTATGGACCTCGTGGAGAAGGTTGGGCGTGCAGATGACCACGGCATCGGGTTTGCTCAGCCTGAGGAGGTCTTCGATATCATCATAGACATCCGGAACCTCGAACCGCCGAGCCAACGCCTGCGCTTTCGGCACATCGATGTCGCAAATAGCGACCAGTTCGGCGTCCTCCAACTTCGAGATGGCAGCCAGGTGCGCGACCTGCGCTACCGCACCGGCACCGACGACCCCGATACGAAGTTTCTCGCTCACGACCCACTCCTCGGAATCAAGAACTTGACGCCTCCCCGCGCCGTGAGCGCGCGCAGTTCGCTCGAAAGCAACCCGCGCCCATCCGCAAGAAGGTAGAGTGACCGGGTCAACCGGACCTCGACGCCGAGCGAAGCGGTCAATCCCGCGGAGAAGGTATCCAACGCATCTTCCACGAAGGTGCCTTGAATTGCGTCTCCATCTCCATCACGGATAATGAGGGCAAGGCCGAGACCCGCATAGGGTTGGATCATCCCTCCCGGCGCAAACACATACTGCATATCGAAAGCGGCTTCGAAGTTCGCCCACGTGATGGTACCGATGTCGACGGTGGCATCCCCCGCAGGGTCGTCGATGATCTCGAGGAGCCGCTGCTCGAACGTCGCGATCTGATCTTGCGTGAACGTGCCCTTGAAATAGCTCGCGCCGAGGAGTACACGCACGTGTGGCGCCGCGTAACCGAAGTCAAACCGGAGTGCCGGTGTCACCTCAGTGGTCAGACGGTCGCTCCACACGGCACCCACCTCGGCGGAGATACCGGTGAGCCGAATGCCTTCGTAGCTGAATTGTTCGAGGAAGCTCTGGGCGACCACAGGGGTCGGCAAAGCCAGCAGACCGATAGTGAGCCTAATACCAGCGTTCAATGCGAGTTCCTGGGAAATAGGTGGTGACAATCTGTTCCATCGACTGCCCGGCGCGAGCCCTACCAATGGCTCCCCACTGACACATCCCCACACCGTGCCCTGCTCCTCCGCCCTCCGCGACGACGCGCCCGAATCCGTTGTCGTCCCGCTCGACTTGGAACCGGAAAAACGTGCTCTGCAGCATGGCTCCCTCCCGGGTCGCGAACACGGCTCTGATATCAGGACCGTACACCGGAATCTCACCGCCCGCCACCTCGATCCTCGCTTCGAGAATGCGGCCCGAGGCTCCCGTCCGTCGGACTGACACCCCGCTGATGTCGCTTAGCGCCTCCGCATCGATGCCCATCCTGCGCGGTACGGTGCGTCGCAATATATCGGCGAGTGCCCGACCGTCCCACGACACGGACCAACGAAATCGGGGAGAGATGTCACAGTAGTAGCCACTCCCGCGCGCGTCGGATACCGGCTTCAGGTATGGCACCGCGATAACTGTCCGGAACGACTCTTCGGGTGAAGCCGTGCTCCCCCCGCACGTGGAAGAATAGAACGGTGAGATAAGGTTGCCCTGGTACGTCACCACCAGCCCTTCCGTGGCTTGCACCGCTGCACGTGCCAGTTCGGTCTCGGACGATTCTCCACCATAGGCCTGGTCACTCACACCCGCACGCAGGTCGAAGCCCTGCGACCGGAGCTTGCCCATATTCTTGAGTGCGTAGGTGCGGGCAACGACGGCCTGCGCGTCGAGGGCGGCACGCTCACCGTTGGTCCTCGACCCGAGTTCCACCGCTACCACGCCGATCAGATAGTCCTCGAGGCTCAGTTCATTAACGACGGTGATCGACCCACCGCGGGCGTATACCTCGATGGCGCCACGGTAGGCTGTTCTTCCCACCGTGAGAAACCGGCCGGGCGTCTGGTTCACGAACGTGATGCGTTCCGCCCGCTCGCCGGCATTGGTTTGAATGCCCCTCCCCGACGTGGTAATCCTGGTCTCGCCGCGAGCAACCGCCTCACCATGGCTGTAACCAACTACCAAACCATCACCGCCAATAGTGACTTGGTCGGCCCCTACCGTGATGCCAACACGAATATCAGGTTCACCTGCCGTTCGCGTTGGCGCCGATGGCGGTGTCGCTGCCGGTGGCGCGCAGGCGCCAAAGGCGGCGCTAAGCGCGAGCGGCGTCAGCCAGCGCAAGCGTGAGGCGTTCGAGTGCGGTTGCAAGAACATCGTCGTTGTGAGCGGTGGATACGAATGCGGCCTCGAACGCGGAGGGGGCCAGAAACACGCCACGGTCGAGTGCGGCCGAATGCCAACGTGCATACATCGCCGTATCGGATTGCTTGGCAGTCGCAAAATCGGTCACGGGGCCCTCGTGAAAAAACGTTCCCCACATTCCTCCACAGGAGTTGGCCACCATTGGAACGCTGAGCGACCTGGCATGCTCAGTCAATGTCGCAACGATCCGGGCGGACTTCAGTCCGAGTTCGTCGTAAAGACCGGAAGCCTGCGCGGCGCGTAACATCGCCAACCCAGCCGCCATGGCCAACGGATTGCCCGACAACGTACCCGCCTGATACACCGTGCCGGCCGGCGCGATGCGTTCCATGAGTGCCCGCTTGCCCCCGTAAGCGCCCACCGGCAACCCGCCACCAATCACCTTGCCCAACGTAGTCAGATCCGGAGTGACTCCGGTGAGCGCCTGGGCGCCTCCGAGGTGCACGCGAAACCCGGTCATCACCTCGTCGAAGATCAACACGGACTCGGCATCCGTCGTGATCGTGCGAAGCGACTCCAGGAACCCGCCCTGGGGCGGAATGAACCCGGCGTTGCCCACGTATGGTTCGACGATGACCGCGGCGATCTGTCCCGGGTGCGCATCGAAGGCCGCGCGCACGGCCCCCTCGTCGTTGAACGGCACGGTGACCGTGAGGCGCGCCAGGGCGGCAGGCACCCCAGGGCTATCGGGCAGTCCGAGAGTGGCCACGCCGCTTCCGGCAGCCACGAGAAAGCTGTCCGCGTGCCCGTGGTAACACCCCTCGAACTTGAGCACGATATCGCGGCCCGTTGCGGCGCGGGCCAGGCGTAATGCGGCCATCGTGGCCTCGGTTCCGCTATTGACGAACCGCACCATCTCGACTGACGGGACGAGTTCGATCACGAGTTCGGCGAGTTCAACCTCGGCTTCGCACGTCGCGCCGTACGACACTCCCCGACGCAGGGCGTCGGCGAGTGCGTCACGAACCTCGGGGGCGTCATGTCCCAAGAGCAGCGGGCCCCACGACATGACGAAGTCGATCAACTCGGCGCCATCCGTCGTCGTGAGCGAGGCGCCATGCGCCTCGCGCACGAAGAACGGATCGCGACCGACCGCGCGGAACGCGCGCACGGGGGAGTTTACGCCCCCGGGCAGCGCGTTCCGCGCCCGTTCGAGTAAGTCAGTCAGAAACCACCCTCGCGTGAAAATCGTAGTCCTCGACATCTTCCAGCCGCGCGCGTACGAAAGTTCCGGGCTGCGCCCATCCGCCCTCGCGGAGCAGCGTGACCCCATCCACGTCCTCGGCCTGCCAGACGACGCGACCAACATGCGTGGCATCCATCTCGTCCGGATCCACTATCTCGTCGATCAGCACCTCGACGTCACGCCCCACAAACCGGCCCAACTGCTCCTCGGAGATCCCGCGCTGCAACTCCGTCAGTTCCTCCTGGCGTTCGCGCTTGATCTCCACCGGCACATCGTCGTCCAATTCCGCACCGCGTGTCCCCTCTTGTTCTGAGTACGTGAACACTCCAAGCCGGTCGAAATGCATTTCTTCGGCAAACGCGCACAAGCTACGGAAGTCGTCCTCGGTTTCGCCCGGAAACCCGACGATCGAGGTGGTGCGTATCGCAATGTCGGGCACGGACTCGCGCAACCACGACACCTTCTCACGGATGGTCGCCGCGCGTTCAGGGCGGCGCATCCGCTCGAGCATAGTATCGGACGCGTGTTGAATCGGGATGTCGATGTATGGAACGATGCGGGACTCGCTCGCCATTAGGTCGCCCAAGCGCTCGGTGAGTCCGAAGGAGTAGACGAAGAGCAACCGAAACCACGGCACCGACGTCTCCCGCAGGAGCAATTCGATGAGGTCGGGAAGCTTCGGTCCGCTCCGTCCCAGGTCGCGGCCGTAATGCCCCAGGTCCTGCGCGACAAGGTTGATCTCCTTGGCCCCCTGCGCCTCGAGTTGCTGCGCTTCACGCACCAGGCGCTCCATCGGTTCCGAGCGGTGCTTGCCGCGCATCAGCGGGATTGCGCAGAACGCGCAGGTGTGGTCGCATCCCTCGGAGATCTTGAGATACCGCACGTGCGATGCGTCACCGAGGAATTGGCGTACACCGGGGTGGTCGGCGACCGGATCGGGCAGCAGCCCACGCTCAGCGAGAGCTGGCACGAGAGTGTGGAGATCGTGGAAGCCAAGCATCAGATCGACCTCAGGCATCTCCTGCCTGAGTTCTTTCTGGTACCGCTGGATCAGGCATCCCACCGCCACCACTGCTTTCACGCCGGACTCCTTGAGCGCCGCCGCCCGCAGGATCGCGTCGATCGACTCCTTTTTTGCCGCGTCGATGAACCCGCACGTGTTGATGAGAATGACGTCGGCATTTCCCAGGTCCTGGACTACCGACGCCCCGTGGCCAACGAGGTCGCCGACGAGCCGTTCCGAATCGACGGTGGCCTTATCACAGCCGAGGGAGATGACACCGAGCTTCATGGGGGGAAGATAATGGGGTCGGAGTTTGGATCGGGTAATCGGGTAATCGCAGAAACGGGTAAGCGAGCGTAATTCTTTTTCCCGCTTACCCGCTTACCCGTTGGGCCTTTCCCCTCACATCAAGAAACTTTCCAAGGCCCGCGCCCTACTCACATGCCGCAATCTGGCGAGTGCCTTCTCCTTGATTTGTCGAACGCGCTCTCGCGTGATCCCCATCATTCCGCCAATCTCCTCGAGCGTCATAGGGTCCTTGCCGTCGAGTCCGAAGTACAGGCGGAGGATACGCGC
Organism: Gemmatimonadota bacterium; assembly: GCA_039656555.1. Lineage (GTDB taxonomy): Bacteria > Gemmatimonadota > Gemmatimonadetes > Gemmatimonadales > GWC2-71-9 > CAMYLY01. Next base: position 6,551 of record JBDHLU010000077.1, on the reverse strand, counting down.
TTCGCGTTCCTTCAAGGTCGACAGCACTTCCCCGATGGAATCGGTGAGGGCTCGTTCGAACGTCTTCTCGTCAGGCCCGGAATTCTGGGTGTCGGGCAGGTAGTCGAGCAGTTTGTTGTCTTCGCCGGGCGTGAGTGGCGCATCCAGAGAAAGATGGGTCTGGGAGATCGAGAGGGTCTTCGCCACTTCTTCCTTCGAGATATCCAGCCCTTCCGCGATCTCATCGACGGTCGGCTCACGTCCCAGTTCCTGCCGGAGCGCCGCCGTCCGCTTGCCGATACGGTGGAGAGTGCCGGCCCGATTGAGCGGCACGCGCACGATCCGGCTTTGTTCGGCGAGCGCCTGGAGAATGGCCTGTCGGATCCACCATACGGCATACGAGATGAACTTGATCCCCTTGGTCTCGTCGAACTTGTGTGCCGCTCGGATAAGACCAAGGTTGCCCTCGTTGATCAAGTCGGAGAGTAAGACGCCTTGGTTCTGGTACTTCTTGGCAACCGACACCACGAACCGAAGGTTGCTGCGCACGAGCTTGTCGAGCGCTTCCTCTTCGCCCTTCCTGATCTCGATGGCTAGCTCTACCTCGTCCTCTCGCTTGATCAGTGGATACCGGCTGATCTCGCGGAGGTATTGATCGAGAGACCCCTCATCGACCTTGGTTTTCCGAACCGCCTTGGTTTTCGGAATCGCCTTGGTTTTTGAAATCGTCTTGGTTTTAGAAATCGTCTTGGTTTTCGAAATCGTCTTGGTTTTCGAAATCGTCTTGGTTTTAGGATCCGTGTTTGCCCGCATGCGAACCATTTCCCGCCTCGAAAGTGAGTTGTCCGTTATGCGAAAGCCGAGCGACACGGTGCACTGCGCCCACGGCGTAATGGAGTTGGTATCGATGCGTTTACGTGCGTCAGAGGAGAATCGTAGACAGGCAGCCGATTCAGTCTGTCGGAATCGTGCAATGAGTACGTCGGCGCCGCTCGAACACCGCAAGCTCGTTTCCTTAGCTGCAGCGTCGTGCCCCCTAAGCTGTAGTCGTTGTTTACGTTAGCGAGCTTCTGGCAGTGGCGCAACTGTTACTTGCCATCCGCGATCGCTGGCCCAGGCCCGGACGCGCCTCCGAAACTCGGATCTATCGCACAGATGGTGTACCGTGGCGGTAACGCAGGCGGTGGTATCACCCTCGGCGATTTCGGCGCGAACGACTCGTGCCAAGGGCATGTCCTGGAGGGCCTGGAGGTTGAGTGGCCGACCACCGGCACTCAGTATGACGGCGAGTGACGACGTTGAAGAAGGCATACGGAACGATAGAGAGAACCGTCGAACCGTACCTAGACACGATCGTTGCGATGATGGGCGTTTTGTTGCCGTCCATCATCCATGGGACTCTCCTTCCACGAGGCCTTTGCGATTGGCGATTGACGATTGACCGCTCATGGAGGACTGCCCCCACCGCTACCCTCTCTCAAGCCCATACTTCTCGATCTTCTTGTAGAGATTGCTGCGTGGCATCTCGAGCTTGCGAGCCGTTTCGCTCACGTTCCAGCCATTCGCCGCAAGTTTGGCTTCTAGAAACGCGCGTTCCGCCGTTTCCTTGAACTCGTCGAACGTCTGGCACGCGGCGAGATTGCCCACGGCCACATCCGCGGCGCCTGCAGTCAGACGCAAGACATCGGCCGCTTGGACTTCTTGACCGGCCGACAAGATGAGTAACCGTTCGACCGTGTTGCGAAGCTCGCGGATGTTGCCGGGCCACTCGCGTTGTTGTAGAGCCTTGATCGCGTCCTTCGTAAAAACCTTTGGCCCTACAGCACTCGATCGCACCAGGTCAGAGGCAAACTTGTCCACCAGGAGCGGTATGTCGTCGCGACGGTTACGCAACGGCGGCACTTCGATGGGCACCACGTTGAGGCGGTAAAAAAGATCTTCCCTGAACCGCCCCGCCCCGATCTCGTCTTCCAGTTGCTTGTTGGTTGCCGTAATGACGCGAACGTCAACCGAGACGGGTTTCGTAGCGCCGATCCGGGTCACCTCGCCTCCTTCGAGGACGCGGAGCACCTTGGCTTGCGCCGCCGAACTCATGTCCCCCACCTCGTCCAGGAACAGCATACCACCATCGGCCTGCTCGAACTTGCCCGCTCGATCGGCGAAGGCACCGGTGAACGATCCCTTCATGTGTCCAAAGAGTTCGCTTTCGATCAACTCCGATGGGATTGCGGCACAGTTCACCTCCACGAACGGCTTCCCGGCGCGGGGCGACCCTCGGTGAATCGCGCGGGCGACCAGCTCTTTCCCGCTCCCGTTCTCGCCGGTGATCAGAACGCGGGCGTTGGTCGGGGCCACCTTCTCGATCAGCTCGAGCACCTCACGGATCGACGGCGTCTCGCCGATGATCTCGTACTGGCGCCCGATGGTTCCCTGCAGGCGTTCAAACTCCGACTCGAGTTCTACTTTCTCGAAGACGTTGCGGAGAATCAGCAGGAGACGATCGGTATCGAGCGGTTTCTCGAGAAAATCGTACGCACCGAGTTGGGTGGACTCGACCGCCGTCTCGATGGTCCCATGTCCCGAGATCATGACGATCACGGCACGGGAATCAAGTTCGCGTAACGCCCGGAGCGTTTCGAGGCCGTCCATCCCAGCCATCTTGACGTCGAGGAATACGAGGTGCGGGTGGAACTTGGCGTAGGCCTTGAGTCCGTCCGTACCGGACGACGCCGTTTCTACCTCGATACCTTCGTACTCGAGAACCTGACGAATCGCCTCGCGAATCCCTTCTTCGTCATCGACGACTAGTACTCTCCGACCCACTAGGCCACCCTCTCGATCACCTGCACCGTCGCGTGACTTGCAAAGCGCTCTTCATAGGCCTCCTTGATCTGCGGCCAAAACATCCACGTCAGAACGATGGCAATGAGCAGTAGCGTGAAGCATCCAATCATCGCGAAGAAGTTCTTGAAGCATCCACTAATCATCGAGCCAACTCCACGGAATGGCGCACCGCGTAGCGCGCCCCTGCCTTGCCCAACTCACTTTCCATGAGTTCGACCGACTCCACGTCGGTCTCCGTACCGTACGACAACTCGCCCATCTTCGGGCCCAGCGCCCTGACGTCCAAGTGCTTAGTGCCACGCCGCACGCGCCCCAGCGTCAGATGCGGACGAAACGGTCGCCCGTCAATGGGAAAGCCGACCGACTCCATGTGACGCTCGAGTCGATCCTGCAGCAATTCCAACCCAGACACCGGTTCGCAGCCCACCCAAACCACCCGAGGCCGAGTGGAGTTTGGAAACATGCCGAACCCACCGATCGGCAACACGAAACGTGGTGCACCGGCTACCGTCGATTCTACTACATCGATGACGTCGCGTTCCCTTTCCGTTTCCACATCCCCGAGAAATTTGAGTGTGAGGTGAATCGACTCGGCACCAATCCATCGAACCGGAACATCCAGCGCACGCAACGGTTCGGTAGCGGTCCACAGTGAACGTCGGACTTCTGACGGCAGGTTGATCGCGACGAAAAGACGCACCGAGGTGTCAGGTACGCTCGGCAACCAGTTCGACGGCAGGTGCGGACTCGTCGAGCAAACTCCCGCGCCGGTATCCGGCCACGTCGAGAGTCACCCGGGCGAATCCGAGGCCCAGCAATTCACCGCCAATCGCGTCACGGTGGCGGCGGATGGTCTCCTGTTGCGACGCCACGACCTCGATCCGCGCCTCATCCCCGCGGTGGCGCACACGCATGTCACCTTCGACCCCGAACCGACGGAGAACTGCCTCGCCTGCTTCGACCTGCCCGACACGAACGGGCGTCACCGCTAGGCCGTACAACACCCGGCTCGACAGGCACGGCGCAGCGGGCGCGTCCCAAATGGGAATGCCCAGCGATCGTGCCGCGCTCCGCACGTCGGCCTTCGTAAACCCCAAATCGGCGAGAGGGGAGCGTACGGCATGCTCATGGCCCGCTCGTTCGCCCGGCCGGTGATCACCCGAATCGTCGGCGTTCGTGCCGTCAGCCATCACCGCCATCCCCAAACGAGTAGACTCATCCGCGAGCCGCGACCACAACTCCCGTTTGCAGAAGTAGCAACGATCGGTCCGGTTGGCGACGTAGTCCGAGTCCATGAACTCGTTGGTCTCCACTTCGACGAGCGCGATGTCGAATTGTGCGGCAATCGCCCGAGCCCGATCGCGCTGAACCGTGCTGACCGAGGGGCTGAGACCAAGACCGGCAACGACATCGTCACGCCCCAAGGCTTTGCGGGCCGCCACAGCTACCAACGCCGAATCGACGCCTCCCGAGTAGCCAACGAGAATCGAATCGTACGATGCGAGTTCCGCGAGGAGTCTAGAAACCGGGTCCATGCCACCAATCTACGAACGGCCGGGCATCCGCGCCCAGTCGAGCACCTGTTTCAGGTTCCAGGGCTGCTCGAGGGCTGAAGGGGTGGGGCCCGTATGGAAGAGCACGTTCGCCTGGTGGAGGTCATCCAGAGAGTCCGCGTAGTGAGACCGTTCGCTCGATTCAGCAATGACGAATGCTCGGTATCCGAGCGGGCCCAGCAGATCGAGAATGTCGTTTGCCACGAAACCCGCCCGCTGCGCGGTCTCCTGGCATACCTCGACGAGGAGTGTCGGTTCGTCTCGTTCCAGTATCGTGCGCATCCCATGGAGCGCCCGGAGTTCACTGCCTTCGACGTCCAACTTGACGAAGTCAATGCGTCTTAGATTGTGGCCCGCCGCATACTCATCCAACGTGATCGTGGAAACATCGACCGCGGTGGCGGGTGTTTGGTGGCCCACCCCAAAGGCGCCGCTGTTGGCTGTTTGGTCCGCCGCGAGCCCAAGGGAGACGACGCCAGGTTCGTCGCTCAGTGCCGCATTGGACACCGTCACGTTGGTAAGCCGGTTGCGACCGATATTCTCGACGAGGAGAGCGTGTGTTCTTGGCACCGGTTCGAACGCGTGCACCGACCCGCCTGCGCCTACGGCGGTGGACATCATGATGGAATAGAGGCCGATGTTGGCTCCGCCATCGACCACGGTTTGCCCGGCCTCCAGCATCTGCATCATCAGATACAGTTCCACGGGCTCGTAGAGACCGACGAAAAAGATATGCCGGTCGATGTATTGGCCAAGGTCACACCGGACTTCGCAGCCGTTCACCAGCCGGCGGGGCAGCCACCCATCCGCAGCCAGCGCCCCCCACCGCTCAATGGCGTGGAAATACCATCCGGGCGCACGACCGGTACGGCCCCAGGCGAGTGTGAGGCGGCGAAGCATTGCACGTGAGGCGCCGAACATGCCGGGCAACTTGATCGGTTATGGGGAGCGGTCAAGGCCTGGGGACAGCACACCTCAGTTCCGCGCCTCGGACCCACACTCGCACCTCAGCCTGGGTCGGTCTGGCCTGACCGAGGAGCTGGAAGCGCTTCCAAATCACCGACGGATCGGCGTGGCTCAACTCACACATACTGCTGATTCCGCTCTGGATCAATCGCTCGGCATGCGCGGCGCCGATACCTCGGAGCAGCGTCAAACGAATCACGTCGGAGGCGCGGGCGGCGTCATCCATGTTCAAACCGGTCGCCGTGGCGATCTCGCTTGCGCTCAGTTTGGCGACCCGAAACGGCGACTCGAGGTTCGCGGCGACGAGCGCATTCGCCGTAGCTGAAGACAGTCCCGGCACCTCGTGTAGCTTCGGCACCGTGGAGCTTATGGTCAGTCGCTCCATGCCCAGGAGCGTCGCCACGGCAAACAGGACTCCAACGGTCACAGCCAATGCCGTCCGCCCTCGCGCATCGCCCTTCCCTGTACTCCTTCCGCCTGCGTCAGATCTCTTGCTAACCACGTCAATCGGATCCGCCAACCCCAATGCACACACCGCGTGATACAGCGTCCATGCCTCGAGCGCGAAGATAGGGAACCCTACGAAACCGAACGGTGGCATCTCGAACAGCTTGAGCGCTTCTAGCCACGGCACGGTGTAGATCCATTTGCCGAGGGCCCAATAGTTGTAAAACTCCCAGAGGAATCCCACGACGACTCCGCCGGCAAGGAGTCTGGTCACGCGGCTCCAATCTCCGCGCTCGAGGTCGCCGAGCAGCGACCATTCCGGCCGGCGGCGATAGAGCCACGGATCTACTGCCAACCACACGGCTCCCCAGATGAGAGGGAAGAACAGTTGCGGGAACGCAATCGCCAACACGCCCGCAACCATTCCGGTCGCCATGGCCGCCCGCAGCTGCCATGGGCGAATCGTCAATCGTCGCGTGGTGGTGGGGCCATCCCACGCGGCATCGAAGAGCCGAGCCGCGAGCAGGACGGCGGGCACGACCGTGGCAAAGGACAGGATGATTCCCGCCCAGCGCTCGACGGGATGTGCCGGAAGAAAGACGTAATACCAGTTGCGGAGTCGGAAATTGGCTACCTCGAACAACAGCCAGATGACGGATGACCACGCCAACAGTGGCAGGACGACTTTGGGTTGGGCGAAGATCGGGGCGTCGTCGAACCGACGACTTGTCCGCGCATCCAGGAACACAAGCGTGGGATACC
>JBDHLU010000076.1:19175-20995 GCA_039656555.1 Gemmatimonadota bacterium | reverse complement strand
CGTTTGGATCGAGGCCCCAATACCGCACGGCAGTATCCGTGATGTCCTCGTTTTCCTGGACGACGAGGTAGTGGGCGGGCGGAAGTTGACGGATGTCCTGGAGTAGGCTTCCATCGCCATAGTCTGTGCTGCGGTGAGTGAGGAACGTGTGGAGTCGCAGTGGGTTGACGCGACGGCACACGCCTGGGAACTCGAGTAGTGGTCCCACCTCTGAGGCAAACGCCATTCCGCCATCACACGATGCGTAATAGAGGGGTTTGATTCCAAAACAATCACGGGCGAGCACGACGGTCTTTGCCATCCGGTCGTGAACGGCCACGGCAAACATTCCGCGTACTCGGTGCAGGGAGTTCAAACCCCAATGCACCCAGGCTGCGAGAAATACTTCCGTGTCGCTGGCAGATCGAAAGTCGTACCCTAGGTCCTGCAATTCCGGACGCAACGAACCGTGATTGTAGATCTCCCCGTTGAACACGAGCGTGATCCGTTCATCAGGGGACATCATCGGCTGATGTCCGGCCACGGTTAGATCTAGGATCGACAGCCGACAAGCACCCAAGGCTACCATGGGGCTGCGGTTGGAGTTATGTGGAGAGTACCAAATGCCCGAGGCGTCCGGTCCCCGATGTGTCAGTGATCGCAAGACCTTCGGGAGCCGCTCGATAGCCTTGTGGTCTGTACCCACGTACCCGGCGATGCCACACATTCTGCGGGATTATCCTCCCAATGTTGCCATGCTGGTTGTCACTGCCCGTTGCCGGGGGGCCGCCCAAGAATGTAGCGTCCTCCGTGAGGGTTGACACCGGGCACGTCGCCCGTTGACTTATGCCCACAGGACTCCAGCCGCGCGAGATGACGTAGGTGACCATTCCACCCGCACAACTTGAGACGATCGTCGAACGGCTTCGTCTGGGAGAATTGGCATGGTCGGCGGTCCGGGGTGGAATCGCCTATTTTGCGGTGATAACGCTCCTCGTTCTCGTCCTTGAGGCACGCGGTGGGAAAGGGCTGTCCCGTTTTCGGTCTAGGACCTTTCGTAACGACATCGCATACACCGTGTTTTACCGAGCGGGCATCTACGGGGTTCTGTGGGGTGCCTTCTTCAACGCGTTTGAGGCCCGTCTCGGGTTTCTCCGTATCGATGCTGCGGTACAGCTCCCGATCTGGATCCAACTGGCGATTTTCTGGATCTTTGGCGACTTCATCAATTATTGGGTGCACAGGATTCAGCACACGTACAGGGGCCTCTGGGTTTTCCACAGTGTGCACCACGCTTCTGAGGAACTGACCACGCTGACGCAGAATCGCAGGCACATCGTCGAACGTGTCATGAACGACCTGTGTGTTTATGTCCCACTGTTGGTTGTGCTCGGCATTCCCACACAAGCCTGGCCGATCCTTTGGATGGTGTTCGGGATGCTCCAGGCGCTCCAGCACGCGGAGTTGAATTGGCGCTTTGGCCCATTGTATTGGGTCGTTGTTTCCCCGGTATTCCATTCCGTTCACCACTCTGCCGAGCCTGAGCAGTATGACCGGAATTTCGCTGGGATGTTCAGCTTCTGGGATTTGCTGTTCGGCACGGCCTCGCCGGTGGCCGAGCGCCCAGCACACTATGGTGTGCCAGGGCTCGGCATGTCGGAAACGCTTTCCTCGCAGTTTGTAGCGCCATTTCGGATGCTCCTCAAGCGCGACGAGGGCGATGCCGTTTCATCGCCGGTTGACGAGAGCGTCCGGCCAGGCCATTCTTTACGGAAATCTGCTGGATCTTGGGAGTCAGGGACGTGACGGCGTATCGGCGGAGGGAGGGTGTCGAAGCGGCC
>JBDHLU010000076.1:0-19145 GCA_039656555.1 Gemmatimonadota bacterium | reverse complement strand
TTCTTTATCATCCCGAGACGAAGAAGTTTTGTGTGTTGAATGAAACGGCGGCGTTCCTTTGGGGATTGCTCGAGGAACCGCAGACTGAGGGCGTACTTTGTGACCATCTGGCCAACGAATTTGCGGACGTAACGACCGAGACTGCTCAGGAGGATGTGCGCAACACGTTGGAACATTTCGCATCACTTGATCTCACCACAGAAGTGTGAGGTTGTTTCATCCCAAACCAAAATGGAGCGTGTATGACAGGGATCGTGGAAAAGAAGCGGAACTACGTAACACCAAGCATCGAAATCCTGACTGAGGAGCAGATGCTGGCACGCTTTCAGGTGAGTACTTCGTCCATTTCGTGGTGGTTCTAGGGGGCTGCACAACCCCGATCGCAGTTCCACGTGGATCCACAACCCGCCAAGCCCCAAGTCCCATCCAGCCTATCGCTGGTGGTTGGGGGCTTGGCGGGTTGTGATTTGTGGGGCGGCTGGGTGGCCACTGCTTCCGACTGGTACCGTCTTGCGGATGGGCGGCTGAACCTCCAGACCGATCACCACCCCTTTGCGGAGCGATTTCGCTCCAACTATCGCGAATGTTTAACCTCCGACGCCGGGGATTTGCCCGCGACGGTGTGCCAGGTTCGCGTATTGAACAGCCCATCTCTTGTCGTGGCACGCCTTACCGGGTCCCCGCTTCCCTGGGAAGCCTTCCCACGACTGTTCCTCGATGCTGCTGACGTTGCGACGGTCTCCCCCGTGGGCGCACGCTGGCAGGTAGCTCAAACGACCCATCCCGTGGGTGAAGTGGCCTTCGCACCCGACGAGGTGATCCTGCAGCAAGATCGTCCCTGGCAGGTGTTTGTTGCCGGTGTTGCCGTAAGCCGAACCTTGAGCGCCCAACAACACGTCCTGTTCTTCCACGCTGCGGCCATCGCGATCGATGGGCGGGGATTCCTTCTCCTTGGCCTGAGTGGTACAGGGAAGACCTCGATCTCCCTTGAGCTTGCTGCTCGTGGCCATGACTTCTATGGCGATGATCTTGTTGGTGTGGAGCACGGCACCCGTGCGCTGGTGCCGTTGCGTCGAGCGGCACACGTGCGCCGCGGACCCTCTTCGCGTTTGGTGCGCGCAGCACTCTCGGATGTCGATACTCCGGAGGATAGCGACCGAAAACGCGCCGTTGTCGGCGAGCTGTTTCCGCGGGCCGGTGCCAAAGCCGCCAGCCTCGACTACGTCATTTGCCTGAGGAGTTTTTCGGATACCACCTGTCTCGAGGCGTTCGACCCTAGCCCAGCGGATCTATCGTGGGTGACGCCCTATGCGAGCAGCGTGTGCGCCGGGAACTCCGGGTCTCAGACCATGCGGATCATCTCGCTATTTTCCGAAGCCACGTGCTTTTTCCTCGACGCCGCATCTCCCGATGGCGCGGCTGATGCCTTAGAACAGATCGCGGAGTAGCGGTATGCATATGACGGTTCGAGAGCGGGCAGACTGGATCGCCACCTTCCGGTATATCAACGTCTATCTCATGGAGACACTGGCGCGCTGGGTCCCGAGCACCCCAGAGATGGAGGTAAAGCTGCTGTTCGGTCGGCACCTTTGGGAATTCGCGCAACATGCCGATGCGCTTGGCAAACGCACTGCAGCGCTTCGAGTGGGGCTGCACGCCTCGCGGCCCCCAACTGACGCATTCATGAGTGTCCTGAGCCGCTTCACTGAGGCGTCCACAGCCGGCGAACGGGTCGATGGCTTGTACGATGGCATCCTCCCTGTCATGGCAGGTCTGTACGAGGGGTACGTCCAACGTACGGACGATTTGATGGACGAGGGGTCGGTGCGGATCCTCGAGCGTGCCCTCGCTGATTTCAAGCGGATGACCTTGGAAGGCGATCGCATCGACCTTCCTGCGATTCGGGGGTCAGGTTCCTCGTTCGCAAACGAATTGGCTGAGTTGGCTGACGGGGTGTCAGTGGCGGACTTCCGTCCCGAACCGAAGATCGAAACGGTATCGTGAGCACGACCGCGTTTCCCACCAAACAGATCCGTGGTGTCACTGAGGCGTGTTTCCACCTCGTTGATAGCGAATCCGAGATGGAAAGCCGGCCCGATATGACACTGGTGGCCAGGCGTGAACGCCTCCATCGCAACATGCATGTGGAGATGGTCGTGCTCGAGGCCGCTGCGCAATCTCTGGTCGACTTTCCGGATGCCCCTTGGGAGTTGCGCGTATTGCTAGCGATGCAGGCAAGCGATGAGGCGCGCCATGCGGGCCTGATGTTGCGGCGATTCGAGGAACTAGGAGGCACCAAAGGGGAGTTCCCGGTGGCGGCTTTCGAGTGGGCGGTGTCCGGCATGCTCGACTCAGTGGTTGGGCGCATCGCCATCATCAATCGAACCTTTGAGGCTGGCCTCATCGATCTCCTAGGCAGGCTCCGCAATGTCTGGAGAGAGGTCGGAGACGACGAAACGGCGGAACTGATGGATGGTGTGCTCGCCGATGAGATCGTGCACGTTCGGTTCGGCAACCAATGGATCAAGAAGATGACCGAGCGCGATCCGGCCCTGCTGATCAAGGTCGCGATGGCCATCCGCTTCCTCGTCAGCGCCCTCGAGGCGGTAGCCCCAGAAGAAGATGGGGTGGTGAACGTCAGCGGAATGGAGGTTGATTCTGATCAGCGCCCAGTAGTCGATGTCGAGGCCCGCCTCGAGGCGGAATTCACTGAGGAGGAAGTCAAAGAGGTTCTCCGCCAAGCCGGGTTTCAATCGATTCTTCCGCACCGACTTGTCGACGAGGCACGGGCGTGAACGCCCGACATCTCGATCCGGACCTCTTTGGGCCAGGTCCAGCGCGCGATAGCCGATTCGAGGTGAAGGATCTGTGGCGTGAGATGACCAATTACAAGTCCGGGACACCAGAACACCGTCGCGAATTCTTCCATCGGCAAATGAATGAAGAGATGAACGTGATGGAGCAGGCAGCACAGAGTTTGGTCGATTTTCCCGATGAGCCCTGGGAGATCCGCAAGGCGATTGCAGGGCAATGCGCCGACGAAGCGCGGCACACGTTGGCCTATCTCCGCATCATGAAGCAAAGAGGTATCGAGGTTGGCGAGTATCCGGTCCTCAATTTTCAGTTTCGGGTGCTAGAGAAGATCGATACACTGGTTGGGCGTCTGGCGATCGAGAACCGAACGTTTGAGGCTGATGGGCTCGACGCAGCCGTGTTCGGCGCCGAGGAATCCTGGCGTGAAGGGGACACCGATTTTGCCAATTTGCTCGACGCACAGGCAGCCGATGAGGTCACGCACGTGGGATTGGGGATCTCATGGATCAAACGTGAGATGGAACGAGACCCGCGAACATTGCTTGAGATCGGCCGTGCGATTTCGCGCCTGACAACGGCGTTTCAACTGGTGTTTCCTGAGTCCGGCGGCGTGGTCTACGGGGTGGCGGAGGAAGAACGACTCTTGGCCGGGTTCGGCGCGGAGGAGATCGAGCGCGCCGCTATCCTACTCGAAAAGCGGAAGAAAGCTGCTTCATTCCCCAATCCTACTTGATCGGATTGGTTCCGGGCAGGACTCGAACTGCGCGCACCCGACGCCAGGTTCGTGCAGAGGCGGCTGCGAACAACACGGCAACTCGGATATGGATCCAGAGTGCTGTACGCATTGCCCAGAAGTGCCCACTGCGGGCCAACCGAGCAGCCCGTCGAGTGCGTTTCTGTGCTTCAACCCGTTCCCACTGACCGTCTATCAGACGGGCCTCGACTATCCCCAGCACTGACGAGCGCAATATGGGTTGGTCAGAGAGCAGTCCGGCATCGCCGCGGGTGATCAGGTAAGGTTGCGAGCGGCCGTGGCGCCCTGCGAAGACGACACGGTGGGCGATCCAATCCGATTGTCCTGCCAGGAAGACGACGACGTCCCCCACATGCGGATCATTGCTAGTGCAGCGGAACCGCAGTTTGGACCCCGCGGGGAGAGTATCCCCCATGCTGTGGCCGCTTGTTTTGCACTCGTATGCTCGATCGGTCTGCCTGAGCACGGCGGCGAATCTCGCCACTTCGTGGGGCTTATCCAGATGCCAACGCCACGGTTCGATGTTGGGGCGCTTCTCGTTGATGGGTTTTGACATCGGACGGAGGTTAGGCATGTCTGATCGTTGGCGTCAAGCTGGAATGTGACTCGTTGCTCTTGACACCATGTCACGGCCTACGACATCCTCTCGTCCAAGGCCCTGGAGTGCTCTAAGTCGCGCAAAGCGTGGGCATTGCTCAAGGCACTCAACCTCGACGGGGAAACCGCATCTGAGAATCGTGTTCTTTGCAGCCGGAGGTCCCCTAGCGCTCAACGCATTGCGCTCGCTCGCTCGGGATCACGAAGTTGCGGTCGTATGCCGCCCGCCTGATATTGTCACCCTCGTAAGACGCCTCGCCCGGGGGATCGCTAGGTGGGCGCGTCTGCGCCACCGCGACGACGTGGGGGATTGGGCGAGGTCTGCCGGCGTTCCGTCTATTCGGTTCGACCGTGAGCAACCCGAAGAACTCGTGGAAGCCGTCGAGCGCGCCGATCCCGACCTCATTTGCATCGCGACGTTTCCCTGGCTCATCCCCAGCGAGGTTCTCTCCATCCCTGCTTGTGGCACGTTGAACCTGCACCCCTCTTTGCTCCCGCGACACCGCGGTCCCAACCCATTTTTCTGGACCTACTATCACGATGATCGGGTGGGTGGGGTGTCGGTCCACCAGGCAACGTCGCAGGCGGACGCCGGCCCTGTGTTGGCGCAACATGCCATCCCGATCCCGCGGGGGTGGCCATCCAGCGATTTGTATCTTGCCACGGCGGTGCACGGTGCGGACGTGTTGGCCAATGCGGTTCAGCAGATCGCTCGTGGGACTGCAAAGCCCATGGAACAAAACGACGCGGACGCCACGTGGGCTCCTCGGGTCAAACCCGGGACGGCGATGGTCGATTTCGAAACATGGAGTGCGGAACGGGTTTGGCACTTCCTCGCTGGGCTCCATCCGTGGTTTCCTGAGCCGCTACGGGATGAGCGAGGGAAGTCCATCCGGTACGGGAGTGTTCTCGGATTCGAAGAGTGTCACGTCGAATGTTCGCCCGGTACGGCTCGCCGAGTGAGTGGCGGATGGTTGGTATGTTGTAGGGATGGGGTTGTGCGTCTGGGTAGGCCAACCCATGGTCCCCGCCGAGTGCCGGTGCAACCATGACTCACATAATTGCGCTGGCCTTTTTCCTGGGACTGGTTTTGTTCGCCGGGGCCCTGACTATCATCCGTACCAATGAGAGGGATGAGGACCGGCGGAAGCGATACACGACCCTGTTCATCCTGTACGTCATAGGAGCGTGTTTGACAGCGGGCCTTACCATGCGAGACCTTTGGCCTTTCGCAGGGTGGAGACTCATGACGGCCCCACCTCCAAGTGCGGTAGGACCGGATCTCCCGTTCTCGTGGTTCTACGGTGTGACACCTGACGGACGTGAGCACCCGATCGACTACCGCGCCTGGGAACCAGTGTGGGCACCAGACCTCGCGGCTTGGTTCGCCAACCGTCTCAAAGACGTGTCGGAGGAGCAACGCGAGCGCGTTGGCGCCATGCTACTCGCCAAAGCGAATGCAGGACGAGCAGCGGCGGCAGAGGGACGGGATCCAGGCCACCTGCGGCGATTCCTTGGCCCGTTTCGAGCTTCCTCCCATCTCTTGCTCCGAGGACATTGGGAGGATCAGGATCGAGTGCCGGCTGAGGAGTTCGTTGCGCTGCGGTGGTATGTGGAAACCTGGGACATTGAGGCACGAGCGGCCGATACCTCGCTGGTTGAACGGGTGCTGGGGTTCGAGTATCCATGACGACGTCGGCGCAATGGATCGACGGATCCAAGGCTGCCTGGCAGCGGTTTTGGTTTGAGCCGGATACTGCTCGCAACCTCGCTATCGCACGGATCATCGTCGGCGCGCATGCGCTATGGCACTTCTTGTCTCGTGACTTTGCCGGCATGTCTGCGATGACCGAGCTCTGGACTTCCTCCAATCTTCAACGATGGAGGTACTTCATCTTTGTGGGGCACCCGGGATTTGAATCAGTGTTGCATTGGATCGCCGTCGTTGCGCTCCTAGGTGTGATCTTTGGTGTCTACCCACGGGTCGCCTGTGTGGTAGCGGGCGTTCTCACCTACCATTTGGCTCCGTTTGAAACGGCGTTTTGGGGGGTCCAACCGACCGCACGGGGTCTTACCCTAGCGCCGCTGATGTTGGTTATCCTGGCCTGCACGCGATCAGCAGATTCCCTCACATTGTTGAAGAACAAGCGGCCATCAGGAAGTGACCTCAGGTCGTGGGAGTATGGATGGCCGCGAAAGCTGCTCTGGCTGTTGCTGGCGCAGATCTATGTCTTCGCTTTTTATGGCAAGATGGTTCTGGGTGGTCCGTCATGGGCGGCAGCCGAAAACATTCGCCTGTGGTTCTTGGTATGGAACCTCAGTGATTGGTGGCGGTTCCGCGAAATTGGGCTGTGGATCGCCGACCAGCGCCGACTCTGCATGGTCATCGGGATCCTCACGCTGGCGTTTCAATCGACATTCATAGCAACTGTGTTCAGTCGGCGAGCGCGGTATGTTCTGGTGCCCGTCCAGCTCATGTTCGGCGTATCGACAGCAATAACGCTCAACATCCACGTCGGCGAGGGATGGCTCACGTTGCTCTTCGTGAATTGGGATTGGGTTTTGGGACACCTTGGGTTATGGCAACGAGCCCCCGCCGGTCACATGCCCGTTCTTGCTGCCGAAACTGCATAGGCCTCGACTATCGTTAGTCGGCTGGCCAAGCGCCCTGCTCGCGCCGGGCGGTGGGGATTCTGTTCTGAATCTGTCGACTGAGCAGCACGGCGGCGACGGTCCGTGGGGGTGTTGGTGGTCATTCTTGTGCTGACGAGTCTCGGAAGGACCTGTACGCTATATTCCCCGCTCGAGCTGTGGACTCGAAAGGATGCGTAGTAGAGATCCGATGGAAAAGACATGAGTGACGGAACATTCCATCCCTCCGGCACCGATTGGATCGACGAACTCTCCGACTCGCAGTGCATGGAGATCTTCTGGCTGTACGTCGACCCACCGGAGCCATTCCTCGAGGCCCATCCCCCGGCGCTCCTCGGCCAGGCGATGCGCTACGCGCTCAAACAGGTCGCCGCTGCGACCACTGAAGAGCCTGCCCCATGACCCTCGATCGGTTCGACGACACTCTGCTCGAAACGGCTGAAAAGAGCTACGTGCGCTGCTGTGACGACCCGAATTTCTTCAACGAGTTCTACGCGCTGTTCCTGGGGAAAAACCCCGCCATCCCGCCCCTCTTCAAGGACACGGATTTTCACCGCCAGAACCAGCTCCTGAAACACGCCATCGGGCTTCTCTTGGCCTACTACAAGCACCGTGAAGGCGCGCTCCTCCGCCGCATCGCCGGGCGGCACGGACCGGACGATCTGGCGATCCAAGGCGACCTGTACCCAATCTGGGTCGATTGCCTGATCGAGGCGGTCAAGCGGCACGATCCAGAGTTCGGGCCCGAAATAGAGCGGGCCTGGCGAACCGTGCTCGCCCCGGGGGTTGATCGGGTACGGCACGGGGGGTGACCAACGGCACGTTTTTGGCCCTATATTTCCATGCTATGACCCCTAACCTCCCGAATGACCGCCAGCACTGCCTGTAGCCGTTGTGGCGCGGATGTAGAGAGCGGCGCCCGCTTCTGCATGAGTTGCGGGAGTGAGGCCGTGCGCCCGTCGGCGCCCACGCTCGCAACGCCGCCGCCTACCGTAGGCTCGGCCTCGGGTGCCGTGGATCACTATGAACAAGAACTGGTCGAGGAACTCCGCCGCGCCACGCTCGGTGACTACGAAATCCTGACCCAACTGGGCCAGGGCGGGATGGCCACGGTTTACCTAGCCCACGACATCCAGCTCGACCGCAAGGTCGCCATAAAGGTGATGTCGCCAGCCCTGCTTACGGGCCAGGGCATGGTGGAACGTTTCAAGCTCGAGGCCCGGACCGCCGCAAAATTGAGCCATCCCCACATCATCCCGATCTATGCGGTCAAGGAAGTCGGGAAGATGCTGTTCTTCATCATGAAGTTCGTCGAGGGCCGTCCCCTCGATTCGATCATCAAGGAACTCGACAAGCTCCCGCTCCCCATGATGATGACGATCATCACCAAGGTGGGGGAGGCGCTCGGCTACGCGCACCGCAACGGTGTGGTCCACCGCGATATCAAGCCAGCCAACATCATGATCGACGTCGAGGGCCTTCCAATGGTCACCGATTTCGGGATCGCCAAGGTCGCCGATCAACAGGGGCTCACGATGACCGGCGCGACCATCGGCACGCCCACATACATGAGTCCAGAGCAGTGCGCGGCGGGGCAAATCACAGGCGCCTCCGACCAATATTCGCTCGGTATTCTCTCGTACGAAATGCTGACGGGCACCCCTCCGTTTCACGCAGATTCGCTCATGACGATCATGTACATGCACTGCAACGATGAGCCGCCTGAAGTGACGGAACTCCGTGCGGACTGCCCGCCGCCTCTTCGCGAAGCCGTCTTGCGCATGCTCGCGAAGGCGCCGGAGGATCGCTGGCCGAGCATGGAAGACATGGTTGCGGCGATAGGTGGAGCCACGACCTTGGCGTTCAACGATCCGATCCGTACGCAGCTTGTCGGACTCGCCATGGCAGGCGAAAGCCACAAGGCCATCCAGCGAATCAGCACGCCGCGCAGCCCCATGCCGCTCATGGGCAAGGGCCAGAGTGTACAGGCGAGTCACGCGGCCACGGTCAAGATGTCGACGGACGCGACTGCCGCCGAAGGCACAACAACGAAGAAGGGTGGGTCCAAGCTTTGGTTGGGTGTTGGGGCGACGGTGATCGCCGGGGTGGCGATCGGGTTGGGGATCCTTCAGCCCTGGGCTCCGAACGGTGAAACTGGAGAGCCGGTGACGGGTGGGGGAACGCCACCGGTCGGGGTGATGCCCGTTGTTGCCGCGCCGGTGGTACGGCTCGATGTGACCCCACCGTCCGCGACCCTACAGCCCAATGGCACGCTGCAGTTCACGGCGCAACCGCTCGATAGCACGGGTGCACAGGCCACCGTGGCGGTCACATGGTCTACGGACAATTCCGCAATAGCGACGGTGTCGGAAACGGGTGCCGTTACCGCGCGATCGGCCGGCAACGCCACGATCACCGCTTCGGCCGGTGATGTATCCCGTACCGTGTCGATCACGGTGAACGCGCCAGTACCGCCACCGGTCACGGGCGGTGGCAGACCTACGCCCGTCGCCAGCGTCCGTATCAATGGTGCCCGCGAGCAAGTCGAGGTCGGGATCACGTTCCAACTGCGAGCCGGCGCGCTCGACGCGGCGGGGAACACGTTGTCAGGAAGGAACTTCACCTGGATATCGAGCAACGCTTCGGTGGCAAGCGTCGATGGTGCGGGCCAGGTCACCGCGCAGACGCCAGGCAACGCCCGCATCACTGCCACGAGCGAACGACAATCGCTGTCGGTATCGCTACTAGTATTGCCTGAGGCCGTCGCTCGGGTCTCGCTGAGCCCCAGTCAAGTGAACCCGTTGGCGGTAGACGGGGCCGTGACGCTCAGGGCGACGGCAGTTGGCAGTCGCGGTGTAGGCCTTCAGGGTCGGGAGGAACAGTGGCGGTCGTCCAATACCACGGTGGCCACCGTGCAGAACGGGGTCGTGCGGGCAATGGGCGCCGGACAGACCGAGATCAGTGTATCGATCGAGGGGCAGCGTGCCTCCGTGGATATTGTGGTAGAGACTGCGGCGGTTCAGCCCGTCCTCAATCCTCGCGACGCGGTCACTGAGGTGGTAAAGCGGTACGAACAGGCGCTGCAGCTCAAGGACTTCACGGCTGTACGCGAGGTATTTCCCACCTTGCCCACGGACGCGGAGAACGGGCTGCGCACCTTTCTCGAGCCGTACCGCAATTTGCAGGTGCAGATCGAGATCGATCAGATCAACCTCGCCGGTGAAATGGCCAACGTGACGGGTCAACAGCGCTATTTCGATGGCCCGGCTACAGGCAAGGCCGTTGTGGAGGGCCCGCTCACCCTCATTCTCCGCCGTGGCTCGGATGGCGTGTGGCGTATTACGGAGACCCGATGACCATGGCCCGACGCGCGCTCGTTGCCCTCACACTCGCCGCGGTGGCGGCCTGCTACAACGATTCGCCGGAGATTGGTCCCGGGGCGGTCGTGACCGTGCGGGTCTCGTTTGGCGACTCGGTCGTCGCGGTCGGCGACACCACGACGTTTTCGGCACAGGGACTCGACCAGTCGCAAGCGTTCGTGGTTGGACTTGAGGCCATCTGGGCGTCCGATGCACCCAATGTCGCCACTGTCGATCCCAACACCGGGTTGGTGACGGGCGTCGGGCTCGGGGACGCGACTATTTCGGCAACGATCGAAGGTGTCACGGGTTCGACTGCCGCGACTGTCGCATCCCAACAGATCGCTGTGTCCGACGCGAACCCCACGTTTACCGGAGTGGCGACGGACACGGGCAGCGATGTACAGGCGGTTGCCATCACGAACGCTGGCCCGGGCACGCTGACTGGGTTGTCCATCGGAGCGATTCGATACGGGGCTGGCGGATCGGGTTGGTTGACGGCAATCCTCGATTCGACCACGGCGCCTGCCAGCGTCACGCTGACGGCGGCCCCAGGAACGCTCCTACCAGATACGTACACGGCTACCGTACCGGTCCTCTCGTCAGTGGCCGGCAATAGTCCCCTGAACATCAATGCGACGTTTGTTGTCATCGCGCCGCCATCGGGGCCCCCGGGCCGCTTGGTGGTGATCACCGAACCTGCCGGCGCCACGTCGAACGTGGCCTTCACCACACAGCCCGTGGTCGAGGTTCAGGACGCGGCGGGCGTCCGAGTCTTCAGCGCCGCCATCCCGGTCACGGCATCGATTCTGACCGGCAACGGGACTCTGGTTGGGACGGCGACCGTGACGCCGGTCAATGGTAATGCCGTCTTTACGAACCTTACCATCCGAGGTGTGCAATCTGGAGGAGACACGTTGGGGTTCGGAGCCCACGAGATCGAGTTCACGGCGACGGCCACGGATCCCGACACGTCGGGCTCGTTCAACGTCGCAGTGTCGTTCTCCTACAACGTGGCCTACCTGTTCGGGCTCCCGGCGGCCTCGTGCATCGCCTGCCATAGCGCCTTCGGTGACCCGGCCGTGCTGGTCAACCAACCCCCGACATTGAATACGACGGGATGTGGGACCCTCGTGGTTCCGTCGAGTTCGGCGACGAGCTTCCTCATGCAGAAGATGGACAACACGCACGCAGGTGGGTGCGGAGCAGTCATGCCGACGAGCGGCTCGATGGTGCAGACGCTCCGTGACATGGTGAGGAGTTGGATCGACGAGGGTGCGGCGAACAACTAGGAGCTAGAAGATCAGTTCCAATCCAACGGTCCAGATGAAGTCCGGCAGCAGCCCTGCTCGCGTGAGCGGGAACAGGATATTGGTCATCAACACCGTGCCTTCCCGCAGGCTGAATTTAATCCCACCCGACGCGGCGACCAGGTTCTGCTTCATGTCAGCCACCTGCGTGGTTTGGACCTCACGCAGAAATGGCACGTCGAAACTCGCGTTCCCCGGCAGGAGGATCTGGTTCTCCCCGACCTGCCATTCCGAGAGGAAATCGATGGCCAACGTCGCCCAGTCCGTCATGAGGTTGTCGAACCCAAGGGTGACGAGGACGGCATCGTTTTGCAGTTCGCCGGTGCGTACGAGGTAGCCACCATTAAGATGTGGCGAGAACGGCCCAAATTGAGCCGAGACGATCCCGATCGCGCGGCCCGCAAACGCGCCACTTCCCAGGAGGTCTTCTTCATCCCCGGTGGGAAACCGCAAATCGCCCAAGATGGCGGCCCCGAATTTCCGTGTCTGCACGACATTGATCTTGAGGCGGCCTGCCACGTCGCCGATGCCGGATGCCGATCCACTCTCGGACGCAGTCGCCCGGAGGATGGGGTCCGCCGAACTACCGCCAAAGAAATGCAAGGCGTTGGGACCAAAGGGTTGGATCTGCGCCTCGCTTGACCCTTTCACGGTGGTCCGAACGAACGGCACGGCCACACTCAGGTCGATGAAGTCGGTGAGGCCGTACGTGGCAAACACCGACGTGACCAGCACATTCACGTCCAGCTGGAGCTGGACGTCGATGATGTCGTTCTCGAATTGTGGATCGCCAAGCGTACCAGCGTTGTCGACGTCTTCATGAATGAACGTGAGGCCGAAGTTGTCGATCGACGCGCCGTTCAGCTTCGTGTATTGAATGCCGTTGAAATTGGCCCCAATGAAGAACCGCCCGCGCCCGAGGGTCTGGGAGCGTTCGGCGAAAATCGGTCCGGCAGACGTTGAAGTACGTACAGGGATTCCATTCACGATCGCAAAGGTGGCACCGCTACTCGTAGAACTCAGGGGCAGGCGGCTGACGCTCTGTCCGATGGCGTCGCCTAGGAACGCAATCACGGCCAGATTGCCCCCAGACGCAGCTGGCAAAAAGTGGTCACCATGGCCCGTGCCGCTGTTGATGGAACCATCCAGGCACAGCGGCTCGCCACAGTCACCAAACGTGAATAATGAAGACAGAGATTCGCGGAGTCCCTGGGCCGAGAGTGAGCCGACCGGAAGGAACCCGAGCGCTAGGAGGACGAGGAATTTTTTGAGCATGAAATAGAATATCCGTGCGGGAGGTATGGAGCAATGGTCGGGCCTCCCCTAGTCAGGCACCCGATTCCCCCATATATCTATGCTCGTCGTCGGCTCCGTTCGGCGCTGGCGACGACTCCGCGAACAATTTCCTTGATAGGAGCCGCTTGAGCGGCGTAGGAGAATAGGCCCTATGGGGCAACCGATAACGACGTTGTCGCGAAGCAGTTTCGGCCAAACAGCGCGGAGTGATGCGTGGTGGATACAGCCCACCGTCGTGTTGCTCGGGCTGAGTGCGTTCATCCTGTACTCGACCTGGGCGGCGTTTCAAGGCACGAACTACCATTTCGGGCCCTACCTCTCGCCATTCTACTCGCCCGAACTCTTTGGTGAGTCGGCGCATGCGTGGTTCGGACCCAAACCGGACTGGTGGTTTCGCTGGCTCCCGTGGTCTCCCGCATTCTTGATCCTTTGGGCACCGGGCGGTTTTAGGCTTACGTGCTACTACTACCGCGGCGCCTACTACAAGGCGTTCTGGGGCGATCCTCCGAACTGTGCAGTCGGCGAACCCCGTAAGAGCTATCGCGGGGAAGCATCGTTCCCGCTGATCATGCAGAATGTCCACCGCTACTTTATGTACTTCGCTCTGTTTTTCCTGGTCTTCCTCTCGTACGACGTGTGGAAGGCATTGTGGTTTGAAGATCCGGCAACGGGGACCAACTCGTTCGGGATGGGAATCGGAACAATGGTTCTCGCACTCAACGTCGTATTCCTCGGTGGATATACGCTGGGGTGCCATTCACTCCGGCACTTGATCGGTGGACGGCTCAACCGCCTTTCGAAATCGCCTAAGCGATTCGCCGCCTACCGTTGCGTGAGCTGCTTGAACCGAGGGCACATGCGTTTCGCATGGTTGAGTTTGTTCTGGGTCGGATTCTCCGATTTTTACGTCCGGATGTGTGCCACCGGTGTGTGGACCGACCTGAGAATCTTCTGATGACCGAGTACATCACTCACGAATACGATGTTCTGGTGATCGGTGCGGGCGGTGCCGGTCTCCGCGCTGCCATCGAGGCGTCTGCGCGGGGCGTATCCGTCGGCATCGTGAGCAAGTCGTTACTTGGGAAAGCGCACACCATTATGGCCGAAGGCGGTATCGCCGCCGCATTGGCGCATGTGGATGATCGTGACAATTGGAAGGTGCATTTCGCCGACACGATGCGCGGTGGTCAGTACCTCAACAACTGGCGCATGGTCCAACTCCACGCGCAACAGGCGCCGGACCGCGTGCGCGAACTGGAGGAATGGGGTGCGGTCTTCGATCGCACGAAGGACGGAAAGATCCTTCAGAGGCAATTCGGTGGGCATTCCTACCCGCGGCTCGCACACGTGGGCGATCGCACTGGCCTAGAGATGCTCCGCGCCCTTCAAGACCACGGTATTCATCAGGGCGCCGCGGTGCACATGGAGATCACGATTACGTCACTTCTCAAGGACGGGGAACGAGTCGTTGGCGCCTTTGGGTACGATCGGGAGCGTGGTCGCTTCTATGTATTCCACGCGAAGGCGATCATACTGGCAACCGGTGGCCTCGGCAGGGCGTTCAGCGTAACCAGCAACAGCTGGGAGTGCACTGGTGACGGGCACACCCTTGCCTATCATGCGGGGGCCGAACTCATCGACATGGAGTTCGTGCAGTTCCATCCGACCGGCATGATCTGGCCGCCCAGCGTACGCGGCATACTCGTGACCGAGGGTGTGCGGGGTGAGGGTGGCGTGTTGCGGAACTCCGAGGGACGCCGATTCATGTTCGATGACGTTCCCGACCTGTATCGGGAGCAAACCGCCGACAACGAAGAAGAAGGTTGGAGGTACACCCAGGGTGACAAAGACGCTCGGCGCCCGCCGGAGTTGTTGACCCGTGACCACGTTGCCCGATGCATCATGCGGGAAGTGAGCGAGGGTCGCGGGAGTCCACACGGAGGTGTGTTCCTCGACATCTCGTGGATCAAGAAGCGCATCAAGAAAGGTGAGGAACACATCAAGAAAAAGTTGCCAAGCATGTATCACCAGTTCAAACAGCTCGCCGATATCGATATCACCAGTGAACCGATGGAGGTGGGTCCGACGACGCACTACGCCATGGGTGGGGTGCGCATCGAGGCCGATACTCAGATGGCCACAGTGCCTGGCCTTTTCGCGGCGGGCGAATGTGCGGGTGGCTTGCATGGCGCCAACCGGCTGGGCGGCAACTCGTTGTCAGATTTACTGGTGTTTGGGAAACTCGCCGGTGAGCATGCCGCCGAGTTTGCCAAATCGAACGGGGCCGGTCACGCGGGAGACGATCAGTTGGCCGACCTGGCACAGAAAGCGCTCGCGCCGTTCGATACTCCGCAAGGTTCGGCTGAAGCGCCGTTCCAGTTGCAGCACGAGTTGCAGGAATCGATGCAGAAGCTTGTCGGAATCGTGCGCACGCAAGAGGAAATGGATCGGGCGATCGACCGCATTCAAGAAATCAAAACGCGAGCCGCGCACATTTCGGTCACGGGCAACCGCGAATACAATCCGGGGTGGCACACTGCGCTCGACCTCCAGAATCTACTCACGATGGCAGAGGCCATCACACGCGCCGCCGCACAACGCCGCGAGAGTCGCGGAGCCCACTTCAGAGCAGACTACGAAACGAAGGACGAACAGTGGGGGAAAACGTGGAACGTCGTCCGAAAGGCCAGTGATGGCTCCATGTCGGTGACCCAAGAGCCGATTCTGCCGATGCCTGAAGAACTTCGAGTGTTGCTTCGGGAGAAGCCGTAGATGGCGACTGCTACCTTCAGAGTCTGGCGGGGGTCCGCAAGCGGCGGGGAGTATCACGACTATACGATCGAGACCTATGAGGGCATGGTCGTGTTGGACGCCATTCATCGCATTCAAGCGGAACATGTCAACGACCTCGCGGTCCGGTGGAATTGCAAGGCAGGGAAGTGCGGGTCGTGTTCGGCAGAGGTGAATGGGAATCCCAAGCTCATGTGCATGACGCGCCTGAGCACGTTGCCGACCGACAAGCCGATCACCGTGCAACCGATGCAGACGTTCCCGATCCTCAAGGACCTTGTGACGGATGTATCGTGGAACTACGAAGTCAAGAAGAAGATCAAGAAGTTCACGCCACGTTCCACGGACCATGATGATGACTCGTGGCGCATGGCTCAGGTGGACGTGGACCGGATTCAGGAGTTCCGGAAGTGCATCGAGTGCTATCTCTGCCAGGACGTGTGCCACGTGCTACGCGAGCACAGGTTGATGGACGAGTTCGTAGGGCCCAGGTTTCTGGTCCACCTCGCCCAACTGGAGATGCACCCCGCTGACGCCGCGGATCGGCTGGAAGATCTCCGGTATGCCCATGGGGTCGGGTACTGCAATATCACGAAGTGTTGCACAAAAGTGTGTCCGGAAGAGATTACGATTACGGACAATGCAATCATCCCACTCAAGGAACGGGTCGTCGATCAGCAGTTCGACCCGATCCGCCTGGTGTTGAAACGCGTCGTGGAGGGCTGACGCGCTAGCTGAGGAGGTGCTCGATGTTCGAGCTCAAACGGTTGAGTCCTGATGGGATCGAGGCGGCGCTCGCCAAGGCCGAGCAGTATCGTCTGCTCAACGAGCCATGGCATGCCGAAAGTATCTGCCGCGACATCCTCGAGATCGACGCGACCAACCAGCAAGCAGTCGTAAAGCTCATCCTGGCGTTGACGGATCAGTTTGGCCGCACCGCCTTTACCGCGTTGTTCAAGGAGGCGCGTGAGCTGGTGGCAGGGCTGGGCAGCGAGTACGAGCGAACGTACTACGAAGGTATCGTGTGCGAACGCCGTGGTAAGGCGCACTTCGAACGGCGCCAACCGGGGTCAGGGCGCGTGGCCCACGAGTGGTACGAAAAGGCGATGGAGTGGTTCGAGAAGGCCGAAGCGCTGCAACCGCCCCACGTGGAGGATGCCACGCTTCGGTGGAATACGTGCGCGCGCATGCTCATGAAGCACGAGTCCATTCGCGCGCCGGAGCCCGACACGACGCCGCAGCTGCTCGAGTAACCTCATGACCCTGTGGTTACTTGGACTCGTCGCCATCGCTGCGGGTGGCGTCTGGATGTTCAACCGCGTCGTGGCCCTCCGGCACCGCGCGGCCGCTGCGTGGAGTGACATCGACGTCCAACTCAAGCGTCGCTGGGATCTTGTGCCCGCGCTCGTCTCGGCAATCAAGGGCTACACGACCCATGAGTCTGAAACCCTCGAGAACGTGGTTCGCGCGCGGCAGCGCGCGATCGCCACGGCCGATACCGGGTCGGTGGTCGAGCGCGGGAAAGACGAATTGACGCTCGCCGCCGCCGCCACCAACCTCGTGGCCATCGTGGAGGACTATCCCGACCTCAAGGCCAATGTGCATTTTCTCGAACTGCAAAAGTCGTTGGTGGACCTCGAAGACACGTTGCAGTACGCGCGTCGGTATTACAACGCGGTGGTTCGTGACCACAACGTGTTGATCGCCAGTTTCCCGACCATGCTGATCGCCGGACTGTTCCATTTCAAGCCGATCGAATTCTTCCAGATCGACGGAGACGAGCGTGCTGCGCCGTCGGTCAACCTGTAGTCGAGCGTGCGGAGGTAACATGAAACGCCTGTGTGCAACTGCGTCCGTCGTCTTCACCGTCTTCACCGTCGGCGTTCTACACGCCCAAGGCGACTGGCACATCGAGGAGTTCGACGCGCATGTGGAGATCCAATCTGACGGCGGGCTGCGAGTTACCGAGACGATTACCGCGTTCTTCTCCGTACCCAAACACGGTATTTACCGCACGATCCCGATCCACTACAACGTCGCGTACCATCAGTACTCGCTCCGATTCAGGCTCTTGAGCGTGACCGACGCAGATGGTGCTGAGCGTCAGGCCAAGCTCAGCAAGGACGGGTTCAGCCAACGGATTCGAATTGGCCGCTCGGACGTCAAGGTCCGGGGGGCACAGGTCTACAAGATTACGTATGAGGTGTACCGCGCGATTCTGCACGAGCAGGATCGGACAGTGTTACGATGGAATGCTACGGGGAATGAGTGGGGCGTGCCGATCAACCAGTCGACTGTGACGGTGGGATTACCTATGCCGCTCAGCGACGACTCGGTAGCGTACGACGCGTGGACCGGTGCGTACGGCGCTACGGCAAAGGACTACACCAGTGGGCGCGTAGACGACAGCACCATCGAATTTCGTACGGGAAACCTGCGGCCACGCGAAGGGATTACGATCGAGGTGTCGATGCCCGAGTCCGCGGTCTCCCAAGTTGGATTGTTGCGGCGTCTTGGCTGGATCATTGGCGACAACCTGGCGTACGGGGTCTTCTTGGTCGTGCTGGCCGCGTGTTGGACGTACTGGCAAAAGCGCGGCCGCGATGAGCACGGGATGGGTAGCATCGTCGTACAGTACGAAGCGCCGGACACTCTGGGCCCCGCCGAGGTTGGTACGATTGCCGATGAAACGGTGCACATGCATGACATCTCGTCGGCGATCATTGACCTGGCTGTCCGCGGGTATATCGAGATCGAAGATATCTCCGAAAAGAAATTCCTGCACACAGCCGAGGACTTTCGTTTCAAGAAGAAGAAAGACCCGGACGGCCTGCGCCAACATGAGGAGATGTTGTTCAAAGGCATTTTCAATGGTGGGAGCGAGAAGAAGCTGTCCGACCTCAAGTTCGAGTTCCACAAGACGATTTCTGAGGTGAAGAGCGAGATCTATCGGGGTCTGACGGCCAGCGGATATTTTGCCGGGAATCCGTCGCACGTGCGGCAGGGATTTGCCATCATCGGTATTCTCATTGCCGCCGCGATGTTTGCCGGCGTTGGTTTCCTTCAGTTCGCGACGATCGGCACCGTATATGTGGCGCCAATCATCGTGGGCGGCATTCTATCGGTTGCGACGATCGTACTGTTCGCCCGCGTGATCCCGCGAAAGACGCGCGAGGGCCGCATCGCATGGGAGAAGATCAAGGGGCTGGAGGAGTATCTGCGGCGTGCCGAACAGCGCGAACTCGAGAAGCAGGAAGCCCAGGGGGTATTTGAGCGGCTGCTCCCTTACGCGATTGCGTTGGGCCTGACTGATCGTTGGGCAACCGCCTTCGAAGGGATCTACACCGAGCCCCCGAATTGGTACCGGAGCCGGTACGATGGCGGGTTCTCGACGATCTACTTCGTCCATTCGCTGAACAGTTCGGTGCATGCAATGAACACAGCGCTGCCGGCCCAACCACGATCGTCCGGGGGTGGCGGATCGAGCGGTGGATTCTCGGGCGGCGGATTCTCAGGTGGTGGGTTTGGTGGCGGCGGTGGGGGGTCGTGGTGACGCGTTATCAAGACTCAAGA
>JBDHLU010000075.1:0-17465 GCA_039656555.1 Gemmatimonadota bacterium | reverse complement strand
AAGCCGCCTCAAGGACATCCACGGAGTTGGTGCCGTCGACAAACCCGTTAGCCGACGCCGTGATGACGATAGTCGCCGGGGTTGAGGCTCCCTCGACACCCTGGACATAGTAGTTGAAGCTGGTACCCCCGGCGGTCACGGTAACGTCGATCGAGGTGGTTCCTGGAGTGGTCGCGTTGGGCGAGAGGCGTACGGTGCTCTGGTCACTACTCGTGAGTGTGACGATCACGCCCCCGACCGGGGCCGGCGCGCCCAGAAATCCACGGAAGATGCCGTTCTGCAGTCCTGCACCGACATTCCCCATGGACGGCACGGAGATGGCCGGAGCGGTCACCTGCACCGAGCGGGTTTGGGTGACTATGGGCACAAGCGACCCGGACTGCAGGGTGGCGGTGATATCGGTCGCACCCGCACCCAACGGATCGAACGCCACCCCGCCGGCCGCGACGGACGTGGGCGACCGGCTCTGGTTGGGAAGGATCTGGACCGTCACGGCCTGGGCGGTGGTCGCGGTCGTGACCAGTTGTCCCACTGCTGCGTCACTGTTCGTAACGTCGAACGTGAGGGTGGGGCCGCCGGCCCGAAGGTTCTGTTGTTGTGAAATGAACGTTAGCTGGGCGTCGGGAATCCCCACCCGGAGCCAGAACGGGTCGTCGTTCGACAAGGATGTAGTCGGTGAGATGAGGGTGTTTTGGATCTCGTAGGCTGCAGCCCGAATCGTGGCGGTGTTGGCGCCCGATACGAAGCTCGCACCCGCATCCGCCGTGACCGTGACGACGGTCCCAGCCGAAGCGGTATCCACACCCTGGACGTAGTAGGAGGCGAATTGGGTCCCGTTGGCGATGACTACGTCGATGAACGGGGTCCCCGCAGTGGTTGCGTTGGGTGCTATCATGAGGCGGTTGGGATCCTGGCTCTCGATCCGCAGGGTCACGCCACCATGATTCGACGCGCCCAAATTCACGCTAAAGGCCCCGTTCTGCAGTCCCGCGCCGATGTTCCCCATGTTGGACAGCGTGATGGTCGGGGCGTTCACCTGCACGGAGCGCGTCTGGGTCGGGATGGGAACGAGCGCCCCCGACTGTAACGTGGCGGTGATGCTGGTCGTGCCGTTGCCGAGAGCATCAAACGCCATCCCACCGGCCGTGACGGACGTGGGCGACCGGCTCTGGTTGGGAAGGATCTGTACCGTGACGGCCTGGCCGGTGGTCGCGGTCGTGACCAGTTGTCCCACCGCCGCATCACTATTTACGACGTCGAACGTGAGGGTGGGGCCACCCGCCCGGAGGTTCTGCTGTTGTGAAATGAACGTTAGCTGGGCGTCGGGAATTCCGATCCGGAGATAGAATGGGTCGTCGTTCGCGAACGGATTCGTTGGCGAGACGAGAGTGTTCTGGATCTCGTAGGCTACAGCCTGAATCGTGGCGGTGCTGGCGCCCGATGTGAAGCTCGCACCCGCGTCCGCCGTGACCGTGACGACGGTCCCAGCCGAAGCGGTATCCACACCCTGGACGTAGTAGGAGGCGAATTGGGTCCCGTTGGCGATGACCACGTCGATGAACGGGGCCCCCGCAGTGGTTGCGTTGGGCGCGATCATGAGGCGGTTGGGATCCTGACTCTCGATCCGCAGCGTCACGCCACCATGATTCGACGCGCCCAGATTCACGCTAAAGAACCCGTTCTGCAGTCCAGCGCCGATGTTCCCCATGTTGGACAGCGAAATCGGCGGCGGCGGATTGACGGTGACGTTGATACTTTCGGGGGTGATGCTCGTCGCGGACGCCGTCAACTGCGTCGTACACCGCGTCGTCGTACTCCCGCCGTACGTTATCGTGGCCTGCGTGCTTGCCTGGCCGGTTGGAATGGTGATCGATGTCGAGGCCACACACCCCGCATCCGCCGGCGTCAGAGTTACGGTGACCCCAGGAGATGGTGCGGCGATCGGGGATCCGCCGCTCTCCAGCTCGATCGTTAGAGTGCCCGAAAAACTCTCGTCTATCGTGAGGGAAGTCTGAACGATGTTCAGGTTTGCGGTAGTTGATACTATCGACTGGGCAGTCCCGAAGGTCGCGTTCGTGCCG
Organism: Gemmatimonadota bacterium; assembly: GCA_039656555.1. GTDB lineage: Bacteria > Gemmatimonadota > Gemmatimonadetes > Gemmatimonadales > GWC2-71-9 > CAMYLY01. The sequence goes on along the minus strand of JBDHLU010000075.1, from coordinate 15,384 downwards.
GTTACCGTCGCGTTGCCGGGCAACACGCCCGAGACGGTGCCACTGGCGAGCTGCGTCCCCTCCAGGATGGTCACCGTCGGCGTGAGCACCTCCACGATACTGGGATCGGAACTCACGAGGTTGACGACCTCTCCGCCCACCGGCGCTGGCGTCGAGATCTGCACCGGAATCGAGGCCGTACCGCCAAATGGCACGTTGAGCGTACTAGGCAGGCTCAACACCTGTGCCGAGGCGTCCACGAGGACCGCCCCGTCAGTGTAACCGGTCGCGGTGGCCCTAATCGTGGTCGCGCCGGCCGACACACCGTTCAAGGTGACCTGGCCCGTCGTACCATCCTGTGGAATCGTGACTTGACTTGGTGGCCCGACTGAAATGACGCCTGGTGCATCGCTCGTCAGGTCCACGGTCAGGCCGCCGGCTGGTGCTGGCGTACTAAGGGTAATGTCGAGATTCGCAGTTCCGGGCACCGGAACACGGTTCACGCCCGCCAGCGAGAGGAGGATGTTGTTGGGCGGGAAGACCGTCGTGGCCGTGAAGGTGACCGGTGCGAGGCCGCTCACCGTTGCCGTTGCTGTGGGATTGATCTGATTGCTTCCCAGTGTCCAGTTAGATTGTGCGCGACCCGCTCCGTTGGTCGTAGACTGGGTCGGGTTTAACGATCCATCCGTTGCGGCCCAATCAACCGTCACGTTGGGCACCGGATTGGCGAATTGATCCTGCGCTTCTACGACGATCGCTGCTGGGAGCGGCGCGCCTGCGTCGGCAGTCTGGTTGTCCCCCGAGACCTTGGCGATTTGCGTTGGCGTTCCCGCCGTGGCGGTGGCGGAGAACACCACGTCTGGAAGTCCGGTGGACGTGGCCGTCAACTCGTTGGCTCCCGTCGCTTGGCCGAGGGTCCAGCTGCCGACGGTCGCGATCCCGGCGGCATCGGTGACAGCTGTGCCACCAGTGGCGCCGCCTCCGCCCTGGGTGACAGTAAAGGTGACGCTGACGTCGGCGGAAGGCGCGCCTCCAGCATCTAGCACGCGAACGGCTGGTGCAGTGGGAAGTGCGGTGCCCACCTCTGCCGTCTGGTTATCGCCGGCGAACACCATCATGGTGGCTTGGCCGCCGCCGGCCACAGAGGCGTTGAACGTGACGGGCGAGCCCGACAGTCCCTGCGCGGATGCCTGGACGGAGATTGGCCCAGAGGAGGACCCCGCCGTCAAGGTGGTTTGCGCGAGTCCCGAGGCGTCGGTCGTTACCGCTGCTGGATTTACCGCAGTGCCCGGTGGCCCACTGGTGACCGAGAATGTGACGGGGAAGCCCATGGCGAAAGGCTGTCCAACGCCATCCAAAACGCGGACGACCAGTGCGTTGGCTGCGGCATCACCAGGATTCGCGATGATCTGTCCGTCACCCGACACCAGCTCGATTTGACTCGCCGGGGCGTAGAACTGAAGCGTGCCCGTGGTAGACACCGAATCCGCACGACGCGGTGCGTATGCGGTAACCGTGACGCTCCCTGTCCGGTCCGCCGCGATCAGCCATGCTTGATCGATCCCCTGTTGGCGGGCCAGCACGGCCGTCGAATCGCTCGACACAAACGACACTGGGGCACCGGGTACGGTCGCGTTGTTCTCGAACACCATGCCACGGACCAAGAGCGAATCGCCGCCGGTAATTGTCGTATCGACCAGGGATATTCGCACGCTGTCGGCGTTGGCGCCGAGTCCAACGTAGGTAGGTGGCGGAATTGCATCCGGTGCACGGACGTGCGCACTCGCGGTTACCATCGCGTCGACTTCGTACCACACTCGGCCATCGCCGATGACCTCTAGACGCATGTAGAATTGCTCGGGGTCTTGGAGGATCACGAGCGTGATTTCGATCTCGACCGTTCCGCTGTCCGTGAGTACCTCATTGATCGGGAACCGTTCGTCGAACGCGACAACGCTCGAGTCGGAAGCCCGCCGCAGTTCGACGCGGACTTCGTCCATCGGAATTGGGATCGTTCGAGAGGCAGCTAGCAGTTGGGATACGTTGAGGCTGGTCCGTACCTCGAGCCCAGCCCCGGTTGGGTCGTCGCAGGTGACGGCGACGGCGACCAACAACCCGAGCTGTACGGTGCGCCGTACGGCGCGCCCATGACCTGCCCAACGTGGAGTTCTCAAATGTTCTATCCTATGGGTGCCTAGTGGAGCACAAACCGGGCCCTTGCCCCATAACTGGGGAAGGGGAAAACGTATCCCCTGATTGGAAGGGCTGTCAATCGACGTTGTAACGAAGAATGAGGTCCGTAGACCGTAACTCGCGAATTGAGGCGGCGGTCCCCATCTTTAAGCCCCATGTCTGATACCCCGCAACGTCTTTCGACGGCTCTTGAAGGTCGGTACACCGTCGGGCGGAAGCTCGGCGAAGGTGGGATGGCTGTGGTATTCCTTGCCCACGACGAACGCCACGACCGCGATGTCGCGCTCAAGATCCTCAAGCCGGAGCTGGCGTCGGAGATCGGTGCCGATCGATTCCTGCGCGAGATCAAACTGGCGGCCCGGCTCACGCATCCGCACATCTTGCCCTTGTTTGATTCGGGCGATGCCGACGGCTTGCTGTTCTACGTCATGCCGTACATCAATGGTGAGTCGCTCCGTGACCGGCTAAACCGAGATGGGCCACTACCGCTCGGCCAGGTCGTTGAGATGACCCGGCAGATCGGTGCCGCACTCGACTATGCCCATCGTCAGGATATCGTACATCGAGACATCAAGCCTGAAAATATCCTGTTGCACGAGGGAGTAGCGATGGTCGCGGACTTCGGTATCGGGAAGGCTCTGAGTGACGCGGCGGATACGGGGACGCTCACCCAAGCCGGGGCCGCCGTGGGGACTCCAGCGTACATGAGTCCCGAACAGGCAGTCGGTGAGGCGGATATCGACGGACGCAGTGACACCTACAGTCTGGCGTGCGTGGTGTACGAGATGCTGGGTGGGGAGCCGCCCTTCACCGGGCCGAGCATGCAAGCGGTTCTTACGAAGCGGCTACTCGATCCTCCGCCGCATATCCGGGCGTTGCGCAACGTGTCGGACGTCGTGGACCAGACGGTCTGCAAGGCCTTGGCGCGGGAACGCGTCGATCGCTTCGCGACGGCGAACATGTTTGCGGAGACGCTCGCCGCGGGTGTTGACACTCCCACCCACCTGTCACCGGTTCCTGCGCCGCCTGCCGAGCCTGTGCCCGACGTCACGTCCATCGCCGTGGTGCCGTTCGCCAACCTCAGCGCCGATCCCGAGAACGAGTACTTCAGCGATGGGATGACCGAGGAAATCATCAATGCGATCGCCAAGGTCGATGGGTTGCAGGTGGCCTCCCGAACCTCGTCCTTCGCGCTCAAGAGCAAAGACCTAGGGATCACCGAGATTGGGCGCAGTCTCAAGGTTGGGTCGGTGGTCGAAGGCAGTGTTCGGAAGGCTGGAAACAGACTCCGGATAGCCGCGCAGCTTGTTACCGTCTCGGACGGGTATCACCTGTGGTCGGAGACATATGACCGCGAGTTGGAGGACGTCTTCGCAATACAAGATGAGATCTCGAATGCGATTGTCGACGCGCTCAAGGTTCGTCTGAAGGGGGCGAAAACTGACACACCGCTCGTCGTCCCGGCAACGGAAAACTTGGAGGCCTACACGCTCTACTTGAAGGGCCGGTTCTTCTTCAACAGGTTCACGGAGGCGGATCTGCAACGCAGTCTGGATCTGTATCGCCAGGCGTTGGCAGAAGATCCCGGCTATGCACGGGCGTATGCCGGGATTGCGGACAGTTGGAGCGACATCGCCGATGACTGGGTATTGCCCGACGATGCGTATCCTCGGGCGAAGGAGGCGGCGCAGAAGGCGCTGGCGTTGGATCCGACGCTGGCGGAAGCCTACACCTCGATGGGGAAGGTGCTGGGATGGTACGAATGGGCGTTTGAGGCTGCGGCGCAGCAACTCGAGCGCGCCATCGCGCTGAATCCAAACTACTCGGAGGCGCACTTCGTGTTGGGCAGTGTCCTACCGTGCCTCGGCCGGCTTGACGAGGCGCTGGTCGAAATTCGCCGTGCCCTACAGCTTGACCCACTCTCCGGCCACAACAGTCGGTGGCTTGCCAGGTTCTTGCTGTACAAGCGCGAGTACGAGGCGGTCATCGTGCAATGCAAGAAGACACTCGAGATCGACCCTGCGTACTTCCAGGCGTATTTGGACATGGGGCATGCCCACCTCGGATTAGGGCAGGCGCAAGAGGCGCTGGGTCTTTATCGGCGCGGCCAGGCACTGGAAGGCAGCGTCGCGGCGTATGACGCGTTCATCGCGCGCGCGTTGGCGATCACCGGTGACAAGGAACACGCCGAGCGCATCATGATGGGGTTGGTCGAACGCGCTACCGAACGCTACATCCGGCCCGAGTTACTCGCGGCGGGATTTGCGGCTCTTGGCAACAAGGGCGAAGCGTTCAGTCAGCTACGCAAGGCACTCGATGCGCGCTCGGCCGGCCTCATCTATCTGGCGACAGATCCGATGTATGATCCGCTACGTGATGATCCCAGATTCATGGAATTGGTCACTCAAGTCGGGTTGATGGCCTAGCTTGCCTTACCGCCCGATCGCTTCGATCCCCCCATTCGTCACCGTCAACTTTATCGTCCCGTTCCCCCCGCCCAGCGTTCCGGTGACCCTGCTCGACGTAATGGTCTGATCGTTGAGCAATAGGTTGGTGATCTCGATCGATCCATTCACGACCATGGCTTCCAACGTCGATGAAGTGCCGGCCGGAATGGTGAGGCTGACGTCTCCGTTCACTGTGCGAAGATCGACGCCGCCGCCCCCGCGCAGCGTGGCATCGGCATCGATCGGCCCGTTAGTCAGGTTCACGCGGAGGTTGCCCGATACGTTAGTCGCTTCCACGCTGCCGTTTACGCTATTGACGACAATTTCATCACGCAACTCTTGGATCCGGATTTCGCCGTTGACCTGTTCGACGTCGACTTGGAACGCCGGCGGTACGAAAACTCGATAATCCACTTCGTATGACCGGCCGTCGGGATCTTCGAGATGCTCGGTGGTGACGTTGACGACATTGCCGAGTTCCGCAATGCGGACCGAGATGTCGTTGAGGCGGTCGCGGGCATCATCGATGTTGTCGGACCGCACGCGTCGCACGCCCTCGACGATCACGGTGCCGGCCGGCATGTTGCCAGTCACCGCAACGGTCCCGTTGATCGCACGAAGCACGAGACGCGTGCTGGTCGTTATGGCTAGCGTGTCCGCAAACGCAGCCGTGGCTTCGATATCGGTATCGTTGGGCCCAAGCCCGGAACAAGCCACGCCGAGGAACGAAACGAGAGCGATGTGAAGCAGGGGCAAGGCTGAACGCACTACAGGGTCTCCGAGGTGTGGTGTCAGAAGCTTGAAGTCGTCACATGAAAGTCAGGTGAATACATGGTGAAGCTACCTGCTCCCGTTATTCCGGGGTACTGCTGTATTCTGTCGACGCCAATACACAAGTGTAGTTGATCGGGAGGCTACCCCTGTCCGATCCGCGACCTCGATGCCATATCTTAGCCCATGAAACGATTGCGACTCTTATCCTTCGTCCTGGCGCTCTGCTGGTTACCGTCATTCGTTGCCGCCCAGGGGACGTATCCCGATGCCCGACACGGCGGCAACTACATGCACAACTATTACTTCCCACCAGGGCCGAGCTCGACTCCGTGGGCGCCGGCCTGGGCGCCGGACGGGGAATCGATTGCCGTGTCGATGGCGGGGTCGATCTGGTTGGTAAATCCGGTGGACGGTATGGCACGGGAGGTTACCGCCGACGATCGCTACCACTCGTTGCCTGCGTGGTCGCCGGATGCCCGCTGGATCGCGTACACCGCCGACGAATCCGGTCACACGATCGACTTGGCTATTCTCAACCTCGCTACGGGTGAGACCCATCTCCTCACCAATGACGAACACGTGTACGTCGATCCGGTATTCTCGCCGGACGGGACCCAACTCGCCTACGTCTCTACACAGCCAGGCGGTTATTTCAACGTGTACGTACGCCCGATTCGTGGCGGACAGTGGTCCGGTGACCCAATAGCCATCACCAGCGACCACAACTACGGACGAAGCCGTTTGTACTTCGGCCCTTGGGACATGCACCTGACACCAGTTTGGATGCCGAATGGCGAAGAACTGCTCCTCGTGTCCAATCGGGATCAGCCCTTGGGGTCAGGCGATGTTCTTCGTGTTCCGGTTCGCGAGCAGGGGATCGAAGATGCGGTCAGCGTGCTGCACGAACAGACCTTGTACCGCACGCGCCCTGATGTTTCGATCGATGGCAAGCGATTCATCTATAGTTCCACCGCCGCGACGGCAGACCAGTTCAACAACCTGTACGTGCAACCGACCGTCGGTGGGGAGCCGTACAAGATGACGTTCTTCGAACATGATGCCTTCCACCCACGGTGGTCACCGGACGGCGAGTGGATTGCCTACATATCGAACGAGGGTGGCCTACCGCGGCTGGCGTTGCTGGAGACCTACGGTGGAGCGCAGCGCAATGTGGACATCACGTATCGCGAGTGGAAACGCGAAACGGGCAAGCTCGCCTTTGTCATTACCGACGATCGAGGAGAGCCGACGGCCGCCCGCGTTCACCTTACCGCATCCGACGGCAAGTTCTATGCGCCGCACACTGCCTATGCACGCGTTGGCATGGCGGGCGATCATGTGTTTCATGCCGATGACCGGTTTGTCGTCGAGTTGCCGGTGGGCCCAGCCCAGCTCATCGTCGTAAAGGGATTCGAGTTCCTTCCGGAAACACTCACGGTAAACGTCGCTGCAGACGAAATGACCTCACATGTGATCGAGCTCGACCGGCTTACCGACATGTCCGACCGCGGATGGTTCAGCGGTTCCACTCACGTGCACATGAACTACGGCGGCAATCTCCACAACACTCTAGAGAACTTGATGATGATGTCCGATGCCGAGGATCAGGACATCGTCAACGAACAGGTGGCGAATAAGGACAACCGCATTCTCGACTATCAATTCTTCGTTCCGGGTGGTGGGGCGCATCCTGTCTCATGGCCCGACAAGCTACTGGTGGTTGGCCAGGAATTTCGGCCACCTTTCTACGGTCACGTGTTTATGATGGGTCTTCGGGAACATCTCATTTCTCCATTCGTGACGGGGTATGAGGGAACGGCCATCGAGAGCCTCTATCCGAGCAATACCGACATGCTGCGAAAGGCCAAGGCGCAGGGCGCCACTACGGGGTACGTGCATCCCTACTTTGGCAACGGCGACCCTCTTCAGGGCAACCTTCAGGGTGGCAAGGGATTCTTGGTCGATGCGGCGCTCGGCACCACCGATGCGCTGGAGTGGTCGGGGTCCAATCGCGCGAGTTTCTTCCCCCTCTACGCGGCGTGGGGCAACGACCTCCGTGTGACGGGGACTGGTGGCGAGGACTCGATCAGCAACCTCCATTGGAGCAAACTCGTCGGTTCGGTTCGCACGTACGTGTGCACCGCGGGTGGGAAGCTCACATCACATGGATGGTATGAAGGTCTCCGCGCCGGACGCGCGTTTATGTCGAGCGGGCCTCTCATCGACATGCGCGTGAGCAATCAGGGGCCGGGCGCCGAAATCCACGTTCCAGCCGATGGAGGAGCCGTGGAAGTGACGGTGGTGGTGCAATCGATCACACCGTTGTCCAAAATGGAAATCGTGTTCAACGGCGAAGTCATTGACGAGGTGTTTCCCGAAGGCGACCGTACGCGTATCGATTATCGCGCATTAGTGAACGTGTCGGGAAGCGGATGGATTCATGCGCGAGTAGAAGGTCATCCGGAAGACCGGTTTCCGCTGGACGTCGAGTATGCCCAGGCATTTACGAATCCCGTTTGGATCGTTGCGGGTACGCAGCCCATCAGAAGCCGCGCCGCGGCAGACTACGGAGTGCAGTGGGTCGACAAACTAGAGGAGCTCGCGCGCGAGTGGCCGGATTGGCGGTCGGACGCCGAGATCGATCATGTGATGAGGCAGTTCGAGGAAGCCAGGCGGGTCTACCTCAGGCGCCGGGCGGAAGCCCCGGCAAAGGTCCCGACTGCGACCGTCCGCGACCGGTCGACGACAACCCCCATTTCGACGGAGCAAGCATGCTACGAGTGAGTACGATTGCGTTCGCGCTGGCCCTGGGCGGCGCGGGCGCTCACGCCCAGACCATTCCGAGTCCGCGCGACCACTTCGGGTTCGAGATCGGCGAACATCAAAAACTGGCCGATTGGGGGCAGCTCACCAGCTGGTACGAGGTGCTCGCGAATGGGAGTCCTCGTGTGACGGTAGACACGCTGGGGCCGACCACGTTGGGTGCCCCGTTCGTCATGCTCACAATCACGAGTGAGGAAAACCAGCGGCGCATCGGTGAGATCCGCGACACACAAATGCGTCTCGCAGATCCTCGGCAGATCAGTGGTGAGCCCGAACTGGAACGCCTGCTGGACAGCGGCAAGACCATCGTACTGATCACGCACGGCATTCACGCCACGGAAGTTGGCGGCCCACAAACCGCTGCGCGCTTGCTGTATCGCCTGGCCACGTCCGACGAAGCCAAGGTGCGCGAAATCCTCGACAACGTCGTGTTGCTCGATATCCCGTCTCTCAATCCGGACGGCCTCCAAATGGTCGTCGAGTGGTACCGCAAGTGGGTCGGTACCGAGTACGAGGCCGCTCCGCTACCCAAGCTTTATCACTACTACGTGGGGCACGATAACAATCGCGATTGGTACGCCTTCACGCAGATCGAAACGGAGTTGACGGTCACCAAGGCGCACAACGCATGGCACCCGCAGATCGTTCACGACATTCATCAGATGGGTAACTCGAGCGTGCGGATATTCTTTCCGCCATTCATAGATCCATGGGAACCGAACATCGATCCCTTGTTGACGTCGGCAGTGAGTCAATTGGGCGCCTACATGGCAGCCGAAGTTCTCGCGTCGGGACTTCCCGGCGTAGGCATTCATGGGATCTATGACGCGTTCACGCCGGCGCGCGCCTACCAGCACTACCATGGCGGCGCTCGTATCCTGAGTGAGACGGCTTCGGCACGCATCGCCACGCCGATCAACCAGACGATCGATGACCTTGGCGGGCGCCGGGGGTTGGATGGAAGCCAACGGACGTGGAATTTCCCCATGCCTTGGGAGGGGGGCGAGTGGGGTCTGCCGGACATCGTGAACTACATGGAGGCGGGCGCTATGGCGCTGCTGACGAACGCAGCGCGCCATCGGCGGTACTGGCTAGAGAACTTCTATCAGATCAACAAGAACGCGGTGGCCAAATGGCCGGAGTGGCCCAATGCGTGGGTCCTTCCGAACGACGAAGGCAATGTCGGACTCGATGCTGTACTACGCATCCTGACCATTGGCGATGTCGAAGTCCATCGTGCTCTCAGTGACTTCACGGCTGAAGGCAAACATGTCAACGCCGGCGACTACGTCATACCGATGAATCAACCCTATGCATCGTTTGCCAACACGATGCTCGAGCGGCAGGTCTATCCCAACCTGCGGCAATACCCAGGTGGGCCGCCACAACCGCCGTACGACGCTGTGGCGCACACGCTCCCGCTGCTCATGAACGTGGAGGCATTCGAGATCGAAGGGCCGTTCAACGCGGAGTTGTCAGCGGTAATACCGCAACACGACGTCGAGTATGAAGCCCCGGATGATCTGAGCGGTTCCCGGATCGCCGTCTATAAGTCCTGGAACGAACCCATGCCTGAAGGATGGACCCGGTGGGTGTTCGACGAACACGGTATCGCGTACGACACTCTGCACGACGCCGATATTCGCGAAGGAAAGCTCCTGCAGTACGACGTGCTGCTGTTCGAGGATCAGTCAGCCGGTGCGATCACCAGCGGATACTCGTCGGAACGGCTACCAGCTCCGTACTCCGGTGGATTGGGCGAAGTCGGTGTTGAGGCGGTGAAGGAATTCGTGATGCAGGGCGGGCGGGTTATCGCCGTTGGTCGGGCGACGGACTTTGCAATGAGCACGTTCGTACTGCCGATCTCCAATCGTGTTGCCGGTCTCGAGTCGTCGGAGTTTTACATTCCAGGCTCGATTCTCCGCGTGAATTACGATACCGACCACGAGATTGCGCGTGGTTTGGGGGCGGAGGGCACGGCCTGGTATTGGGGAAGCAGCAGGGCGTTCAATGTCACCGGGGGCGATGTAGATGTCGTCGCACGATATGGCGAGGGGGAGCCGCTGCTGTCGGGGTGGGTGCTCGGTGGAGAATGGATCTCAGGACAACCGGCCATCGTCGAGGCACGGGTTGGTGGGGGGTCCATCGTGCTCTTCGGATTCCCACCGAACTATCGGGGCCAGACGATTGCGACGTGGCCGTTGCTATTCAATGCGATGACCTATCGGCGATAGTGACGTACAGCACTGGCATGATAGATCGGCGGCTGTAGCTTACGGCGATGTCTTCCTACAGCCGCCGAGAATTTCTCAGACAATCTGCATCGATGACGGGTCGCGCGGTCGCGGGGTTCGCCGCCCTGAACGGAATCGCATGTAGTCCCGGTGCATCGGGTGATGGTAGCGAAGAGATACGTCCGGTTGCCGGCCAGGGGGACGGCGGCTATGGCAAGCTCCGTAACGCGGGGCCCGAACTCCAACTGCCCGCCGGCTTTTCGTATCGGATGTTTGGCATGGAAGGGTCGGCCACGAGCGACGGGTATGTCACGCCAGGCCGCCACGACGGAATGGCTGCGTTCCCCGGCCCCGACGGTCTGATACGACTCATTCGCAATCACGAGGTCGAAAACAACCCGGCTCCCACCGCCGCCATGGGGGATATCAAACAAGCCTATGATCCAGGGGCAGGGGGCGGGACCATCACGCTGGACGTCCATCCGGAAACCCGCGAACTGGTTCGCGACTTCGTGAGCTTGAACGGTACGTGGCGGAATTGTGCTGGGGGAAATACGCCATGGGGCTCCTGGTTGAGTTGTGAAGAGGCGTTCTTCGGCCAAGAGTCAGGGTTTGGACAGGCGCACGGGTACGTGTTCGAGGTTCCGGCCGATCGGGAAGGGTGCGAACTATCGGAGCCGATCAAGGAACTTGGCCGATTCGTGCACGAGGCCATTGCCGTCGATCCCAGAAGCGGCATCGTGTACCAAACGGAAGACCTCTTCCAAGCGGGTTTCTACCGATTCGTACCGAACGATCCCTATCGTCCCGGATACAATGGCGATCTTCGCGCCGGCGGGAAACTGCAAATGATGGCTATCAAGGGTCTGCCACGATACGATGCGCGAAAGCAGCAACGTACCGGTCGTGAGCTGCCCGTGGTGTGGGTCGACATAGACGATCCCGATCCGCAGGGTGGGCCAGAAGATCGCTCGGCCGTCTTCGATCAGGGAGCCGAGAAGGGCGGCGCCCGCTTCAGTCGTCTCGAGGGGTGTTTCTACGCCGACGGTAACGTGTACATCGTGGCCACCGACGGTGGTGACAAGGAATTCGGCCATATCTGGCAATACACGCCGACCGGCCCGGACGCGGGCACGCTCGTGCTCATCTTCGAATCTCCAGGTCAACGCGTGCTAAACCGGCCGGACAACATTTGTGTGAGTCCCAAAGGCAGTCTGATCATCTGTGAAGATGGTCACGGCGGGCAGATGCACATTCGTGGCCTCACGCCCGACGGCAAGATCTTCGATTTAGCAAAGAACAGGACCAAGCACCACGAGATGGCGGGATGCACGTTCAGTCCTGATGGCCGGACCTTATTCTTCAATCTGCTGGGCAATGTGGACGACAGTCGGCCCGGGATGACGTTTGCCATGTGGGGTCCGTGGGATAACGGCGCGGTGTAGGTGTGGGAATGAGATCTGTGTTCATTCGTTCGTTTGCGGCCACCGCGGCTGTGCTTACATCAACAGCAGCGACTGTCACCGCCCAAGAGGTTGCCTGGGACAACCCGGAAATCCGTGACCACATCGCCGCCATGGCGGCCCACCATCTGTGTTCGGGCATGTTTGTGGTCGGTCGCGACTACCAGCGCACCCCACAACGCGTGTTCGAGGAGGACATCGAACAATTCCCGCAATACTTCGCGTGGCAGGACGATATGGAATGGAGCGTCGACCTAGAAGAGAAGACCGCGAGCGTCTGGGGGTCGGGGTTCGAAACGCGAAGAGCCGAGTACAACGGCGACCAGGGATGCACGATCCTCCCGCTCGGCATGGATGGTGTCGCGTTCACGCCGACGCGGGTCGAACGGAACATTCCAGATCCGACTACGACCCCGTGGCCCACCGGCGACGTTGGTGCGTATGCATCGTTCGACGAGGTCGATCCTATCAAGCTCGCCGCAGCGTTCGAGTGGATGATGGATCAGACGGAGAACAACACTCGCGCCGTCGTCGTTGCGTACCGCGGGAAGATCATCGGCGAGCGCTACGCTCCGGGGTGGACCAAGAACACGCCCCAGATCTCGTGGTCGCAAGGAAAGAGCATAGCCTCGGCGCTCACGGGCATACTCGTGCAGCAGGGCGAGTTCGGGTTGGACGACAAGGCGCCGGTTCCCGAGTGGCACGGTGAAGGCGATCCGCGCAATGCGATCAAGGTGAAGCATCTGCTGCGTATGAGTTCCGGCCTGGATTTCATCAACAACAGCATCGGTCGGCCCGAATCCTGGTTCAACACCAATGAACATTTCCGGATCTACTTCGACGGCATCAACGTGTTCGAGCATGCGATCGATCAGCCCATGGACCAGGAGCCGGATGCTGAGTTCCGGTACCGAAACAGTGATCCACTGTCTCTCTCCCGGATCGCGCGGACGACAGTGGAGGGCAGAGGAGATGACTGGCTGACATTCCCGCAGCGAGCCTTGTTCGATCGGATCGGGGCGCGGAACTATCTGCTGGAACCCGACGCATGGGGCAACTTCATCATCAGCGGCTATGACTACGGATCGGCCCACGATTGGCTCCGGTTTGGACTGCTGCACCTGTGGGACGGCGTGTGGGAGGGTGAGCGGATCCTACCCGAGGGATGGGTCGAGTTCATTTCGTCGCCTGCACCTGGAGCGCGCAATCAGGAGTATGGCGGTTTGTTCTGGCTCAACCTGAACGACAGCTACGATCGGCTTCCGGCCGACGCGTACAGTGCCAGAGGGTTCATGGGGCAAACGACGATGATCATGCCGTCGCGAGATATGGTTGTGGTGCGTCTTGGGCCGAGCCCAGGCAACGCACCACGGTACTTCAATGAGTTCGTGGGGCGGGTCCTGGATGCGATAGAGCAGCCCGTGCCCTGAAGCTTCGGCCCCACCCTCGTGGGTGCGGAATCTGAGGGGTTCATTCGTTTTTCATGGTTTCTTTAGGATCACCCAGCTAAAAATCTCTATTCTGAAAATCCGCGCCCCCCCCGGCGCGATCCTTCACAAACTCGGCCAAGCCAGCCTTGGCACAGCAGCACGCTTCGTGGCGCCTGTTCCAGGAAGGGGTGTGTAGTGCGTCGTCAAACGCCAGAGATCACTGCGCTGGTTCTGCTATTCCTCGGCATCGGCACGTTCACCGTGTTGGGATTCGCGAAGGATTGGGCACCGCCGGTAGCGTCCAAGCACGGCGTCGGGGTCGATTCCGTCATCCAATACCTGCTGATTGCCACGGGCACTGTTCTCGTCATCGGCACGCTCGTGTTCGTTGCGTTCTTGTGGATCTATGGGCGTGGCCAGGCGACCGCATCGCCGCGCACGAGTGCTCGCACCGAACGCTGGTGGACGCTCATACCGGTGATCAGTATGGCGTTGATTGCTGAGGCCGGCGTGCTCCTCAAGGGACTCCCCGTGTGGGAGCAGTTGTACGGTGAGCCTCCGGAGAATGCGGTAGTGGTGGAACTCACGGCTCAGCAGTTCGAGTGGTTGTCTAGATACGCTGGTCCGGACGGCATGTTTGGGCGCACCGAACCTGAGTTCATACACCAGACCACGAACCCGGCCGGGCTGGATCCAGACGACGCAAACGGTGCTGATGACATCGTCGTCCGCAATCGCATGTATCTACCGGTCGATCGACACGTCGTGCTTAACATGCGGGCGCGCGATGTGTTGCACTCCTTCTCCGTCGCCGCGTTCCGCATCAAACAAGACATCGTTCCGGGCATGGTCACGCGGGCACAGTTCACGCCTACTGTGCTGGGGGAATACGAGATCGCCTGCGCCGAGCTTTGCGGCATGGGTCACTATCGCATGAGTGGTACAGTCTACGTACAAACGGAGCAGGAGTTCGCGGCGTGGTTGGCAGCGCAATCGGAGGGTGCCAATGAGTGACCACGCTCCGCAGGGATTCGTCCGCACCTACCTGTTCAGCATGGACCACAAAACGATCGGTAAGCAATACATGTTTACCGCGTTGTTCATGGCGTTCTTCTCCATTTCATGGTCGGTCTTGATTCGGATACAGGTTGCGTGGCCCGAGGCTTCGCACCCTCTGCTCGCCAAGATTCTCCCGAACATGTACGAAAGCGGAATCCTGCTTCCCGAACGCTACCTTAGCTTGGTCACGATGCACGGGTCGATCATGGTGTTTTTCGTGATCTCGTTTGCGTTGGTCAGTGGGTTCGGGAACTTCTTGATTCCGCTCCAGATCGGTGCGCGCGACATGGCGTACCCGTTTCTCAACATGCTGTCGTATTGGACCATCGTACCGGCATGCATTCTCATGCTGGCATCGTTTGTTTTGCCTGATGGCGCGGCGGCCGCCGGGTGGACGTCCTACCCGCCGCTTTCCGCATTATCGGAGGCCATCCCTGGGTCGGGGATGGGGCAGACGTTCTGGCTCCTCGCCATGGCCCTCTTCATCGTGTCGTTCACCATGGGGAGTCTGAACTACATCACGACCATTCTCGAACTGCGTACGCGTGGCATGAGTCTGATGCGCATGCCGTTGACCACGTGGATGTTGTTCTTCTCAGCGATCCTCGGCATTCTCGCTTTTCCCGCTCTCACCGCCGCCGCGATCATGCTGCTCATGGATCGGATCGGCGGGACGAGCTTCTTCCTTCCTGAGGGGTTGGTGCTCGGCGGTCGAGTTCTCGAATACGCGGGTGGAACACCGCTGTTGTTCCAACACTTGTTCTGGTTCCTCGGGCACCCGGAGGTTTATGTGCTCTTGTTGCCGGCTCTCGGAATCGCGTTCGATGTGGTGGCGACCATGGGGCGGCGTCCCGTGTTCGGATACAAGACCACGGTCTGGGCGTTGGTGGTCGTCGCAGCGCTCAGCATGATCGTGTGGGGGCACCACATGTTCACCAGCGGCATGAACCCGTACGTCGGCGAGTATTTTTCTATCGTGACC
>JBDHLU010000074.1:0-20821 GCA_039656555.1 Gemmatimonadota bacterium | reverse complement strand
AGAGCAGGGTTGGATGATCTCCGGTGAGTTCTATGTCCACCCGGTGTACGATGCGCATGGGTACGCGTGTGCCGTCGTTCGACTCATACCAGATCTGCCTGACGGAATAATCAGTGGAACACGTACCCACATTGGCGCGACCACCCCGTGCTGAGCCCCTATTGGGATCGCGTTTCACTGTCCTGGCCCGAGTACGTCGATTGGCGCGCAGCGCAGACGAGCTTCGACGCCGTCGGCGTGTATGGAGGCCAGAGCATGGCCCTCACCAGGGCGGGCGACCCGTTCAACGCGCTCGTGGGCTTGGCGTCGACATCACTCTTTCCGATGCTCGGCGTGCGCCCCGCCCTAGGCCGGGCGTTCCTTCCCGGAGAAGAGGGACCCAACGCTCCACGCCTCGCGGTCTTGAGCTATGGTCTCTGGCAGTCCCACTTTGGCGGGGACACCTCGATCGTTTCGAGCGCCATCACCCTGGACGACACGCCGTACACCGTGATCGGTGTCATGCCGCGTGATTTTCGAGTCCGGTACGTGGGTCCGTTTTCCCCAGACGCACCGCAAGACCTGTGGGTCCCCATCGGTGCAGCGACGACCAACAACCTTGGTGACGGCGATCATCAATTCACCGCCATCGGACGCCTCAAGGCCAACGTGTCGCACGAGCAAGCGACGGCCGAGGCCAATCCGCTCCTCCGGCAGGAAGCCCGAATCGTGTCGCGCAAGGCGGAAGAGACGCGATCCGCCCGGCGACCGTTGTTGTTGTTGTTGGCGTCGGTGTCACTGCTGCTCATGATCGGCTGTGGGAACGTGGCGGCGCTCCAGGTGAGCGACGTGAGCCGCCGACGGCACGAACTGGCGACGCGCGCGGTGCTGGGGGCTAAGACGACACGCATCGTCCGTCAGCTCCTCACCGAGAACGTCATCCTGGGCTTGCTCGGAGCGCTGATCGGCCTCGCGGTAGCGGAGGTCGGCATTAACCTGCTCGTCCAATTCATCCCACCGGAGATCCCGGTACCTGCAGATGTTGGCATCGACACCCGGGTCCTCGTGTTTTCCGCTGTGGTCGGCACCGTGGCGGGCATGGCGTTTGGCCTGTTACCGGCGTTCGTCACGGCACGGGGAAACCGCCAGCTCGCGATGCGCAATGCGGCCGCCGGTGCTCGACCGTCTGGATGGCGTAGTCAACAGATCGTGATGGCGGCTGAAGTCGCGCTTGCCTTGATGCTTCTCGTCTCGGCCGGACTCCTCACCAAGAGCCTCCGGACCCTGACGGATGTCGATCCCGGGTTTCAGGGTGACGGGTTGGTTACGATGCAACTGGACTTGCCCACCACCCGATACCGATCGGAGCAGGAGTGGAATGCGGTATCCGCTCAACTCTTGGCGACCCTCGCGGCCATACCCGGCGTGAGTGCCGTCGCGGCATCGAACGCCGTACCGTTCTCGGGCGCCATAGGGAGCAGCTCGTTCAAGCTCGAAGGACAACAGGTGGCCCCGGGGGAAAAGCTTCCCGAGGCGTACCGCCGCAACGTGACGCCGACGTACCACGAAGCGTATGGGATGAACCTCCTGACGGGCCGGTGGCTCACGGAGGGAGATGGACCGAACGCACCCCGCGCTGCCCTCGTGAGCGAAACGATGGCGCGCATGTATTGGCCCAATCGTTCACCTCTCGGCCTGCGTATCGAGCGGGACGATTTTCTCTGGGAGATCGTCGGCATCGTCGGCGACGTTCTGCGTGCAGACCTGACCGGCGAACTCGAACCGACCTTTTACCTATCGTACTACCAAGAGCCGACGAGTAACGTGACGTTCACGGTGCGGTCCGAGATCGATGTCGACGCCGTCATCGAGCCCATGCGAGCCGCCGTTTGGGATGTCGACCCCGCGCTCCCCATCGCACGCATCGCGACGATGGAGAGCATGATCTCGTCCTCGTACGCGCGTGAACGGTTTCGAACGATCCTGGTGTCGATCTTTGGTGTCGCGGCCGCATTGCTCTCGGCGCTCGGCATCTTCGCCGTGACCGTGCGGGGTGTCGCCGCGCGCACTCGGGAACTCGGCATCCGGCGCGCCGTCGGCGCTCGGGAGGTCGACCTCGTCCGTCTCGTCCTGCGTCAACAAGCAACGGTGCTCGCAGCGGGCACACTCCTGGGATTGGGGGGCGCGGTCGCCATCAGCGCGATGCTTGCGCCGTTTCTATTCGGCGTACCCGCTCGTGATCCCCTGACTTACGTAGCCGCCGCGGTGGGACTCGGCGCGCTGGGACTCCTCGCCGGATACCTCCCAGCGCGACGCGCGAGCCGACTCGATCCCAATGAGGTGCTGCGCCTGGAGCTTTGAGAAACAGGGCGTAGGGCGCAGGTCCAAGACCGCAGGACCTCCTTGCAAACGCCTGCGTCCTACGCCCTTCGCCCTCCGTCCTATTCCCCGACCACCACCGCCACGACTTCCCGGCTCCGCCGCCGATTATCCAGATTCACCAGTAGAATTTCTTGCCACGTGCCGAGTTGCAGTTGTCCGTCGATGACCGGCACCGACACGCTCGTGCCGAGCAGCGACGATCGGACGTGCGAGAATCCGTTGCCGTCGTTATACGCTTTGTTGTGTTCGTAGTCGAGGGTGGGAGGCGCGATCTGGTCGAGCGCGCGGCGTAGGTCCAGGAGCGCGCCGTCCTCGTATTCGATGGTAGTGATCGTGCCCGTCGACCCCGTTAGGTGTACGGTGACGATCCCGGTGGAGATTCCCGAATCGGCCACGAACTCGTGCACCTCCGGCGAGATGTTCCGGTGACCAAATTCCTTCTCCAAGTCAAACGTCCAGCGACGCGACTGCGTCATACTCGCTCCGTTTCCATTGCCTGTGCGGCGATACGCACGGTCATGAGGTGAATGTCGACGATGTCGTCGGCTTCTTCGGCATAACCACCGGCCATCGTGATGGCGATCGGAATTGCCCGGTCGCGGCAGGCATGCACGACCACCTCGTCACGCTTGGCCAGGCCCGACTTGGTGAGTGACAGGCGCCCCAGCTTGTCACCCACGAACGGATCGGCACCCGAAACGTAGACGGCAAGATCCCAACCACCCAAATTCAACGCCGGGTACAGGTGGGCCGTGAGCGCCGCGAGATAGTCGTCATCGCCCGTGTCGTCGGCGAGCGCGATCCCGAGGTCCGGTTCCGTCTTGGTGAACGGAAAGTTGTGCTCACCAAAGAGATCAAAGGTGAACACGTTCGGGTCGCCAGCGAAAATTTCCGCCGTGCCGTTGCCCTGGTGTACGTCGCAATCGATGATAATCACCCGCTTTACTCGGCCTTCGGACTGCAGCGCTCGCACGGCGACCGCGGCATCGTTGAACACGCAGTACCCTTCCCCGTGGCGCACACCGGCGTGGTGCGTTCCGCCGGCGAGATTCACGCTCACCCCATCCTCGAGCGCCGCGCGGCATGCGGCGATCGTCGCGCCGACAGAACGCCGCGACCGCTCGACCAGCTCTGGTGACCAAGGGAATCCGATGCGGCGGATCGCTTTCCGATCGAGCATGCCCGTAGTTACGGATTCCACGTATGTGGCGTCATGAACCCGAATGAGCTCAGCTGCAGTTGCCGCCTCGGGCACTCGCAGGTCAACTGAGTTGGCACCTGCGGCTTTCAGCTTCTCTCGCAGCTTCCCATACTTGGCCATCGGAAAGCGATGGCCGTCCGGAAGCGGAAGGACGAAGTGGTCAGTGTAATACGCTCGCATCCGAGGGAGGTTAGGCCAAGGCTGGTGCGGACGCAAACTAGCCGCGCATTGGCCACGGAGGCATCATTCCTGAGCAAGGAGACCCATGCCGAAACACCTAGTTGCTTCGTTCCTGTTAGCCATCGGGTGTGCACCGAGCACGACGCTCACCGAGACCGAACGTGCCGGCATAGCCGCCGCCGTGGATTCCGCGACCCGCTCGTTCCAAGAAGCCGAACGCACGCGCAACGCCGAGCGCATCGTCGCACACTTGGCGCCGGATTTCTACATCTACGTCGCCGGGGTCCGCACAACCTCCGCCGAGTCCGTAGAGATGATCCGCCAGTCGATGCCGACTCTAAGCACGTTCGAACCTACGTGGGACCACCTCGAAGTCCGGGTACTTGGGCGCAATGCGGCCGTCGCATCGTTCGTCTTCCGCGACTCGCTCGTGGCGATGAATGGCGACATTACCGTGATGACCGGCCCAACGACACTGGTATGGGAGCGGCGAGGCAATAGGTGGCTCATCGTGTACGGCGACGCGGATCATTATTCGCCTCGATGAACCAATCCCAGGGGAAGTAACAAGGTGACCTTCCAACCACGATTCGACGTCATTCGCGATGCACCCCGACTCGTTCCAGGATCTGCTCCATCAAACACCAATGCGTCACGCTCGACTGTAGCAGGTTCACTCCAACGAACGCAGTGAACAGGAACCAATACGGGCTCACCCAGTGGCCGAGCGCCAAAGAAAGCAACACGAATGATCCGGCAATCGCTCGGATCAGATAATGCATCGTCATACGATTTCCTCCGTAGGTGTAGCGTAGACCTTGAGCCCTTCATGACGGCCCTCATTCTCCCGCAACGTCTTGAGTCGTTCCATCAGTGGTACGCGACAGTGGTCATCAACCATGACCAGATACATGGTGCTCGAGCCCGGAAACGCTCGGTTGCCGAATTTCTTTCCGGACCGGCCCTTCCCGAGCACGGTCGGGAACTCGGTGTACCCCGGTAGTTCGCATTCGTCCAGCAGTGATTCGATGTCCGACGCGTGATCCGCGTCGACGAAGATCATCATCATTGTTCGGTTCATCGTTGCATCTCGTAGTACAGGAGTGGAATCGCCACGAGCGTCAGTGACGTGGCGACTATGGCTCCGCCAATGAGCGCCATGCCGAGCCCCTGAAAGATCGGATCGCGCACCATCACGAGCCCGCCGATCACCACAGCCAGCGCTGTCAGAATGATGGGGCGTGACCTGATGAGTCCGGATGCCACCACGGCGTTCTTTAGCGATTGGCCGCGTTCGAGGCCCAGTTGAATGAAGTCGACTAGAAGGATCGAGTTTCGGACGATGATGCCCGCGAGGGCAATCATGCCAATCATCGACGTCGCCGTGAAGAATGCTCCCGTCATCGCGTGAGCTGGCAAAATGCCGATGAGCGTCAGGGGAATCGGCGCCATGATGACGAGGGGGATCTTGAACGATTGGAACCAGGCCACGATGAGCACGTAGATCAGCACCAGAACCGCCGCGAAGGCGATCCCGAGATCACGAAATACGTCGCGGGTGATGTCCCATTCCCCGTCCCAAACGACGAACGTCTCTTCCGTGAGTGTGGGGCCTTTGCCCCAATGAACTGCGGCACCGGCGACCGCCTCGTCGAGCGGATCCGCCATCTCGAGCATCGCATACACAGGGCTCTCGAGTCGTCCGGCCACATCGGCGGTGACATAGACGACCGGCATCAGGTTCTTGTGAAAGATCGGCGTCATTGAGACCACGGAATCGAACGTCGCTAACGTGCCAAGACGCCGGACGCCACCATTCGTCGAGATTGGCATCGCGGCCAACTCGGCAACCGACCCGGTCAACGAATCCGGCAACTGTACGCGGATCGCCACGGGCTCAGCAGCATTGTCGTCGTGCAGCAGCCCGACCGTGGCACCTTGCATGGACGCGGCAATCGTGCGTGCCACGTCGAGCGGGTTCGTGGACGCGTACGCCGCCTCGGTTTGAGCGACGACCGCCCGCAACTGGGTATGCGGTGCCTCGACGGACCAATCGATATCGACCACACCATCGGTCTGGGCAAACACCTCGCGCACTCGCCTGGCAGTGGCAATCTGTGATTCGTAGTCAGGGCCGTAAACTTCGGCGACCAACGTCGCATAGACAGGTGGGCCTGGCGGAATCTCCGCCAGCTTGATGGATGCGCCGTACACTTCGGCGATCGAATCGACGGCAGGACGAACGCGTAGCGCGATGTCATGACTCTGGTCGTCACGGTGCTCTTTCGCGACCAGATTGACCTGCACATCGGCCACCGTGGGTCCACGACGCAGGAAGTAGTGCCGCACCAGCCCATTGAAGTTGAATGGCGCCGCGATACCAGCGTACGTCTGGACGTCGCGCACATCAGCATCACGCGCAACGGCAAGTGCCAGCGATTGCGCAACTTCGGCAGTCCGCTCGAGCGTGGTGCCCTCGGGCATGTCCACGATGAGCTGGAACTCACTCTTGTTGTCGAATGGCAACATTTTAACGGTGACGAGCCTGGCGGGAAGCAGCGCAATGGCCGCCAGCAGCAACGCGACCATGGTCCCATAGAAAAAGACGCGACGTCGTGCGCTCCCCAACAGCCATTCGAGTCCACGGCGATACCCTGACGCAAGGCGTCCAGCGGGCAACGGCTCGTCGTCCATGTCACCGTCAGCCCGAAGATGAGTACTCTGGTGCCCTTTCATCAGACGAATCGCCAGATACGGCGTCACGATGAACGCGACGGCGAGCGAGAAGATCATGGCGACCGACGCACCAATGGGGATGGGTTGCATGTAAGGCCCCATCAAGCCCGAGACAAAAGCCATCGGCAGAATGGCCGCAATGACGGTGAACGTGGCAAGGATCGTCGGATTGCCGACCTCATCGACGGCCACAACAGCGGCTTCGTCAGGATGACGCCCTCCAATCCTCAAGTGGCGTGCGATGTTCTCGACGACGACGATCGCATCGTCAACCAGAATGCCTATCGCAAACACAAGCGCGAATAACGTGATGCGATTGAGTGTGTACCCGTACAGTCGATATACCAGGAGCGTGAGCGCGAGCGTGACGGGCACAGCAACCAACACGACGACTCCCTCTCGCCAACCCAACGCCCACCACACCAACAACACGACACCGAGGGTGGCAACGAGAATGTGAAACAGGAGTTCCTGGGATTTTTCGGTTGCCGTCTCGCCGTAATCGCGCGTCACAGTGATGCGGACATCGTGCGACACCACCCGCCCCTTGAGTTCATCGACGCGCGCCATCACGTTATGCGCAATCGTTGCCGCGTTCTTCCCTTCTCTCTTGGCGATGGCAATGGTGACGGCGGGCTCGAAATCCGCACCGGATGCTCCGCCCACCAAAAAGCTCACATAGCTATCAGGTTGGGCCGGGCCATCCACAATCGTGGCGACATCCCGAAGCAACACGGGTCGGTCATCCGTCACACCAACCACCACAGTCTCGACTTGATCTACGCGCCGTAGCAGGTGCCCAATCCGGACCGGCACGGTGCGGTTCTGTACCAACAGCTCTCCCGCCGGCAGCTCGGTGTTCGCCACACCTAGTGCGCGTAGGACGACGGCCGCGGAAAGGCCGCGTGCGGCAAGCGCCTGCGGGTCGAGCGTAACCGCGACTTCACGTGGCGCGCCACCGATAATCCACGTTTCCGCAACGTCCGGAATACGCTTAAGTTCACCGGCTAGCTCCGCCGCCTGTTGGCGCAGGAGATATCCGTCCCCGTTATCGTCGCCACCGGACAGCGTGATCGTGAGGATCGGGACCTCATTGATCCCGTGCAACGTGATCAGCGGCGCTGTAGCGCCAGGCGGCATCTTATCCGCATTCGCGAGGAGTTTTCCGTAGAGCCGTGTGAGTGCGACTTCGGGTTCGGTGCCGACGTCATACCTGGCCGTGATCAGCGCACCATCGGACTGCGCAACACTATAGACGTAATCGACAGAGGGAATCTCCCAGATCACGCGCTCCAGCGGCTCGACGATGCGTCGTTCGACCTCCTTGGGTGTGGCACCCGGCAGACCCACCGCGACGTCGATCATCGGCACACGAATCTGCGGTTCTTCTTCGCGGGGCGTCGTGAGCAACCCACCGATCCCGGCAACTATCGATCCGCCGACCAGCAACGGCGTCAGTTTGGAGTTCAAGAACTTTTGGGCCACGGCCCCAGAGAATCCGGTCTTCACAGCACGATTCTTTCGCCGGCCTCGAGACCGCTCAGCACCTCGACTCGGGCAGCACCATGCTCGGAATCCTTAAATGGCGGGACCGCACGGCCGAGGCGGACCCAACGCAACACGGGTCCACCGTCGGTCAGGATCCACACCCCTGTGAGCTGTCCCCTACGGACCACCGCATTCGCGGGGATGACAATGGTGTGCCGCGCCCCGCTCGGCACCAGGGCATTGACGGCAATCCCGGTTGGCCAATCGGGTGGGAGCGTCACCCGAACTTCCATGGTCCTGGTCTTCGGGTCGGCACCGGCGGCCACGGCGCGGACTGGCGCCCGGTGTTCGCGCCCATCCGGCGCGACTACGTGCACGACGGCATTCGTACCAAGCTCCGCCGCCAGATCGGCCGGTACGGAAAGGACCGCCTCACGGTCTCCCCGTCCATCGATGGCGACGAGCGGCATTCCGGGAGCCGCAAGGTCTCCAACATTCACCGATCGCCTCACGACGGCGCCCGAGAACGGTGCGCGAATCGTGGCGTACTGCTCGGCCGTTTCGACTTCGGAAAGCACGGCCTCAGCCATCGCCAATTGGGATGCCGCTTGCGTGCGTTGCAGCATTGCCTGGTCGCGTTGCACGCGAGCGACCGCGTCCTGTTGGTAAAGTGTGTCCATCCGAGCCGCGTGCCGCTCGGCTTCAGCGAATGCTGCAGTTGCCACTCGCACGGCGGCCTTAGCCTTGGCACGGTTGGCCTCGATGTCGTCCAGGCCCAACCGCACCAACACTTGGCCAGCAACGACCTGCGTGCCAATTTCGATCTCGACCGCCGTCACACGCGCCATCATCCGCGTTGACAGCGATGCTCGCCGGACGGCTTGGACGGTTCCGTGAACCGGCAGGAACGCCGGCAAGGACTCCACCGTCACCGTAAAGGTGGGTCCGACGTCTACATGGGTCGGACGCTCGGCAACTTCCGGATGTCCGCACGCCACCATCGTGACGGCCGTTAGGGTTCCCACAATCAATTGTTTCATCGGTCAAATACTCCGTAGGCAAAGTCCAAAGCAGCCTGCGCCACGAAGAGATCGCGACGCGTTGCAAGGAGATTCAGGTTGGCAGAGGTTGCCGCCGCTTCGACATCCAACAGTTCCGTGATCGCTGATTGGCCCTGCTGGTAGCGCAACTCCGCTTGCGCGAGTGCCTCGATCGCCTCATTACGGGCGGTGGTCGTCACGGCGACGCGTTGCCGGGCGGCATTCACAAACCGCAAGGCAGACTGTGCCTCCAACGCGGCTTGGCTTCGGGCGGCTTCCGCTTGGGCAACCGCGGCACGGTGCTCCGCTTTGGCCTTATTGACCGCACCAACGCCACCCAAACCCTGGAAGACCTTCCACTTCACCAGGAAGCCGACGGTCCAATCGCCGCTGCCGGTAGCCCAAGGGGTCGATTGTGCGTGATGCGCGAGCGATCCGAACAGGGCCACCGAAGGCAGATTCTTGCCCCAAGCGCTTCGCACGCCTGCCTCGGCCGCGGCCATGCCAAATGCCATGGCCTCGAGATCCGCCCGATCATCGAGCGAACAGGTGTCGCTATCCGTCACGCAGACCGTGTTAAATGGGCCAGTCAAGGAATCCGTGAGCTGCAAGGGAATTGACGGATCGATGCCGATCAGTGTGGCAAGGGCATCGAGCGTGTTGGCCGCTTGCGCTTCGGCCCCGAGCCGCCGTGCTTCGATCGCTCCAGCCCGTACGCGAGCAAGCCGCGCATCGAGGCCGGTGACCAAACCCTGATCGCGCATGGCTTCAGCGCGAGCGACGTGCGACCGCGCTGCGGCGACCGCGGCCTCGAGTGCCTCCACCTGCCGTGCCGCGAATTGGGCCGACCAGTATGCTTCGACCACCTGATATACCGTCGCCCCTTCCATCCTTCTCGCTTGCGCCTCGCGAGCATCAGCCATCCGATTCGCAGCAGAATGACCAAACAGCCCTTCCGGAACGAACAGGGGCATCGTGACGGTTGCCGACGACGTGAATCCGCCGTACGGCTCTGGGTTGTTCAACGCGTCCAGGGCAAGGTCGGAAGCCAGAAAATTTGATTGACGCAACTTGATGCCGAACACCCCAACAGGGTCGGTCGTCCGGACTCCCCCCAACCCCAGTTCCACCGTGGGCAGGAACGCCCGCGTCGCGTCGAGCGGCTCCTGCCTGGCAGCCTGCGCCTGCGCTCGGACCGCCATGAGATTCGGATTTCCCACCAGGGCGCGGTCGATAGCGTCATCAAGAGCGATGACCAGCGTGTCCCCCGGTGGTGCCGCCTGGAGCGCGGCCGACAGTAATAGAGAAATAGCTATATTCATATGTATCTACTCAAAAAAACGGCTCTGTTCATGAGTCTAGAAATCGCAACTTCGGATGCACTCGAGAATGTGCCTCACCTTTGGTTCTACCACTTCGTAATACACATGCACCCCATCTCGCTGGGCCTGCACAATACCATACTGCCGCAACCGCGCGAGATGCTGTGAAACTGTTGCTTGCTCCAAGCCTAACGCCTCCTGCACGTCGGACACGGTGCGCGGCTCATTCTCTATCACCTCGAGAATCCTCAGTCGATCGGCATGACCGAGAACGCGAATCGCCTCAGCAGCCCGTCTCAGATCGGACACCGGCAAGTTGCGAACTCTTTTGGATTTGGATCTAGTCATCGTGGACATAGTATAATAGCTATTTCTCTATGTGTCAACTCTTCGACGGACGGGCCTTCAGGAAGGCGCGGGTGGACTCTGAGCACGTAAGTTGTTGTCGGTACTTGGGTTAGGCTATTGAGGACCCGTTTCGAGTGCCTTGGTCGAAGCTTGGAGTGCCTCACTCGAAGCTTCAAGTGCCTTACTCGAAGCTTCGAGTGCCTTGGTCGAAGCTTGGACCAGGCCACTCGAAGCCTGGTCCGGCTTACTCGAAGCTTCGAGAACGCACCCCACGACTTCCAGTGGCTCGGTCGAAGCTTCGATCGGCATACCCGAACTTCCCGACGACGCGACTGCCCGTTCGAGTGCCTCACTCGAAGCTTGGAATGGCTCACTCGAAGCTTCGAGTGGCGCATTTGAAGTCACGTCCACGACCGTCGTGGCCACGAGCGGGGCACTCTAAGGCAGGTAGCGGCCGCCCCCGACTTCTCCCGGCCTAGTCGAGCCTACATCCCTTTCCCCTTAGGCCCTTTCCCCTGCCTTCTTCAGCATCGCGATCTGACCGGTGTGATAGGCGTCGTGTTGCGCCAGCCCGTGTAGCATGACGTAGAACGATCCTTCATCATGCTCGTCTGCTCCAAATCGAACGGGCTCGCCTAGTCGAACCGGAGAGAAATCGCGAATCGTCTGCCGTAGGCGGGCATGGGCGTCGCGTAAAGCTCCTCTCGCGGATTCCCAAGACGAGGAATCCGCGTCGCGGACCGGCGGCCAATCGTCCTCGTCGGGGAGCGGATTGGCGCGTTCCCGCAGCCGGCGTTCGACTTCGTTGGCCCACGCCGTCATGTGCAGGACGATCTCCCAGATGCTGTGTGCGCCCGGTATCGGACGACCGGCTGCCGTTTCGCTATCGACCGAGACGAGCGCCTCTGAGATCGAGGGGCCATGCCACGCATCTCCATCCAGCGCGCGGCCAACCTCATCAGCGATCATCGACGTCTCCTGTGCCACAACGTGTTCCATACTCACCCCCAGGGTTGAGCCTAACCTATAAACACATATTTACCGGTTGCGAGTGAATAAGTAACCGGAGGCACCTAACTTGTCAACTATCTTTTTATCGGTTAGAATAACCTCGGTTAGAATAACCCTGGATCACAGGAGGCGCGATGGAAGATGCCGCCAAGTTCGTCGCCGGGAACCTCGCCCTAGACTTTCACAATACGGTCTCGTGGAATACCGCTAATCCCTTTGAGGACAACGTCTTCCACGATTACGACGCCGTGGTGAACTGGATGGTACAGGCGGGCGCCGTCGCCGTACCATTCGCTGACCACCTACTCGCCCGGGCAAGCGAGAACCCCGACTCAGCCACTGAGGCTTTCGACCGCGCCCAAGATCTGCGAGAGGTGATCCATCAGGTGTTCGACGCCGTGGCGCGAGGTGAGAGCCCTCCCGCCCCCGCCCTCGATGCGCTCAACGATTGGATCTCCGCTTTGCCCCTTCGTTTGAAACCGAAGGACCACGTTTTCACCTGGGACTGGGCCGCCCTCCCTGACGAACCGACAAGCGTGGTGTGGCCGGTGGTATGGGCGGCCGCCACACTGCTCCAGTCTGACGACCTCGCGCGGGTTGGCGCGTGCGAAGCCGCCGGGTGCGGATGGCTGTTCGTCGATCGGAGTCGGCGACACAATCGGAAATGGTGCGAGATGGGGACGTGCGGCAACCGCGCCAAAGCCCAACGGCATTACCATCGCAAGAAACAGGACTGACCTCGATCCCTAATGGAAGAAACCCGCCCGCCCACCCGTCCCATCCCATAGACATGGGAATCCCACTCGCGGCGCAGCCGGAGCCCGACGCCGACACACTCGAGGGCTGCCGCCGCGGCGACCCCGAAGCGCAGCGTCGCGTTTTTGAGCGCTACAAAGACCGCGTCTTCTCGATCGCATTCAACTTCTTGAAGGGAGACGACGCCGGTGCCCAGGATATCACGCAAGAGGTCTTCGTGAAGGTCTTCCGTGCGGCAAAGTCTTTTCGCCAGGACGCGCGCCTTTCGACCTGGCTGTACCGGATCACCGCCAACGCCTGCATGGACGAGATGCGCAAGCGCCGACGCGTGGTCTTGTTCGGTGACGTCCCGCCGCAGCTCAGCCCAGCGGTCGCTCAGCATGAACCGGCAGAGTTGGATCCGGACGTGAAGGCGGCCCTCGGCCGACTCACGCCCAAGCTTCGCATCGCCGTCCTGCTCCGGTACTTCGACGACCTGAGCTACGACGAGATCGCGGACGCGTTGGACGTATCGGCCGGAACGGTGGCTTCCCGCCTCAATCGTGCGCACAGGTTCCTGGCGCGTGAACTCGAACATCTAAATCCCGACCACGCCCCGGCGTAGGACCGATACGCATGGCACAAGCACGCGAACCGCACGACATCGACAAGCTGCTTCGGCACGTTCCGCTCTCTCGAGCGCCCGACGGGCTGTGGGACAGCATCCAAGCCGAACTCCAACAGCCCGCGCCCAAGGCATCCGTGTTTCGCAAACCGCTGAGGTCTCCCCTACTCGCGGCCGCGGCCGTTCTGATTGCGCTCATCAGTGGGTCCTACGTGGGCGCGCTCCGCACCTATAGCGCTCCATCCAGTTGGCGGGTGCTACCCGTCAACGGGGCCCCAATGGTGGCGGGCGCGTCGCTCAGGCAGGCGGGAAGCCTAGAGGCCGGCCAGTGGCTTATCACCGACTCCGGGTCCGTCGCGCAGTTGGGCGTGGGTCGTATTGGGACGGTTGAGGTAGGGCCGAACAGCAGGGTTCGCCTGGATAGGGGCCGGCGCACCGAACACCGGCTCACCCTCGCTGAGGGGTCGCTTAGCGCCGTGATCGACGCGCCGCCACGGCTGTTCTTCGTCGAAACGCCATCAGCACTCGCGACGGATCTCGGGTGTGCCTATACCATCGAAGTCGACAGCACCGGTGCAAGCCGGATCCACGTGACGGGCGGTTGGGTGGAACTCAAACAGGGCGGCCGCGTGTCGCTCGTGTCTGCCGGACTCGTCGCAGAGGTGGATGTCGGAGGGGCTCCCGGCACTCCGTATCCGGTCGGTATGTCCGATGAGGCGCGCTGGGCACTCGGCCAATTGGATCGAGGCACCGGGGACAATGCCGACCTCACTACCGTGTTCGGGGCGCTCTACCCTGAAACCGGGACCATCCTTGTCCGGCAACAGGCCGCCATAACCCTCTGGCACCTGTTGCAGCGAGTGGATGACAGTATGCGCCGCAGCGTCTACCAACGGCTCGCAGCCATCTCGGCTCCGCCCAACAAGGTGACGATGGAAGGAAT
This sequence comes from Gemmatimonadota bacterium, assembly GCA_039656555.1. GTDB lineage: Bacteria > Gemmatimonadota > Gemmatimonadetes > Gemmatimonadales > GWC2-71-9 > CAMYLY01. The sequence goes on along the minus strand of JBDHLU010000074.1, from coordinate 6,831 downwards.
TCTGGCGCTCGAGCGTCCCATGCTAGAACGCTGGCGGAGGGACCTCAATCCGATGTGGTCGGAAGAGGACGTCCCCATGATGGTTCGCGCTGCCCGCCGGCTCTGGGAATGGGCGATGCGTTAATTCGAGACGAGGAGGCAGCATGAAACGAGCACTGGGAGCGCTGGCCTTGGGAGGGTTGCTGATCGGGGCAACGCCTACCGCATTCGGGGGGTGGGCCGTGGTGACGTTGTTGGACGTACCGGAATACTTGGAGGCAGGCAAACCCACGACGATTGCTTTCAAGATCCGGCAGCACGGTCGAACGCTGCTGTTCGATCGCTCGCCTACCGTCACGATGCACGCCGCGGACGCAGGGTTCGTGTCCCGCATGTTCAAGCGGGACCGCGTTCACGCCGAGAAGACCTCTTCGCATGGCGTGTACGAAGCGACGATCACGCCTGACGAGGTTGGTGAGGTCACCCTCACGATCGATACGGATCTCTTCGGGTGGAAGGTCCGATTGCTCCCAATGCACGTGGTGGACGCGGAACAATTACCTCCGGCGCTCTCACCGTTCGAGCGCGGTCGCCAACTATTCGCGGCCAAAGGGTGCGTCACGTGCCATGAGAAGATCGACGACCACGGCCTTGCCGAGTTGCAGACGCTCAAAGTCGGTCCGTATCTCACGGGTCGGACGTTTCCAACGGAGTACCTCGTGACGAAGATCAAGAATCCGGCAGAGAACCGCGGTGCCCCGGTGAACGGCGTCGTGATGCCGCAGCTCGAAGTAGACGAGCACGAAATCGCGGCCCTCGTGCAGTTCATCAACGCAGCTCACGCAACGGACAACACAGACTCGCAATAGGCGGGATTGGAACGGTGCATCCCCTTCGCGTACTGCGATTCGCCGTACTGGGACTTGGGCCCAGGGTGCGACTCAACGTCCGCTAGGGGGATGCACCGTTCCTCTCCTGTCCTTTTGTCGGTCGTCCGATCAAGTAGGACTCAACGCGTAGGAGAACGGGGCGGTAAGGTTCGCCCCCTGAGAGCGCTGTGGAGCTGGGCATAGGACCGTTCGGTTCGTCCCCGGAGCACACGTTGAGTCGCACCCTGAGTTCTAGACCCCAATACGGCGAATCGCAGTGCGTGGAGGGGACGAACCGAACGGCCTAATGCCTTTCCGTCTTCCCCTCGGCTGTATACCGTTATGTCGAGACCCACTGATGCAACGCGACTTTATCCTCCGACTCATCGAGCAGGCCGGCACGGCCCTCAAGCTGGTTCTAGGGCGCCTTCGCGAAGGCGGCGTCCAACATTCCGATATTGCGCCCGACCTGCAACGTGCCGCGCTGCTCGGCGGGCTCGATCTCGACCTCCTCCGCGTGTGCGAAGGTGACGGGCTTCTACAGTTGATCGCGCCCACGGGTGATGCCGAACCGGCTCACATGTGGCTCGCAGCCGAGGTCCTCTTTCTCGACGCTCTCGCCCAGGAAGCGGATGGCAACGCGCCTCTTGCACATGAGAGCTTCTACAAAGCAGCGTCACTCTACCGCATGCTGGAACCCACCTGGGCGTTGCCGACCGGCTTTCCGGAGGCGTCGGATCGTATTGCAGAAATCGAAACGCACCTCGCCGACCCTCCACCCCGAGCGTCATGACTTACGATCTTCCGTCCACCTTCCTCGGAATCGCCGCCGGCTTGGCCGTCGGCTACGCCATTCACGTCATCTGGCGCTTACGCTACACCCGGCTCATACGCAGCGACGCCATCAAACGCAGCCAGGCGGTGTCTGCGGGGAAAGCCTTCGAACAACTCGCGCCGTTCTTTCCAGGTTTCGAATTCGACCCGAAGGACGCCCGCTTTCTTGGTTCGCCGGTGGACTTCGTCGTATTCGATGGACTGAATGAAGGCAAGGTACGTCGCGTGGTATTCGTCGAGGTCAAGACCGGCCAGTCACACCTGTCGGACCGGGAACGCCAGGTGCGCGAAGTCGTGGCGGCTCGATCCGTCGAGTGGGTCGAAGTCCGCGGAGCATAGGAATGAGAATAGTCGGAATCTTTGCGTTGACCGTGGGCGCCGCAATGCTTGTCGGCGTGTTGCCGCTATTCATTTACGAGAGCCGGGCTACGCGGGAGGCCGAGATCGAGGCTTGGCAGGACAGCCTGGCCTTCGCCGCAACCGGCGCCGACAGCGTGGCCGTTCACGACCGCATTTTCGAGAGTATCGCTAGCCTAAACGACCATCTGGCGCGCGATCGGGCCGCGCTCCAAGGATGGTGGCGGCCCGCCGGACCGGGCGGCACTCTCCTCATCGCCGGCGCGTTCCTCATGGTACTGGGCTGGTACACGCTCATGCGCGCCGTCAACGCCCCGTGGAATCTCCCGCCCCTCGACGAACGCTACCGCGACCAGGGATAGGGTGCGGTCATAGACACGCCCTTTGCCTCGAACAACAACTCCACCATGCGTTGCCACGATTGCCAACTCGTGGTGCGCGAGTACACGGAGTTGGTCTTGTGCGCGATCACCAAATCCACCGCCGGGAACACCGTAATCCACTGGCCCCAGGCCCCGCGCGCCGTGTAGGCACCTTCGAACGGTCCTACCGCCCGTGGGCCGTCCCACACCCACCACATGTACCCGTACCCGAAGTAGCCGTCGCGGCGACGGACGGGATTCATCTCTTCGAGCGGGGTGACCACGCTCGTAAGGCGGCGCAGCCAGTTCGATGAGACAACCTGCCGCCCCTGCCACTGCCCTTCTCTGAGCATCAAGTACCCGATCCGGGCCATGTCGCGCGTCGAGAGCCACATGTGGTAGGCTGGGTTACGCGAGATCTCGAGGTTGCCGGTCTTCCGCTGGGCAGACCGGTCCCAATCCTCGAACTGCAACGGGCCGGCGAGCTGTGCACCGAGCTCATCGTGGATGTCCAAGCCGGTAAGCTGTTCGAACACCGCACCGGCGGCGTTGAAGTCCCAATTACTGTACAGCATGTACGTGCCCGGCTCCTGCGAGCCGCGTTCCGGCGCGTCGGCGAGATTGTCACCGCTATTCGAGGCCGCGTGATAAACGCCGGACCTGGCCGTTACGAGATGTTCGATCTTGGCTCGCTTCTCGATGTCCCGCAATCCGCCGACATCATCCATGCCGATGTCTGCCAACGTTTCATCCAGATCGATCGTGCCATCCTCCACGTACTTCCCGTACAGAATGGCGAGGATGCTCTTTCGCACCGAGGCGACGTACGACAACTCCTCGATGTCACCGAAGGCAAACACGACCCGCCCGCGATCGACCACCACCAGCCCAGTCGTATTCGAACTGTCCCGCAGAATGTTGAACGTCCGCAAGAGACCTTGGGGAGACCACCCGTACGCTTCGATCGCACTGGGATCGCGTCCGAGGTAATCCCATTCCGCACCAGGGTACACCACCTCCTGGGCGAACACGTTTCCGGCAAGAAGAACGACGGCGACGACGGCCGTCATGGCCGAGCGAGCGAACATCCGCATTGTGAGTCTCCAATTACTATGACAGCCCGAAGCTAATAGCTTTCGAAGACTATCTGGGAACCTCAATCAAAGAGCGGAGATCATGGCGAAGGAAGATGGCGGAGTCGTAGCGATTTCCGAATGCCCTGAGGGGCATGGGAAAGTGAAATCACCGCAGTGCTGTGGTGCGGACATGACCTGCCGGATCGCCTGAATGCGCTTGCGTGCCTCACTCATTCTGGTACTCGTCGGGTGTAGCGGCCTGGTACCCACCGACGACCTCATCTTCGTCGACGGCCGTGCCGTTGCCTTTGCCAGCGATACGCTCCTGGCGTTCACGCAACAGGGGTCCAACGAGGTGTTTGTCCGCGATCGACGCACGGGCCAGGTCAGCGCCCACGCGGGTGACCACCTGACGAGCCCGCATCACATTCAAGAGTTTGCGGCTGAGTGGTACGTGTCGGATGTGATCGACGGCAAGGCGGTGATCGCCGTCTTCTCCCACCGGTGGGAGTTCACGAGACGGATCGGCATCGACTCAGTCGCCTCAGTTGCACACCAGTTTGCCATTCTGCCAAGTGGCGCCATCGTAGTCGAAAGTGTGGACGGACGGCTCCTCTCGATTCACGGCGACTCCATCACGACGTTTGCGGTGGTCGAGAGCAGCACGCGAAACGGCATGCTGGTCGCCGCGCAGGGCGGTGTCATGCACACGGTACCCGGCAAAACATTGACATTGTATAACGAGATGGGGAACGTGCGCTGGCGGCAGAGCTGGCTCTGGCACGAGGGGGCGTACATAACCGATTTGTCGGTCGATGCCAATGGACGCGTGCACGTGCTGGCCGGAGAAGAAGGGACCAACGCATTCTACGCGTTCACGCTATCCCCGATAACCGGCGAAGCCGTCCGGTGGACTGCCGCCTCCCGCGCCGCGACCTTTGTCGTCGCACGACTGGGCGAGATCAAACCTGATAGTGCCAGTCGTTGGTTAGGCGGCCTCTGATCTCCCTCCCGTAAGAATGGATAACCTCACCCTTCTTCGCGACCTCGTCGTGCTGGTGGCCATCGCGATTCCGGTGGTTGCCCTCGCCCACCGGTTCAAGATCCCCTCCGTGGTCGGGTTCCTAGCCACCGGAGTACTGATAGGCCCTCACGCGCTCGGGCTCATTCACGAGGTCGAGTCCGTCCACAGGTTGGCCGAGCTCGGCGTCGTCCTGCTCCTGTTCGCGATCGGCCTGGAGTTGTCCCTGGCGAGGATCGTGACAATGGGGCCACTCATTCTCCGCGGAGGCCTCATACAGGTAATTGGCACCATGTTCGTCACCGTGGTGGTCGCGGTCGCGTTTGAAATCGACACGCCAACCGCGGTTACGCTCGGTGCGCTGGCGGCGTTGTCATCCACCGCCATCGTGCTCAAGGTCTACAAAGACCGTGGTGCACTCGATAGCCCGGACGGGCGAGTCATCGTCGGAATTCTGGTCTTTCAAGACCTGGCAATCGTGCCGTTGGTTCTTCTGCTCCAGCTGATGGGAAGGAGCGGTGAAGCACTCGGGGCTGCGGTGGGAACCGTGGCAGTCAGCCTCTTGGTGATTACGGTCATGGTCGTTGCGGGGCGATTTGCCGTGCCCTGGATCCTGGCGCGACTGGTCGACCTTCGCAACCGGGAGATCTTTACTCTCAGCATCATGTTCTTCGGCCTCAGTGCCGCATTTCTCACCGCGAGCGTCGGGCTATCGCTAGCTCTCGGTGCCTTCCTTGCCGGTTTGGTGATTTCAGAATCGAAATTCGGATTCCAAGCCCTGTCAGATGTGTTGCCGTTTCGCGATACGTTCAGCGGGATCTTCTTCACCTCGGTCGGCATGCTCCTCGAAATCGGGTATGTCACCGACAACCTCGCGGTCGTGGTGTTGGTCACGATTGGCATCATCACCATCAAGGCACTCGTCGCCACAGGAGCGACACTCGCACTGGGACGGACGCTGCAGGTGAGTTTGACGACGGGTATCGCCTTGGCGCAGGTTGGGGAATTCTCTTTCGTTCTCGCGTCGGTCGCGCTGCCACTCGGGCTGCTGACCCCGTCCCTCAACCAATTGTTTCTCGGCGCAGCGGTGCTCTCCATGCTTCTCACTCCGTTTGCGATCGCCACGGCGCGGCCGTTGGCCACCTCGGTGGCCCGGGCGCTCCACCGACGTACCGAATCGATCTCCGCTCTCGATGCCCATGAGGCCGAGGACCTGTCCGACCACGTGATCATCGTCGGCTATGGCGTGAACGGACGAAACCTGGCTCGCGTGCTGGATGGAGCAGGAATCCAATACGTGGTGCTGGAACAGAACGGTCAGGTGGTGCGACGCGGGAGGGCTGAGCTGCAACCCATCGTCTTCGGCGATGCGACGCAGACGCATGTCCTGGAAAAGGTGGGAGCTGCTCGTGCGCGAGTGATCGTCCTCGCTATCTCCTCACCTTCCGACGAGCATCGCGCGGTGGCGATCGCGCGAACACTCAATCCGGCAATTCGCATCGTCGTTCGCACGCGATATGTGCAAGCAATCACGCAACTCAAGGGGGTGGGGGCAGACGAAGTTATCGCCGAAGAATTCGAAACGTCTCTCGAGATCTTCAGCCGCGTGCTCCGATATTATAACATTCCGTCCAACGTGATCGATCGGGAGGTCGGTGCCGCGCGAGAAGAACACTACGGGATCATTCTCGGCAAGACCACGGGAGAATACCAGCTCGACGCGTTGGCACACATGGGAATCCACCGCGCCATCGAGATCATCGAGGTCGAAACCGGCACGCGTGCGGTCGGGGAACACCCGGCCTCCCTCCAAATACGTCGCGAAACCGGTGCGACCGTAGTAGCCGTCGTCCGTGCCGGTGAACCGTTCTACGCGCCCGATCCGGATTTCAAGTTCGCACCCGGCGATTCGGTCGTCCTCGTCGGAGACGAAGACGCGCTGGCAAAGGCGAGACAGATGTTCGTAGTGGTGGGATAGTGATAAGCTAGTATTTCAGTCCCACTCCATCCGCAAACTTCCTGACGAGTTCTTCTTGCTCATCGGTGAGCTTTTCGGGGATCGTCACATCGACCTCGACGAACTGGTCTCCCTTCTTGCCGTTCTTCTCTACGCCTTGCCCCTTGATCCGGAACTTCCGACCTGGTTGCGTTCCCGCCGGTATGGTCAAAACGACACGCCGACCGCTGACGGTGCGTACCTTGATTTTCGTCCCGAGCGCCGCTTGGGCAAAGTTGATCGGGACGGTACAGTAGACATCGAGTCCGTCGCGAGAGAAGAACCGGTCTGATTTCACCTGGAACGTTACCACGAGGTCGCCCGGAGGGCCGCCCGG
>JBDHLU010000073.1:0-17820 GCA_039656555.1 Gemmatimonadota bacterium | reverse complement strand
ACGCGGCCGGCGCATCGTTTGTTCGCGCTAGTGTCGCCAGCGAAGTAGGGCACGGTGCTCGGTGAGCGTGAGAACCGTTGGGACGAGCCCGTTAACCTGTATCGGGACGTGCCAATAGTACTCCAGGAACGGGTTCTCGGTATCGGCACGGCGGACAACGAGCCACCACATCCCCGGTTCGAGCGTCACTTGGGCTTCACCGTTCGCTTCGGTGGTGAGCGTGTGCGCTTCCCTGCCAGAAGCAGTCAACGCGGCAGATGCGAGAGAATCATATGCGGCGTACGCGATCCGTTCCCATGTGCGAAGCGTGTCGGCCGCGGCCTGCGCCCACCGCGCGAGCTTGACGCCGTTACCGTCGAGAGCCGAGAGTTCCCGGCCGCGCTGTGCCGTCCTCTGGGTGAACTGTGCGTACAGGGCACGGAACTGCCCGTAGGCGACCGCGTACGCCGGGTCTGCACGGTCCATCGCCTGTAACGACTCCGAGAGCGCCGCCACGGAGTCCCGCAGGGCGAGCCATGGTTCGTTGATGGCAGCCAGTGCCGCATGGTCCGATGGTTCGAACGCGAACAACGCTTCTTCGAGTGCGCTGAACGTGGGCGATGGATCGACGGCGGTTCCGGCAAGGGAATCGAGGATCGCGTCCGGATCGAAAGGTACGGCCTCGACCTGCACGCCTCTCAACTCCTCCTGGTGGAGTGACAGCCGAACGGTAAGGTCACCCTCGGCGCAGGCGGCCAGCGAGGAAACCAACAGGATGGGGAGTAGGCGACGAAGCAGTGCGGTGCTGAGGCTAGTCGATGATCGATTTCTTGAAGATGTATCGATCGGGGTCCACCGGTTTCCCATTGACGAGCACCTCGTAATGGACATGGGGCGCTGTTGCGATACCAGTGCGGCCCACCTCGGCGATCTTGTCGCCCCGCTCGACCCACTCACCCACGCGAACGAGGATCTTGGACGTGTGCGCGTAGAAGGTGCGGACGCCATACCCGTGGTCGATGGTTACCGTCTTGCCGTAGCCGGGTTGGTCCCGGACTCGCTCTACACGACCGTTGGCGGCCACATGGATCGGTGTGCCAGTGGGCGCGGAGATATCGATCCCTTCGTGCGGGCGCGCCTCATTGAAGATCGGATGCATCCGCGACGTACTGAACGCGCTGGTGTACCAGCCTTCTCCGGCGACGATCGGCCGGATAGACGGAGTGCGACTCAACTGATCGGTGTGGGATTCGAGACTGTCCAAAGCATCAGTGTACGAAACGGCCAGCAAGTTGGCCCGGCGTACGAGATTATTCAGCGTGCTGCGGAACTCGAGCGTTCGGCGGCCCGCCACACCTTCGGAGAGGAGTTGCTCCCGTTCGGTCCAGCGTGCCGGACCACCGATGCCCGCCAGGAGGACCTGTGGGTCGGTCGGATCGAGACCGGCCAGCAACCGCACCTGCTCGTCGCGAATGGCAAGCGAGTTGACGGTGTCCCGCAATTCGCCAATCAGCAGCTCAGCCTGAGACAGCTCCTCGGCGAGCACGTCATTGCGCCGCTCCATCCGGTCGAGTCTGGAGAGGTCGACGGCGCGCGAGACGGCCGTGTAGGCAAGCACACTGGATACAACGGCGGCCACGGCGAGAAATCCCGCTGCAAATTGGAAGGCGCGCACGGGCACCCGCACGGTTCGGGAGCGCCCCGTACCGTAGGGTACCAACACAATCGTCCAATGCCGATCTGCCATTAATACCAGCCTCGCTGAACCGCGTTTTGTAGGACTACAGAAATAGACAAACCCGCCCCGGCGATCTGTGAGGAAGGTCACAGGGAGCACTCAAAGGTGAGGGCATGTGCCAACCCTGTCAACCGTCAGGGTGCCACATGTAACTCGTTGTCAAATAAGAACTTAAGAGCCTGTGCCAGACTTGGGAAAGAGCGGTGCAGGCTTCTGGACCACCAATCCATCGACCCGAGGTTCAGCGTAGGCCTCCCATGAGGCTCCTGTCGCCGATCCATTTAGGCCGAGAGCAGCCCAGATTTCGTCAGATTTGCCGGGCATGAAGGGCGCCAGGAGGATGGCGATACGGGCGAGGGTCCGAGCCAGCGAGCCGAGTGTGTTACCCAGTTCCCGGGTCTTCCCCTCCTTAACCAGCGTCCACGGTGCCCGCTGTTCCACAAAGGCGTTCGCCCGGTCAACCAGTTTCCATGCTTCTTGTGCTCCTCGGTGCAGCAGGTGCCGGTCCATTGCTGCCTGGTAGGCGTCACGGACTTCCGATGCCAATGTGTCGAGTTCCGACTGGTCGGCGGATGGGATCGCTCCGTCGAGGTAGCGTACGATCATGGAGGTCACCCGGCTCACGAGGTTGCCGAGCGCGTCGGCGAGTTCGGCCGTGTAACGCACGTCGAATCGCTCAAACGTGAAGTTCCCATCCGAATCCCACGGAACCTCGCGGAGGAGGAAGTAGCGCAGGGCATCGACCCCGTGATAGTCGATGGTCTCACGCAGCGTGATGGCCACTCCGGCAGTCTTGGAGAAGCGTTCGCCACCGGTCTTCACCCATCCGTGACACCACACCTTGCTGGGAACCGGAAGGTCGGCGGCCATGAGCATGGCCGGCCACATGGCGGCGTGGAACCGGAGAATGTCAGGTCCGATCACATGGACGTCGGCCGGCCAAGTCTCGACGTATCGATCATCGGGGAAGCCTGTGGCCGAGAGGTAATTGATGAGGGCATCGAACCACACGTAGACAGTGTGGTCGGGGTCGTCCGGCCACGGGATACCCCACGGCACGCGGGCGCGACTGACGGAGATGGCTTGATCGTCGGTCCAGTCGCGGACGACGTTGACGATCTCGTTGTACTTCGGCTTGGGTTGAACGAAGTCAGGGTGTTCTTCGTACAACTGCAACAGCCGGCCTCGGAGCTTCCCGATTTGAAAGAAGTAGTTTGGTTCTTCGAGCCAGGAGACTTCGCGGGTGGGGTGCAAGGGACACCGGCCATTTTCGTCGAGGTCTTTGTCGAGTTTGTACGCCTCGCAGCCAATACAGTAATGCCCTTCGTAGACCCCCTCGGTCAGGTAACCGGCACGCTGAATCCGACGGAAGAGTTCTTCGACCGCGACGTGATGACGATCTTCGGTCGTACGAATGAAGTCGGTGTTGGAGATCTGCAGTGTGGCCCAGGTGCTCTGGAACTCAGCGGCAATGTCGTCGATCCATTGATGACGATCGATGCCCGCTTCATCCGCGGCTTGGGCCACCTTCTGCGCATGTTCGTCCATCCCGACGACGAACTGTACGGTCTCACCACACAGGCGGTGGTACCGGGCAATGCAATCGGCACCCGTTTTCTCGTAGGCATGCCCAAGGTGCGGCACTCCATTTGGGTAATCGATCGCGGTCGTGATGTAGAACTTACGGTTTGTCGTCACGCTTCGGGTCGTTGGTGTCGTTGCCGTTCTTGCGCCGTCGGCCGCGATTGCGCCGCCGCTTTCGGCGACGTGTTGGGGGTGGAGGCGCCACTGATTCTACGGCCTTTTCGGTCGTGACCAGTTCGTCCTTCACGTCGAAAGTCACCAGGCTCGACGGTGGTTGGACCATCTTTTCAGGGGCCTGGTCCGGCGCGGCGACCTCTTCCTTGAGCTCGGCCAGCGCGAGAGACCGGTACGTCCCGTCTTCGGCCCTGAGCAACACGCGTTCGCGAAAGATATCCACTGACTCAACCCGTTCCGGGCCGGCAGCAGTGCGAAGCACCCGTCCTTCCTTGGGGAAACGTTTTCGCGTCGTCACGTAGAAATCGTGTTCATACCGAAGGCAACACAATAGGCGACCACACCCACCTGAGATCTGGCTCGGATTGAGCGACAGGCGCTGATCCTTGGCCAGGGACAGCGAAACCGGACGTAACTCGGGGAGCCACGACGAACAGCAGTATTGGCGGCCGCAGCGGCCGACTCCATCGAGGCGCTTGGCTTCATCCCGTGTCCCAATTTGCCGTAGCTCGATCCGGGTCCGAAATAAGCTGGCCAGGTCCCGGACCAGGGCGCGAAAATCGACGCGTTTCTCGGCGGTGAAGTATACCGTGAGTTTCTTGCGGTCCCACTGCCATTCGGCGTCCGACACCTTCATGGTAAGGTCGTGTGCTTTGACGCGTTCCATCACTTTGCGACGCACGTCTTCTTCCGCTTTGCGGAGTTGCACGGAGACGTTGGCATCCTGCTCAGATGCTGTACGCAACACTTTCGATTTCGGTTCATAGGGTTTGGCCCGATCGCAGCCGTTGCTTGAACCGGCACACTTGAGTTGGGCGTTGTCCCCGATGGCGGAAACGTGCCCGAGGTCTTCGCCCCGTTCGGCCACGACAACGACGGCTTCGCCGATGGCCGGCGGAGTGTCGCCTTCCCATGTGTAGTACTCCTTGCGGGCACCTTTGAAACGAACCTCGATGACTTGCGGCATCGCTATTCTTCTCGGAGCGGACCCATGTTGCGAAACTTGGCAGCGCGGCCTTCAACTAGCGTCTCGCCGTCGAGTTCCGATAGGTCGCTCAGGTGCCGCCGAATGGCTTCGGCAAGGGTGTCCGCCATGGCGTCGTGGTCGGTGTGGGCTCCGCCGGGGGTTGGGGCAGGATCTCGTCGATTACCCCGAGGCTGAGCAGATCTTCTGCCGTGAGTTTGAGCGCTTCCGCAGCGCGTTCCCGTTGGGACGCGTCCTTCCACAGGATGGCGGCGCAGCCTTCCGGTGAAATGACCGAGTACACGGAGTTGGCGAACATGAGCACGCGATCCGCCAAGCCGAGGGCGAGTGCGCCGCCCGAACCACCCTCACCGATCACAACGGCGATGAATGGTGTTTCGAGCAAGGCCATCTCCTCTAGATTGCTTGCGATCGCTTGTGCCTGGCCGCGCTCTTCGGCGCCGAGTCCCGGATATGCGCCGGGCGTATCGATAAGCGTCACGATGGGCGCCCCGAAACGGTCGGCCATATGCATCAGGCGTAATGCCTTGCGGTATCCCTCCGGGTGGGGCATCCCGAAATTGCGCTTGAGGTTTTCCTTCGTATCGCGCCCCTTCTGGTGGCCGATGACCATGATCGGTTCGCCGTCGAAGCGGGCCCATCCACCGACAATGGCCGGGTCGTCGCGGTACAGGCGATCGCCCCGTAGTTCGACGAAGTCGGTGAAGATGGCGTTGATGTAGTCCCACGTGTACGGTCGTTTGGGATGACGAGCGACTTGGACGCGTTGGATAGGTGTCAGATCTCGATAGATCTCGATGCGGAGTTCCGTGAGCTTCGCCTCGAGTGGAGCGATCTCGGTGCCAACATCGAGCCGGCGATCTTGGGCCAGTTCTTGGAGGTGCTTGATCTGCTCCTCGAGGTCGATGATGGGTTTTTCGAAGTCGAGTTTGAAAGCCACAGGCACCCTAGTCCGCGCGCACCAGCCGCACGCTATCAGGTCCAATCAGTTCGCGGAGCGCGTCCAGAAAGTCTTGATCAAGAGACACCCGTGCCCCCCGCGCGCGCAAGCGTGCGGTAGTGCCGTTGCCGTCACTCCAGTCGACAAACAAGGGGGCGCGGCCCGGGTGCGCGGTGCAGAGCGCCCGGATGGCCCTCGCGGCGTCTGGGTTGGGTCCGATCGATCCCTTCCATGTGATCTCGACGCCCATGACGCCACTCGTGCGGAGTTCCTCGAGCGGTTCGGCGATCTCGATAATGAATGGTGCGCGATCTTCTCCCCGATCCCGAGGGCTGTAGCCGCCGGTCAGGAGGAGGGCTGCATCGGTCACTATGACGTTGGAGAGCTTACTCCAGCCGTCGGGGAATACGATGGCTTCGGCAGTGCCATGGAAGTCCTCTAGCGTGAGTCGGGCGTATTCCGCACCGGTCTTTCGGCTGATGCGACGCTTGATTGACGTAACCACCACGGCGGCCGACACTCGGTGTTCGCTCCATATACCAAGCGTTGCGGTGGTGCGGACGCCAAAGAGTTCGACCTCGCGACGATACCGTTCCAGTGGGTGGCCGGAGATGAAGAACCCAATGACCTCCTTCTCGCGGGCAAGGCGTTCGGCTTCGCTCCACTGTGGCACGTCGGGGAGTGCCACTGGCGCGTTGGACACTGCGCTCTCGGTAGGATCGCCGAAGAGCGAGCCCTGACCTGCCTCGCGTTCCGCCTGGCGAACCTGCGCTTCGGACAAGGCTAACTCGAGCGCCGCGAGCAATTGCGCACGATGGTCGCCAAGGTGGTCCAACGCCCCGGCAGCAATCAGTGACTCGATGACGCGCTTGTTGCACAATCGAAGGTCGATGCGATCGCAAAAGTCGGTGGGTGTTTCGTACGGGCCCGAGGCACGGCCGTCGATGATAGACTCGATTGCCCCGCGGCCGACATTGCGGACCGCGCCGAGACCGAAGCGCATCTGCGACTCACTGGTCACTGTAAACTTGAGACCCGATTCGTTGACCGATGGGGGCAACACCTCGAGTCCGAGTTCCCTCGTCTCGTTGATATACCCAACCACCTTGTCGGTGTCGCCGATTTCCGACGAGAGGAGCGCGGCCATGAATTCTGCGGGGTAGTGCGTTTTGAGCCACGCCGTCCGGAACGACAGAATCGAATACGCCACCGAATGCGACTTGTTGAATCCGTAACGGCCAAACGTCTTGATTTGCGATGCTAGGTCCTCCACGATACGCTGCGGATGCCCGTTCTCGATGCACCGGTCGACGAACCGCTCTAATTCGGCGTCGATGAGTGTTTGGATTTTTTTCCCAACGGCCTTGCGCAAGACATCTGCTTCCGCGAGTGAATATCCTGCGAGCAGATTCGCGATGAGCATGACCTGCTCTTGATAAATAATGACACCGTAGGTGGGGGCGAGCACTTCCTCGAGTTCGGGCAACGGGTAGGTGACCGGCTCTTCGCCACGCTTGCGGCGCGCATACACCTGATGCATGCCCGAGTCGAGTGGGCCCGGTCGTACCAACGCGTTCGTTGCCACGAGATCATCAAAGCGGTCGACGCGTAGCTGGCGCAACATGTCCGTCGCCAGAGGCGATTCAAACTGGAAGACGCCTGCCGTGCGTCCATTGCGCAGCATCTCGTACACGGCGGGGTCGCCACGATCGATCTCGTCGAAGTTTACCGTGACGCCGTGGCGCTCTTCGATCATTGCCATAGCATCGTGGATGACCGTGAGCGTTCGAAGCCCCAGGAAGTCCATCTTGAGCATCCCGACCTTCTCGAGTGCCACCATGTCGAATTGCGTGATGATGGAGTTCTCGCCGTTTTGCGAACCGCTCTTGGGTGGAAGGCAAACGGGTACGTAGTCGACCAGAGGGCCGGGGGCAATGACGATTCCTGCGGCATGTACTGACGCGTGGCGTGCCAGGCCTTCGACCCGTTGGGCCAGGTCGGCGAGTCGCTCCAGCGTGTCGTTCTCGCGAACGAGTCGCGCGAGCTCGGGAACTTTGCGCACCGCTTCGGACACGGACAGTGAATAGCCTGGGCCCGAAGGAATGAGCTTTGCGATCTTGTCGGCCTCTGCGGGACTGATCGCGAGTACGCGCGCGATGTCACGAATTGCGGCACGTGCTTTCATGGTTCCGAACGTGATGATCTGCCCGACGGACGAGTGCCCGTACCGTTCACGCACGTATTCAATGATCTCACCGCGGCGTTCATAACAGAAATCGACGTCGATATCCGGCATCGATACGCGTTCGGGATTCAAGAAGCGTTCGAAAAGGAGATCGAACTCGAGGGGATCGACGTCGACGATTCCAAGCGCGTACGCAACCAAAGAGCCTGCCGCCGACCCGCGGCCCGGCCCAACCGGAATCCCGCGTTCCTTCGCTGCCCGAATGAAGTCCTGAACGATCAGGAAATACCCGGCGTACCCGGTCTTCGTGATGATGTCGAGTTCGTACTGGAGTCGCTCTGTCACGTTGGCCGGCAGGGGATCGCCATACCGATCGGTGGCACCACGCGACGCGAGGTCGATCAGCAGGTCATCGTCAGTCTCGAACTCCTTCGGTCGCGGAAACTCTGGTAGAAAATATCGCTGCTCGAAGTCGAACTCACATAGGTTGGCCACCCGTACAGTATTCTCGAGCAAATCAGGCCGGTTCGGGAATACCTGCGCCATTTCTTCTTCGGTTTTGACATAACTTTCGGATCCGTGGAAGCGAAACCGATTAGGGTCGTCGAGGTCCTTCCCAGTCCCGATGGCCAGCAAACAGTCGTGAGCTTCGTGGTCTTCGCGTTCCAGATAGTGCGCATCGTTGGTCGCGAGGACGGGAAGGCCCAGGTCTTCGCCCAGTTTGAACATCCCGTCCCGCACGACTTTCTCGTCCGCGATGCCGTGATCCTGGACCTCGAGCCAAAAACCATCAGGGCCGAACACTCGCGAGAACCACTCTGCCGACTCCTTCGCGCGTTCGTAGGCCCCTTGTCGCAACCACAGGGAGACCTCGCCGGAAAGGCACGCCGCAAGACACACGATGCCGTCCGAAAGCTCTTCGAGGATCTGCTTGTCGATGCGAGGCCGGCGGTAAAATCCTTCGAGGTAGCCGGCCGACGAAAGTTTGACGATGTTCTTGTAGCCCTGGCGGTTTCGCGCGAGCAAAACAAGGTGGGAGTAGTTGGCCGGGGCCCAGGACGGCCGCTCTTTCTCTTGCCTTGGCCCGAACGCCAAGTAGGCTTCGAATCCAAGGATGGGCCGGACCTTAGCTTTCTTGGCAACTTCGTAGAACGACCAGGCCGCGTGAAGGTTGCCATGGTCGGTAATCGCCAAGCTGTCCATGCCTAGCGATGAGACTCTCGCGACGAGATCGGGTATACGATTTGCCCCGTCGAGGAGCGAGTATTCCGAGTGTGTGTGGAGATGAACGAAACCCATGGGTGACAGAACGAAACCTACCCCGCCGCGCACACGTTGTCAAAGCGTGTTGCATGGCCCTATGTTGCTTGCGTGTTAGGAGTTACGTGCCTTCAATTTCGCGCCGAATTCTGTGCTGATGGTCCCTGAACGACGGGTAGGTTGGTCGCAGATGATGGGCCGTTTTGCCGCAGCTTTTCTTGCGTGTGGCGCCATCGCATGCGGCAGCAAGGGGCCTGTCGACGTACCCCAAGGTGACGTGATTACCAAGGTGGGCGCGACGGATGCCCAATCTGGGATCCAGGGTACTAGGCTAACATCGGCCTTGGCCACCAACTTGTCCTTCTCCGAGGGGACAGAGGCGCCGCGCACCGAAGTCGTGTGGACGATTGTCGAGGGCTCGGGCGCGTCGCTTTCAGACACTATCTCTCTGGCCGATGGCCTGGGTCGAGCGGAGATTGGCCTGACGCTGGGTGGAGTGGGGACATACAGGATCCGAGCTGCGATCAAGGTGGACCGCTCCAAGGCGGTCGAATTCACGGCCACCGCCGTGCCCGGACCGGGCGTCACTGAAGTCCAACCGACATCGTTTGGCGCCTATGACACCATTACCGTGCGAGGCTTCGGTTTGGACGCCGGTACCTACATCGAGATCGGCGGTGTTCCGGCATGGACATTCGGGGGCCCGCTCGGATCAGTCCGGGCGACCGTTCCGGCATGCTTGCCGACGGGTTCGGTTGACGTCGTTGCCGTGCTTGGCAATGCGCGATCCAACACGACACCGGCTACCTACACATCATCGTCCGATTCCATCCGGCTCGAGGTCGGGGAGTTCCGGGTGTTCACCCCGGGCGAGTTGGGCGGCTGCGCGACGTTTCCGGGCACCGGTGTGGGAGGGGAAGCTGAGTATATGCTTGCGGCGCAGTCCGCGGGGAACGTTTCAGGGAGTTCGATCGCATTCAGGGTGAATGGAAGCCTCCCCGGAATACCGGCGCCGCCCTCGGCAGAGTTCGGGGACACCGAATTGCCGTTTGCGGTGCGGTTCCACGATTGGCTCCGAGAGCAAGATGCAGAACATGGGCGCATGCCCAAGCCGCCGGTGCTGCCGGCTGCGCCGATGGCTGCACCAGCTGGAGTGAACGTGGGCGACGAACGGAAATTCAGTGTGTGCTCCAAACTGCAGTGCCAGGCAGTTGCTGATTTTCCCGAGGTGAGGGCGGAAGCGAAGTACGTCGGAGATCATGCGATCATCTATGTCGACAAGGAGTCGCCAGCCGGTGGCCTGACCGACGGAGAGTTGGTGGAACTCGGACGGCTCTTCGATCAGGAACTGTACCAGGTAGCGACATCGGCGTTTGGATCCGAGTCCGACATCGACGGCAACGGGCGCGCCATTATCCTGCTGACCCCGGTCGTCAACGGATTGACCCCGTCGCAACAGTGTTCGACGTCGATCGTGACGGGATTCTTCTTCTCGATCGACCTCGATCCGGTGTTTCAAGGTGACTCGCGTTCGAACCAGGCCGAGGTGTTCTACGCGGTGACCGCCGACCCGTCCGGATCGAGGGGATGCACTATCGCCGCAAGCAAGGTGCGACAGATCGTTCCGGTCACCTTCATTCACGAGCTCCAGCATATGATCAGCTATCACCAGCACGTGTTGGTGCGCGGCGGCAGTGTCGAAGAGACGTGGCTAAACGAGGGCATGTCGCATTTGGCGGAAGAGCTTGGAGGCCGGCGTCTTCTTGCGGGTGGAGACGCCGATGCGTTCACGCGGTTCGTGACCGGTTCGCTGACGAACAGCTATCGCTACCTCGAGAACCCATTGGGAAACGCACTGCTCTTTGGGGGTACCGGTACGCTGGCCGAACGGGGAGCCGGATGGCTGTTCGTCCGGTGGCTGGCAGATCAATACGGTGACGGTGTGGTCCGATTACTCTCCGAGAGTGGCATGGTGGGTACGCAAAACGTCGAAGCGGCGACCGGTGAGGGATGGGAGCGACTCGTGACTCGATGGTTCATGGCCAACTCCATGTCGGACCACCCTGGAGTGTCCGTTCCCTCCTTTCTGGAATATTCGTCATGGGATTTCAAGGTAACCTACGAGGCAATACACACGAATGACCGGGCGCAGTTTCCTCGGCCATTTCCTCTGAGTCCTTTGGTGTCGAACGGAGGCGCGTTCAGCCAAACGGGGAGCCTGCCGGCAGGTTCCGGTACCTACGTGTTCGTGCATTTGGACGCCGGCAGTGACGGTTTCGAGGTGACGTTCACGGGGCCGGGCGGGGAACCATTCAGCGGTGGGGCGCCGCGTCTGAGTGTAGTTCGCATCAAGTGAGCATCCGCGCCATCCCCTGGTGCGGAGCGGTGCTCGTGGCGCTGGGCTATCCGGGGTCCGCTGCGTCGCAGTCGAACGAAACCCCAATCGTCCTACAATTGCCCGCGACTGTCCGCACGGCGGGATTCAACGGAGCCGGTGTTGCGTTGGTGGGTGATGCGGGGTCGATCTTCATCAACCCGGCTGGAATGGCGACTATCCGCCGGGTGGCCGTCGAGGGTTCGTACCGTCCGATCGATCAGGGCACCTACTTGGCCACAGGCGCCCTGGCTTGGCGCGTTGGACAATTCGACGTTGGACTTGGAGCGCGGTATTTCGACCTAGGCCAGACGTCAGGTTCGTTTGCGCCATCGGCAGCGCCGGCAGGCCAACCGGCATACGAGGCGTTGGGTGTGGGATCGTTGATCTATCGCTTTGGCATGATCGCCATCGGAGGCAGCGGCAAGTACTATCGCCGACGTGTCGGGGATGTTTACGACAAAGCGGTGAGCATGGATGCCGGAATAGCCCTGGCATTCTTCGACATCGCCGCCCTCGCGTTCTCGATACAGAACGTCGGAGGCAATTGGCTCGATTCCGCCGGTGTTGCGCTTGCCCGAGTATCGCGGCTGGGATTCACGATGAACTATGTCGATCCGCTCGAAACGGTTCGACTGCTGTCGACATTCGAGATCCAGTGGGTCGAGGGCCAGCCAGCGCGCGGAGTGCTTGGGGTGGAGGCCGGCATTGTGATATCCGGTGTGGGCATTCTGGGACGAGCGGGATATGCGGGACGGCCGGCCCCCTATTCCGATGCCAAACTCACTGTCGGTGCGACGCTCACGTTGGGACGGTTTCTACTCGACTACGGATACCTCCCCGACGATCTCAATGGCAAAGATGCGCATATGTTGGGCCTACGGTTGACGTTCTAAGAGTAGCCGATGGCCGATAGTCGATGGCCGTCCCAATATCCCACTGTCAATGATTTCCCCGTAATCGTTCGGCCTCAGCCACCCTGGCGAGCGCGATCATGTACGCCGCTGTACGCCAGGGGATCTTCCGCTCGGACACGATGTCCCGCACAGCGCGGTACGCTTTGGTCATGCGGCCGAGAAGTTCGCGATTGACCTGCTCCAACGACCATGGGTGCTGCTGGAGGTTTTGGACCCATTCAAAATAACTCACGACCACGCCGCCGGCGTTCGCCAAGAAATCCGGTAGGACGGGAATTCCACGTTCCGCCAGCATCTTGTCCGCGATGGGTGTCACCGGACTGTTGGCGGCTTCGACGACGACGCGGCAATCGATGCTCTCCGCGTTCGTTTCCTTATTGATGACACCGCCCAATGCAGCGGGAATGAGCCAGTCACACGCTATGTCCCACAACTCATTGTTCGTGATGTGGTCACCACCGTCGAAATCCTGTACCGGCTTGCGCTCGATATACCCGTGCCGGAACAGGTTGGGGATATCGAGGCCTTTCTTGTTGTACAGAGCGCCATCGACGTCGGAGACGGCGAGAATCTTCGCACCCTGCTCATGTAACAGACGAGCAAGGTGGGCGCCAACGTTCCCGAACCCTTGGATGACGACGGTCCCGCCCGTCAGCGGAATGTCGAAGTCGTTTGAGAACTCCTGCATGATATACATCACCCCGCGTCCCGTTGCTTCTTCCCGGCCCAACGATCCGCCGAGAGAGACAGGCTTTCCCGTCACCACGCCTGGTGTATATCCACGGCGCTTAGAGTATTCGTCGAGGATCCACGCCATTACTTGAGCGGTGGTACCCATGTCGGGTGCGGGGATATCGCGATACGGCCCCAGCACGATGGACACGCGACTCGTGAACACGCGCGTGACCGCTTCGTACTCGCGGGTCGACAGGTCGCGTGGGTTGATCTGCACCCCGCCCTTGGCGCCGCCAAACGGGATGTCGAGTAACGCCGTCTTCCACGTCATGGTCGTGGCCAGTCCCAAGGTTTCCTCTTCGTCTGCATCCGGATGAAACCGGATCCCCCCTTTGCACGGTCCCCGAGCACCGTTGTGTTGAACCCGGTATCCACGAAATACCTCGATCTCTCCGGAATCCATGCGAACGGGCACCTCGACGGCTACCGTCCGGAACGGCATGACGAAAATTCGCCGCATGTGTTCTTCCAAATCGATGAGGTCGGCTGCGAGGTCGAACTGGCTAATGGTGATAGCCCGCGTGCCCATCGTCTTGGAAGTCTGACGTTCCGCCATGATGCGATCCTTGGAAAGTGGGTCCGTGGGACAATGTGGGAGATTGTGTCGATGGTGCAAGGTCAGCAGTATATTTGACGATACCATGACCGATATCAAACACTTCGTAGCCAAGAACAAGCGCCGGTTGCTGAACGAACTGCGCACGTTCCTCACCATGCCCTCGATCTCTACCACGCCGGCCCACGACAAGGACTGCCGGCGCGCCGCCGAATGGTTGGCGGACCATCTGAAGGACCTGGGCTGCCCCACGGTCGAGTTACTCTCGAGCGATACGCACCCAGTGGTGTGGGGAAGAGGGCCACGCGTGCCTGGGCAACCCACAGTGCTTGTGTATGGCCACTACGATGTGCAGCCGCCCGACCCACTGGACGAATGGGAGACCCCGCCGTTCGAACCAACCGTGCGAGACGGCAATCTCTATGCTCGGGGAGCGACGGACGATAAGGGCCAGGTCTTCGCCATCGTCAAGGCGTTTGAGGCTGTGTTGAATGGCGGAAAGCCACCGGTGAATATCTCGTTTCTCATCGAGGGTCAGGAAGAGTCCGGCTCGGGCGTGTTGTTCGATCTGCTTGCCAGGCGGCCCGAACTGGTCGAGGCAGACGCAGTGTTGGTCGCCGACATGCCGTATTACGCGCCCGGATGGCCGGCGATCGAAGTTGGGTTACGGGGCCTGTGTTATGCGACGATAACTCTGCGAACCCTGAAGTCAGATCTTCATTCTGGGTTGTACGGCGGTGTGGCGCCCAATGCGCACGAGGCCTTGGTGCATACTCTGGCCAACCTCAAAGCGCCTTCCGGCCGCATCAAGGTGCCGGGGCTCTACGAAGCTGTGGTGAGGCCCAGTAAGCAGGAGCGCGACAGCTGGGCCGCGCTGCCGTTCAGCGAAAGAAAGTTCCGGACGGGCGAGGTCGGCGCAAAGGTGTTGACCGGGCTTCAGAAATACACTCCCCTCGAGCGCATCTGGGGGCTGCCGACATTCGAGATCCACGGCATCACCGGCGGATTCGTGGCTGAGGGTGCCAAAACCGTGATCCCAGCAGTTGCCACGGCCAAGGTGAGTTTGCGCCTCGTACCGAAGCAGAAAGCGAAGACCGTTTTCCGTCAACTCACCAAGGCCGCGAAGGCGGCGGCCCCTCCGTTTGCCGATGTCAAAGTGGAGTTCATTCACGGTGCCGATCCGGTAATGCTCGATGTTTCGGCGCCACCGTTCCAAATGATCGACCGGGCATTTCGAGAAGTGGAGGGTCGGGGCACCGTACCGATCCGATCTGGCGGCTCGATTCCGGTAGTCCCGGCGTTGGGGTCCGGCGGCGCACCCGTGGTCATGGCCGGCATCGGGTTGCCGGACGACCGTTTGCACGCACCAAACGAGAAGATCGGTGTGGCGCAGTATCTGAATGGGATTCGGGTGTTTGGCCGGTTTTTCGAGTTGATGGGTGGGGCGTCTTAGGAGAGTGCCAGCAATTCGTCGAGCGTAACCGCTTGCGGTTGGAATTCGAACACTTCGCTGAAACCCAAGATTACGCCGTCCAGCGCGCGGCCCCAGATGTCGCGCGGCGCTCGCTCGCCGAGTTCCTTGGTGATCGAGGTCATCTGCACACCATCGATGCCACACGGTACGATCAGGTCGAAGTACGACAGGTTGGTGGAAACGTTGAGCGCAAACCCGTGCCATGTCACCCATTGCTTAACGTGGATACCGATGCTGGCGATCTTCCGCCCGTGCGTCCACACGCCCGTGAGGCCCTCGGTGCGGTCTCCGGCCACTCCCACGGTTGCGAGAGCCTCGATCAACGCCTCTTCGATCTTTCGGAGAAACCAGTGAAGGTCCTCCCTGTGCTCGGTGAGCCGGAAGATCGGGTAACCCACTAATTGCCCGGGCCCGTGAAACGTGACATCGCCGCCACGTTCTATTTCGAAGACGTCGATGTATCGATCGGCGAGTTGCTCGCGGGAGGTCGGGAGATGTTTCGGGTCGAACGAACGCCCCAGTGTGATCACGGGGGGGTGTTCGACCAGGAGTAGCAGGTCGTTGGTTATGTCGCCGCGGATCCTCGCTTCGGCCAGAGAGCGTTGATGCTGCCAGGCCTCTTCGTAGGGCATGCGCCCCAGCCCGACGACCGAGAGCTCGGTACTCATGCGCGACCCAACCGCCGGGCGGCACTGTGTGTGACGGCGGCGGCCACCACCAATACGACACCATAGGCACCAACGCCAATCAATCCCGCGAGTTGGTCTGCTACGGTAGCGCCGATGGCCAGTAGCGCCGCACCGAGAACAGAGATGCCGGCGGTAACTCCGCGACGCCAAATATCGGCGATCGGCGCTGTGACGATCCAAGCTGATAAGACTGCCGCGACGATGCCGGCGAACAGTGTGGCGCTGATGATGGACCCGCCGACCTCGGCAGATGCGCTTCCTGAGGCTTGCATGAAGCGGATTGCAAAGACGCCGGCCGTCATGACGGATGCCCCCGTCGTGGTGCCGGCGCCGATGCCGGCCAGCGCCAGGCCGACCGGATCCTGGGTGCTCACCTAGGCGTGGATCACGCGACCCAACGAATCGAGGGCCGCTTCCGCCACGGCTTCGGACAGGGTCGGGTGGGCGTGCACCGCGAGTTCGACTTCCTCCACCGTGTATTCGCTTTCGCGCGCCACTGCCAATTCGTGAATTATCTCACTCGCGTGCGATGCGACGATGTGCGCACCCAATATCTCGCCGTATTTTACGTCGCGGATAATCTTGACGAAGCCATCAGTCTCGAGTGACGCGCGAGCCCGTCCGTTCGCAGAAAGAGGATACTTGCCGACCACGTAGTCCAGCTTCTGCTCCTTGCACTGTTCTTCCGTGAGTCCAATGCTGGCGACTTCCGGATGACAATACGTGACCGATGGGATGTTGTCGTAGCGAATTGGATGCGGCTGTTGGCCGGCAACCAGTTCAGCCACGAACGTGCCTTCACGACTGCCTTTGTGCGCCAACATCGGCGGTCCGGCCACATCGCCGATACAGTACACGCCCTGTGCCGTTGTCTGCAGCTTGTCGTCCGTCTTGACGAATCCTCGATCGTCGAGTTGAACGCCCGCCTCCTTGAATCCGGATCCCTCGGTGTTCATCGCCCGACCGGCGGCCATCAAGACCTTTTCCACCTTCACCGTGCTGGTCTCGCCCCCAGATTCAACTTCAAGCGTCACATTATCGGTTCCGACTTTGGCGCTCTTGACCGTCGCCCCGGCAAGGATCTTGATCTTCCGCTTCTTGAAGCTTTTCGCGACCGTAGCCGACGCTTCCGCGTCTTCCACCGGGAGAATCCTCGGCAGGGCTTCGATCAGCGTGACGTCGGCACCGAACGCGTTGAACACGTCGGCAAACTCGCACCCTACGGCTCCAGCTCCCACTATGGCCACAGACTTCGGTGCGGCATCGAGGAACAAGGCTTCGTCAGTGGAAATAACGGTCGTCTTGTTGATGTCCAAGCCAATCTGCGGAATTCCCTTGACTCGAGTTCCCGTAGCCAGCACGATCGCTTTGGTTGCGGTGTAGGTGTCGCTCCCGACCTTGATCTTTTGGCCAGGCTGCAGCGTACCGGTGCCGGTTATGACGGTCACCTTGTTCTTCTTCAAGAGGAACCCGACACCCTTCGAGTTTTGCTCGGACACTTGCCGCGAATGCTTGATCGCCGCGCCAAAATCGAGTGACACGTCGCCGACGGTAACCCCGAGCCGCTTGGCATCGTGCAATACCAGGTTGGCAACGTAGGCGCTGTGGAGCAGCGCTTTGCTCGGGATACACCCGACATTCACGCACACGCCACCCAGTTTCTCTTTTTCTATGACGGCAGTGTCGAGTCCGAGTTGTGCCGCCCGGATTGCGCACACGTATCCGGCCGGGCCGCCACCGAGAATGATTACATCAAAACTTTTTGCCACTGTGTTTCCTTGGTCATCTTTTGGTTCCATTTCGTCGATAGTCGATTGACTACCATACCATTGCCATCGGATTCTCCAGCATCGTCGTGACCGTTTGAAGAAACTGTGCGCCCGTTGCGCCGTCGATCACCCTGTGGTCACAACTCATCGTCAATCGCATGCGGCGACGCACCACGACGGCTCCATCGACGGCGACAGGTTTTTCCATCAGTGTCCCGACCGCGATGATCCCCGCCTCCGGCGGGTTGATGATCGCGGTGAATTCGTCGATGCCGAACATGCCAAGGTTGGAGATCGAGAAGGTGGCCCCGGTGTACTCTTCGGGTCGGAGGCGGCGTTCTCGTGCCCGCTCGGCGAGCGCTCGGCTTTCCGATGCAATGTCGCGCAGCGTCTTGAGGTTGGCGTTGCGTATCACGGGCGTGATGAGTCCATCCTCGACTGCCACCGCCATCCCCATGTGG
>JBDHLU010000072.1:0-17829 GCA_039656555.1 Gemmatimonadota bacterium | reverse complement strand
CTGGACGTCGGAAACGCGGACCCGTCGGCGACGTATAGGCACTTCACGTCGTGCGACCGACCCTGTTCATCGACTACCGATGTCCGCCTTTCACTTCCCATCGCCGCGGTCCCCATTTGGTGAAACGACACATACGACATACGGCACCGCGTGTAACCTCGCGAGTCCATCGCCGTCTGCAGTTCGTCCTCCCATCCAGCACGCACGCGAACCCGAGCCGGAGGAGTATGCAGCGACATGAGTTCACGGGCTCCAGCTTGAGCCAAGACCTTAGCGGCACCTTGCACGCCCGTTCTGGCATGTGCCGCGTCGAAATCGGATAGGTGATAATGCACCTTGGGTCGGCCATCGCGCGTCACCTTTACACGACCGGGGTCACGATCGCGAAGCAGCACACCCACGACGCTCGTATGCCCCAGCCGGGCGACGTCCTCACGGTACTCACGCGACCCGCCCCAACCGAAACCGCTGCTGGCGAGCGCGAAATGCACGGGTGCCGTTTCGAACTTTACGCCAAACCCGTTGTGCAAGTCGGCAAATTCGTCGGAGTACCGTGTCTGCAAGGACCCCGTCCACGGATCGACGCGATCGTCGAACACGCCGACCATAGCGGTCGCCGGATGCAGGTGGAGGTTCTTTCCGATGTTGGGATTCGACACCCCGGAACGTGCGAGCAGCGCTGGGGTGTAAATCGCGCCGCACGCCACCACGACCCGCTTCGCCCGGACGGTGAGCGAATATCGATTCGATCCGTGGGACACGGTGGCACGCACTCCGGTCGCACGCCCCTGCTCGATGATGACCTGTTCGGCACTACAGCGTGGGTACACCCGAGCGCCCCGAGCCACGGCATCACGTAGATAGGTCGTCGCCGTCGAGTTTTTGGCTCCGTGGCGGCACCCGTACCCGCAAAAACCACACTCGGCACCCTCCAGGCAGTTGGTGACGTTCCTGGGCAATGCATCGACATGCCAACCCAGCGACTCTAACGCCCGCTCGAGGAGTTGGTCTCTAATGCCCGGCGCCGAATCGGTATTGACGTCGATCCTTTCGCTTACCCGTTTCACCGCTTCCCCGAAACTAGATCCTGAGAACACCTTCAATCCCGAGATCCGATCCCACTGCTCCCGGATCGAATCGGGAAGCGCAAACGATGTCGTGTAGTTGATGACCGTTCCGCCGCCCACGCAGCCGCCCGCCAGCACCGGCATCGACCCGGACTGCGTCATCATCAACCCACCGTCCATGTACAACGAGTCGAGCATGTCACCTTCGATCTGCGTCATGTCCTTTGCGCCCGGATTAGGGCCCTGCTCCAGCACGACGACATCACGACCGGCTTCGGCAAGGACACCGGCCACGACGCCGCCTCCGGCACCGGATCCGATGACCACGACATCACAGTCAATCGTCGTGTCGCGATTGACGCTCTCTGCATCGAGCGGAGCCACGCCGGCCTTGGGCTGCGGCAACGGCCCCGAATACCCTACAGTCTTCCACGCCGGGTGCGATCCGTCAGGACCGGGCCAGCAGTAGTGGGCCACGTATACCAAACGCTTGAGGGCCTGAAACCCAGTGCGGGGAAGTTGCAGCCGTGCCGTAGCCCACGATTCGAGAATGCGCTCGCGATCTTCTCGAGGGAGTCTATGAAAGCGGGACCAGCGACCACTGCCGACCAGACTCGCCACTCGGGACCCTAGACCGTGAAGCAGAAGGCTCAGTCTTGCGCGGTCGGCAGGGTCAGGTAGCCGAGCGATGAGTTGCTCGACCCGCTCCGGCACACCCATGTCGGGAGCACCGTCTTCATACGGGGGCACGAACGCGTCGCAGACCGCGGTGAGGGTTTCGCGAGCGGATCGAGAGAGAGACATCGCAATTGAGAAGTTACTGCATGGTCTCGGCGTCCGGTGGTCGATCTTTCCGCCTTCCCGTCTGTCCCCTAGACGGATAGTCTTCATGCCCGCATGCACAGACAACCCCATGCCTGATAGTCAGGGCGAACTCCTCCCGTTCGACCCGGGCGCCAAGGCCATCGAAGCCTCGGCGCACCGGCAATCGGCGTTGTTGCGGCTGCTCACCGGCATCGCTGCCGCCGCGGACGAAACCGATATCTGCCAGGCCGTTGTTCACGGGCTTCGCGACGAATCGATCGGCTACGATTTCGTCGGTGTGTTCCTCAAGGAGGAAGAGACTGGCGACCGCATCATGCGCGCGAGCGTCGGCTGGACCGATATCCCGAAGAACATGCGGTTGCTGAAGGGTACCGGCCTAAGTGGACGGCCACTGGAGGACGGAAAGCTCCACTACACTCCCGACGTCACGAAGATTCCCGATTACATCCCGGGATTGTCGACCGGCTGCGAAGTGGATGTTCCGTTACTGATCGACGGTGATCCGGTTGGCGTGCTCGTCGTGGAGAGTGAAACGCCCGAGGCGTTCGGGCCCAAGGACCTCGAAATCTTGACGGCCGCCGCGAACCAGGCGGCCATCGCCATCGGCCGCGTACGGTTACTCGATCGAGAACGCCGGGGGCTCGAGGAGGAACGGCTCCGGGGCGACGAGCAACGCGCACTCTTGGAAACGATGGCCGATCTCTCCGGAGAACTCGAGCTGTCCAAACTGCTCCAATCCGTCTTGCAACGCGCCGTGTCGCTCCTCCGCGTGTCGGCCGGTGAACTAGCGATCTGCGATCAACAGCGTGGTGAACTCGAGATTGTCGCCAATCACAATACGGGCACGGTTTCGACGGGGACACGCCTGAGAATCGGCGAAGGCGCGATGGGACAGGTCGCGGAAACGCACGAGCCCCTCATCATCGATGATTATCAGAAGTGGGCAGGACGCTCGGAACAATATGAAGGAGTCGAGGCTCACGCCGTCCTCGTGCTCCCACTGATCATCGGCAAGCGCGTGGTTGGGGCGATCTCCGTGTGGGACTACGACAAGACCCGGAAGTTTGGAGAGTCGGAACTCCGACGCGTGGGCATGTTCGCACCACAAGCGGCGATCGCTATCGAGAACGCCAGCATCTACACCGAATCGCGCCGCCAACGTCAATACTTCGAAGAATTGGTGCGCAACAGTCCCGTCGCGGTCGTCATTTTAGATGTCACCCATAACATCACTTCGTGTAACCCCGCCTTCGAGCAACTCTACGGATACGACCAGGCCGAGATCATCGGGAAAAACCTCGACGACCTGATCACGACGGAGGAGTCGCGGTCGCAAGCTGTCGGCTTCACTGAGGAGGCGGGTCATCACGCCGTGGAAGGTATCGGGCGTAGACGCCGGAAAGACGGCTCACTCGTCGATGTACAGGTGCTGGCCGTACCGGTCGTCGTTGACGGCGAACGCGTTGGGATGATGGGCTTGTACCACGACATCACGGAACTGCTCAAAGCGCGTCGTGAAGCGGAAGCCGCCAACAGCGCCAAGAGCCAGTTCCTCGCCAACATGAGCCACGAACTCCGCACGCCGCTCAACGCCATCATCGGCTATTCCGAAATGTTGCAAGAAGACGCGGAAGACGCGGGCCAAGAAACCATGGTAGATGATCTACAGAAGATCCATGCGGCCGGTCGCCATTTGCTTGCGTTGATCAACGACGTGCTCGACCTGTCCAAGATCGAGGCGGGAAAGATGGAGCTCTACGTCGAGACGTTCGACGTGGCCTCCGCCATCGATCAAGTCGTCGCCACTGCCCACCCCTTGATCGATCGCAAGAACAACGAACTTGTCGTCGCCAGCACGGACGACCTGGGGACTATGCATTCGGACCTCACGAAAGTCAGGCAAGTCCTACTCAACCTCATTTCCAACGCGGCTAAGTTCACCGAGAATGGACAAATCACGCTCAACGTGAGACGCGATTCCGACCATCGAGGGGTCGATTGGATGACGTTCAGCGTGTCGGACACCGGAATCGGCATGAGTGAGGAGCAGATCGGAAGGGTCTTCGAGGCCTTCCAGCAGGCAGAAGCGTCGACTCAGAGCAAGTACGGTGGGACGGGCCTCGGACTCGCGATTTCGCGCCGATTCTGCCAAATGATGGGCGGGAACATCCAGGTGGAAAGCACCCCAGGCAGCGGCTCGACGTTTGCCGTGCGTGTCCCCGTCGCCGTCCCAACCGACCAACCGCCCAACGCGAAGGCCGGCACGGTGAGCGACACCGGTGCGGGAAACGCCGGAACTGTGCTGGTCATCGATGACGATCCGGCGGTGCGCAACATCATGGCACGCACCCTCACCAAGGACGGCTATCGCGTCATCGAAGCGGCCGATGGGGAGACTGGGCTGGAACTCGCCAAATCCGAAAAACCCGACGTCATCACGCTCGACGTGGTGATGCCGGGACTCGACGGTTGGACGGTCCTGGGCCGACTCAAGGAAGACGAAGAGTTGAAAGACACCCCGGTGGTGATGCTCACCATCGTCGACGACAAGAATATGGGGTTTGCGCTCGGCGCGTCCGAATACCTCACGAAACCCATCGATCGCGACCGTCTCCTTTCCGTCCTCCGGCGCTACGGAAGTGAGAGCGAGCCGCTTCCGGTGCTCGTGATCGAGGATGATGTGGACACCCGGTCCATGTTGACCCGCACGCTAGAGCGCGAGGGGTGGAGGGTGATCGAAGCCGAAAACGGGCGCGTGGGCCTCGAACGCGCGACGGAGACCACACCGGGGCTCGTATTGTTGGATCTCATGATGCCGGAGATGGACGGATTCGAGTTTCTCGAGACCTTCCGGAGTATCGACAACTACCGGTCGGTGCCGGTGGTCGTCATCACGGCAAAGGAACTGTCCGAAGAGGATCGACGGCGTTTGAACGGAGGGGTCGCACACATCGTGGAAAAGGGATCCCAGGATGGGACCGCGTTCATCGACGACGTGCGGGCACTCGTCGCTGCCCGGGTGCCGAGCCGATAAGCGATGGGCGCCAAGGCTCGACGACTCGCCCGTACCTCGGCCTCAGACGCCGACCTCAGACGCGAGGCTGCGCTCCTCCGGTTGAGTACCAACATTGCGGCCGCCGAGACCGAAAACGAAATCTGTGACGCGGTCGTGCGCGGACTCCACGACAAAGCGCTGGGGTACGACTTCGTCGCGCTCCTCCTGGTCGATGAAGAGTCCGGAGACCGCGTGTTGACGGCCAGCGTAGGTTGGGCAAACGCCCCGGACGACCTCAGGATCAAGCCTGGTGTGGGGTTGAGCGAACGGCCACTGCTCGATGGGCGGATGCACTACACGGCTCGCGTTACACGAGACACGCGGTACCTGCCCACGCGGAACGAGGGATCCGAAGTCGACATCCCGGTGCAGGTTAATCGGGAGTTAGTGGGTGTGCTCGTGGTGGAAAGTGGTCGGCCCAATGCGTTTGCCGGCGACGACTTCGAGATCCTGACGGCGTCGGCCAACCTGGCGGGGATCGCCATTGGTCGTGCGCGAGCGCTCGCCGCCGAGCGGCAACGAGCGGACGAACAGGAAGCTCTCCGTGCGACGATGGCCGACCTTGCCGCCGAGCTGGAGCTTGCCGACGTACTACAAGCCGTCCTCGACCGGGCTGTAGGCCTACTAAACGTCAGTCACGGTGAACTCGCGATCTACGATGCGATCGCCGAAGACCTGCAGGTCGTGGCGAGCCACAACGTCGGCCAACGCGACACGACCGGCATCCGATTGAAGCTCGGTGAAGGGGCCATGGGACAAGCCGCCCAGACTCGGAAGCCCCTGATCATCGCCGACTACCGGGAGTGGGCGGGACAGTCCGAACAGTATGCGGATGTGGAATTCCATGGTGTCATGGTGGCGCCCTTGCTCATGGGTCGAAACCTGGTGGGCGCGATTGCTTTCATGGACAAGGACCCGAACCGCCGCTTCGGTGACGACGACCAGCGTCTGCTCGATTTGTTCGCGCCTCAGGCGGGCATCGCGATCCAGAATGCCCGATTGTTCGCGAAGGAACGCCAGCGTGCCGAAGAGCAGAAGGCGCTACTCGACACCATGAGTGACCTGTCGAGCGAACTCGAACTTCCGAAGGTGTTGCAAGGCGTGTTGGAACGTGCCGTCGCGCTCCTGGGCGTTACCGGCGGCGAACTCGCGACGCTCGATGAGCGGCAGGGAGATCTCGAGATCGTCGCCAGCTACAACATGGGCACCAACGCGGTCGGATCACGTATGGCCCTCGGGGACGGCGCCATGGGGCAGGTAGCCGAGACTCACGAGTCGTTGATCATCCCACGATACCAGGAATGGATCAGCCGGTCGGAGAGCTACACCCAGAGCACCGTGCAAACCGTGATGGCCGCCCCGTTGATGATCGGGAAACGGTTCGTGGGCGTAATCGCGAGTGTGCACTCAGACCCAGGTCGCGAGTTCGGCCCCGAAGATCTGCGGCTCCTCGAGATGTTCGCTCCGCAGGCGGCGATCGCGATGCAGAACGCGCGGTTCTTCACCGAGGCCCAACAACAGCGGAAGTATTTCGAAGAACTCGTAAAGAACAATCCGGTGGCGATTCTTACCGTCGACGTCGACCGGCGCGTCACGTCGTGCAATCCTGCATTCGAAGAAATGTACGGCTACACCGAGGCGGAGGTACTCGGCAGAGACATCGACCCGATGATCGCCACGGCGTCTTCCCTCGACGAAGCCGAAACGTATACGGAGCAGGCATACGATCGCCCGGTGCACGGCATCGGCCAGCGAAGGCGAAAGGACGCAACCGTCGTTGACGTCGAAATACTCGCCGTGCCCGTGATCATCGATGGGAAACTCCTCGGGCTCATGGCCCTCTACCATGACATCACCGAGCTACTCGAGGCGAGGCGCGATGCGGAAACCGCCAACAGCGCAAAGAGTCAATTCCTTGCCAATATGAGCCACGAACTCCGTACGCCGTTGAACGCAATCATCGGGTACAGCGAAATGCTGCATGAAGAGGCGGAGGAGGCCGGACACGAGTCCCTGGTGGAAGATCTGGAGAAGATTCACGGTTCGGGCCGCCACCTTTTGTCACTCATCAACGACGTGCTCGACCTCTCGAAGATCGAAGCGGGAAAGATGGAGATGAACATCGAATCGTTCGATGTGCGTGACACCCTTGACGACGTAGTTACAACGGCGCGCCCCCTGGTCGAAAAGCACGAGAACACTTTTACCCTTCATTTTTCCGATGAACTCGGCACCATCGAGACCGATCGCACACGAACCCGCCAGGTGTTGCTCAACCTGCTGTCGAACGCCTCCAAGTTCACGACATCCGGTACGATTACCTTGAGCGCCGAGCGTGTCGTCAATCGAAATCGTACCGACGATCTCGTCTTTCGCGTTCATGACACGGGAATCGGCATGACCTCGGAGCAACTCGACCGCGTGTTCGAAGCGTTCGCCCAGGCGGAAGCTTCGACGTCGGATAAGTACGGCGGAACCGGACTCGGCCTGGCGATCACGCGAAGTTTTTGTGGGATGATGGGTGGTGATATCAACGTGACGAGCAGCCAAGGCCAGGGTTCGACGTTCACCGTGCGCCTGCCCGTTCGGGTGCGCGCGGAGAAGACCGTATGATCGGAAACGGACACGTTGCGCGCCGGCAGGCTGCCCTGCTCCGCCTCACCACTGCGATTGCCGCGGCCAAGGGTGAGCAAGAGATCTACCAATCGGTCGTCGACGGCCTGCACGACGAGGCACTCGGGTACAACTTCCTGGGCGTGTTCCTCGTCGAGGCCGAAACCGGGGACCGGGTACTGCAGGCCAGTATTGGGTGGCAAGAGGCGCCGACTGAGATGCACGTGCATCCCGGCGAGGGATTGAGCGAGCAGGCTATCCGCGACGGTGAGTTGCACTATACGGCGGACGTCACCAAGGCCCCTCGCTACTATGCCAGTCTTGCGAGTGGGTCCGAGGTCGACGTGCCTATCCGTGTGGACGGCAAGACGATCGGCGTCCTCGTCGTTGAAAGCAGCGAGCCAAACGCATTCGGCGAAGAGGACTTCGAGATTCTGAAGGCCGCCGCCACCCAGGCGAGTATCGCCTTGGGTCGGGCACGGTTGTTGGCGGAAGAACGCCGCCGCGCCGACGAATTCGAGGCCTTGATCGAGACGATGGCCATCATGTCGTCCGAGCTCGAACTCACCAAGGTGCTTCAGGCCGTCATCGCGCGCGCAGTCGCGCTCCTCGGAGTCTCCGGCGGGGAGGTGGCCATTTTCGAGGAATCGACCAACGAGCTGGTGGTGCTGGCAAGCGAAAACATCGGCAAAGATTCCACCGGCACCCACATCGCCGTCGGCGAAGGGGCGATGGGAACCGTGGCCGAGACCTTGGAACCCATCATCATTCCATCATACCACGAGTGGTTGGGGCAATCGCCGAAGTATTCGGACATTACCGTCCATTCGGTGATGGCGGCGCCGCTCTTAATCGGCAAACGTCTCGTCGGCGCGATCGCTATCGTGCACTCCAACCCAGAACGGATCTTCAATGAGGAAGACCTTCGCCTCCTCAAGTTGTTTGCACCCCAAGCCGCCATCGCGATCGAGAATGCAGGACTGTACACGGCAGCACAGCGACAGAAGCAGTACTTCCAAGAAGTCGTCGTGAACAGTCCCGTTGCCATAGTCACCCTCGACCACGAGC
Source organism: Gemmatimonadota bacterium (assembly GCA_039656555.1). Classification (GTDB taxonomy): domain Bacteria; phylum Gemmatimonadota; class Gemmatimonadetes; order Gemmatimonadales; family GWC2-71-9; genus CAMYLY01. Next base: position 9,201 of record JBDHLU010000072.1, on the reverse strand, counting down.
ACAACATCGTGGACGCGAACCCCGCGTTTCATTCCCTGTTCGGGTATGCCGAAGAGGAAACCGTCGGTCGCAACCTCGACGAACTCATCACGACGGAGAAGTCACGCACGGAGGCAGTGCAATACACCACCCAAGCACTCGATCGCCCGGTCCGTGGGATCGGACGGCGGCGGCGGAAAGACGGGAGCTGGGTCGACGTCGAGATCCTCGGAGTGCCCGTATTCGTCGAGGGGCAGCGTCATGGGCTGATGGGCATGTACCACGACATCACCGAACTCCTCGAAACGCGCCGGGAGGCTGAGGCTGCGAATAGCGCCAAGAGCCAATTCCTAGCGAACATGAGTCACGAACTGAGGACTCCGCTCAACGCCATCATCGGCTATTCCGAAATGCTCCAAGAAGAGGTGGAAGAACTCGGGCACGATGAGATTTCGGGCGACCTCGAGAAGGTCCACACCGCCGGACGCCACCTCCTGGCACTCATCAACGACATTCTCGATCTCTCCAAGATCGAGGCCGGCAAGATGGAACTCCATCTCGAGACCTTCTCCGTGCGATCGATGCTCGAGAACGTCATCGATACCGCCCGGCCGCTCGTCGAAAAGAACCGCAACGCTTTTGTCCTGGAGATTCTCGATGACCCCGGCGAAATGCACGCAGATATCACCAAGGTCCGGCAGATGTTACTGAACCTCCTGTCCAATGCGAGCAAGTTCACTGAGGACGGGACGATCACCGTCGCGGTCGAGAACGACGGACGCGGTCAGGGTCAATCCATCGTATTCCGGGTTACCGATACGGGACTCGGCATGACGCCCGAACAGATGGACAAGCTGTTCGAGGCGTTCTCGCAAGCCGAGACCTCGACCTCCGCCAAATACGGCGGAACGGGGTTGGGACTTGCGATCACGCGGCGTTTCTGCCACATGATGGGCGGCGATGTGCAGGTAGAAAGCAAACCCGGAGAAGGATCGACGTTCACGGTCCGGCTCCCGCAACACATCGACGGGAACGCGCAGGCACAACCCTAAGAAACGGGGAGGGTAGCTGGGATGGCAAAGATCCTCTTGGTCGAGGACAATGAAATGAACCGCGATATGCTGTCGCGTCGGTTAGAGCGCCGGGGGTACGAGGTGGCCCTCGCCGTCGACGGCAAAGATGGGATCGAGAAGGCCCAGTCCGGCAACTTCGACCTCGTCCTGATGGACATGTCGCTCCCGGAAATCGATGGGTGGGAAGCCACCCGGCAACTCCGGGCCCAGCCGGCCACCGAGAAGCTCCCGATCATTGCCCTTACCGCCCACGCCATGGCTGGTGACCGTGAAAAAGCACTCGAAGCCGGTTGCGACGACTATGACACCAAACCAATCGAATTCAAGCGTTTGCTTTCCAAGATCGAAGCGCTGCTGAACGCCGACGCGTGACGACACTCCCCTCCCTGTCGGAGCTTCGGCACGAACTCCGCACGCCAGTGAATCACATCATCGGCTACGCTGAAATGCTGCTCGAAGATGTAGAAGATCAACCCGAGCCACGCGAAGCGTTGGAGGCGACGCTCGATGCCGCTCGCAACGTCCTCTCCTTGATCAACGACACGTTGACGCCTACCCGCGAGTCGATTACGGCTGAGGAACTGGACGATCTCGTCCGATCGCTCGGGGCGCCCCAGGCCCGAATCATCACCACCACCACGGCGCTCCTCAACTCCGACACGGTGAAGGCCGACGAGACGTTTACGAGTGACGTTACAAGGATCTTGAATGCGGCCAAGCGACTCACTAACCTGCCGGAGCCTGCGCCCCACGACCAACGCCCCTCGGCCGGGTTCCCCGAACTCAGCAAGCGGCAGATCGAACGCCCGTCCATGGAAGGACGTGTATTGGTCGTGGACGACATCGAGGAAAACCGGGATGTGCTGAGGCGCCGGCTCGAACGGGAAGGGTGCACGGTCGAGACGGCGCCCGGTGGATCCGACGCGCTCGACCAGCTTGCGTCCGATGGGTTTGACCTCGTCCTGCTCGATGTCTTGATGCCCGACATGAGTGGGTACGACGTCCTCGATCGCATGAAGGCCGACCCGCACCTCAGCCACATCCCGGTAATCATGATCTCGGCGTTGGACGACCTAGCATCGATCGTCCGCTGCATCGAACTCGGGGCCGCCGACTACTTGCCCAAGCCGTTCGACCCGGTCCTGCTCCGAGCCCGGGTTGGAGCATGCCTGGAACAGAAACGGCTCCGCGATGCCGAAAAGGATTACCTAAAAGAAGTGAACCGCGTGGTCGCGGCCGCCGCCACGGTGGAAGCGAGTGCCTACACGCCAGGCGCCCTGTCCGATGTTTCGGCTCGCGACGACGAGTTGGGTCGGCTCGCTCGCGTGTTTGACCACATGGCCACCCAGATCCAGGCCCGTGAAGAGCGCTTGCGCCAGCAGGTGCGCGACCTCCAAGGTGAGATCGCCGCCGCCCGCGAATCCGAACCGCGCGAAGAGACCGGTGGGGGGTCGGCCCTCGTAACCGGGCAACGCTTCGCCGACCGATACGAAATCATCGCCACCATCGGCGAGGGCGGCATGGGAATGGTCTACCGCGCGCGCGACGAAGAGTTGGGTGAAGAGGTCGCCATCAAGACGCTCCGACCCGAGTTGGTATCAGATCCCATCCTCGTCGAGCGATTCAAGAGCGAAACCCGCCTGGCCAGGAAAATCACGCACCGGAACGTGGTCCGGACCCACGATTTCGGGGAATGGGGCAAAGTTTACTTCCTGACGATGGAGTACGTCGAGGGCATCACAGTTCGCGAGCTGATCGACCAGCGGGGGCACCTGAGCCCCTCCGCCACCTTGGCCATCGCTCGCCAATTGGTCGATTCGCTTGCGGTGGCCCATGAGGTAGGGGTCATCCACCGCGACATCAAACCCCAGAACCTGCTTCTCGACGAAGACGGTGTCCTCAAGGTCATGGATTTCGGCGTTGCCCGCCTGGCTGAACGGACGAGCGACCTCACCGAGGCCGGGCTCATCCTGGGAACCCCCAGCTACATGCCCCCAGAACAGCTCCTCGGCGACGAGGTAGATAGCCGGTGCGATCTTTATGCGGCAGGGGTGGTGCTCTACGAGTGTATGACCGGCCGGCTCCCCTTTGAGGCCCAGTCTGCAGTCTCCCTGATCGCCAAGGTCCTGAACGAGGAGCCCTCCCCCCCGGGGGACATCCAGGACGACATCCCCCCTGCCTTCTCGGCGCTCATCATGAAGCTCCTGTCCAAGTCGGCTGACCAAAGGGTCCAGACGGCGCCCGAACTCGCGGAACGGCTGGCTGGGCTGGGGTAGAGGTGTCGACCGGGAGTCGGAGCCTACCAGCAACTTCATACTCCCTTCATCCCCGACTGTCCATTTTTCATCTGAAGGACTCAGCCGCGGAAGGGTGTCATGTCGATCAGGGTGTTTCAGGAGGAAGCCGCAGAGCGGTTTGTCGTTCATGCTGATTTGGGTGACGCGGTGTTGGAATATCGCCGGCCCGATCCACTCGCGATCGACCTTATCCGCACGCACGTGCCTGACGCCCTCCGTGGCCGAGGCCTCGCCGGAGCACTGGTCAAACACGCGTTGGAGTTCGCTGACGATGAGGGGCTCGAGGTGCTGGCGACGTGCCCCTATGTGAAGCGATACGTCCAGCGGCACCCGAAATACCAAGAGCTGGTAGGGGACCCGATTCCGGTCTAAGAAACCCTCAACAGTCAACCGTCAATAGACCCCCGCGGGCAGGCTTGCAGTGCACCGCGGGGTTTTTGTGTCGATCGACGGCCTCGCCACTTGGCTATCCTACCACCCCTAACTAGCTTTTGGGGTTCTTATGGCTGAGATATCCGTAGCAAGCACGAAGATGCTCCTTTTGGCAGGCACGTCGAATCCGTTGCTTGCCGAAGACATTGCGTCCGCACTCGGGCAACCACTGTGCCGGGTCACGATCAGGCGGTTCGCGGACGGCGAGATTTTCGTCAAGATCGACGAGAATGTCCGGGGGCAGGACGTGTTCATTATTCAGTCCACCAACCCACCGGCCGAGAACATCATGGAGCTGCTGCTCCTGATCGACGCGGCCAAACGGGCGAGTGCGGCGCGGGTGACGGTGGTGATCCCCTATTACGGGTATGCCCGCCAAGATCGGAAAGACCAGCCGCGTGTGGCCATCAGCGCCAAGCTGGTGGCGAACCTCATCGTGGCGGCGGGGGCTGACCGGGTGCTGTCAATGGATTTTCACCAGCATCAACTCCAGGGGTTCTTTGATCTCCCGGTCGACCACTTGTATGCGGCACCGGTGCTCGTGCAGCACTTTCGCCAAAAGAACATGCACCAGCCAGTGATTGTGGCGCCGGACGTCGGTGGAGCGAAAATGGCGCGGGGGTTTGCGAAGCGTCTCGACGGAACGCTAGCGATCATCGACAAGCGCCGGCCATCGGCCAACATCGCCGAAGTCGTGAACGTCGTTGGCGAAGTGGAAGACCGTGACTGCCTGATCGTCGACGACATGATCGATACGGCTGGCACGATGTCGGAAGCCATACAGGCCCTGAAACGATTGGGAGCGCGGAACGTCTATGCGGCGGCGACACACCCACTTTTATCGGGCCCGGCGATCGACCGGCTTCAGGCGGCGCCAGCAACGGAGATCGTGGTGACGAACACTATCGCGATCCCTGGGGAACGGATATTCGATCGATTGAAGGTGCTGTCGATTGCGCCCCTGTTCTCGCAGGCAATTCACAACACGCACAGTGATCAATCTATCAGCTCGCTGTTTGACTAAAAACGAATTCAGAACGGAAACACGCAGGACATACCATGACCCAAACACTCGCTATTACCGCTGAATCCCGCGCCGAAACCGGCAAGGGTGCCGCTCGCACTGCGCGCCGAGCCGGGCGCATTCCCGCCGTGATCTACGGGCACGGCCGTGAGCCCGAATCGCTTTCCGTATCGGCGATGGAGTTCGGCAAGTTGTTGCAAGGAGTCACCGGTGGCTCGTCGGTTATCGAGTTGGAGGTTGGCGGCAAGAAAGTCCAGACGCTCCTGCGAGAAGTGCAACGACACCCGATGAACAGGACAGTCACGCACATCGACTTCTACGAGATCCACGCGGGCGAGGTTATTACCGTTGGCGTCCCTATCCACCTCATCGGCATCCCGGAAGGCGTCCAAAACTCAGGTGGTACTCTCGAACAGTTCCACCGAGAAATTCAGATAGAGGTACTCCCGAAAAACATCCCGGGTGTAGTCGAAGTCGATGTAAGTGCATTGGAGATCAACCAGTCACTGCACATCAGCGACATCGACGTTCCGAACGCCAAGATCCTGGAAGACGCGACCACGACGATCTGTGGTGTGATGCCGCCGCGAGTTGAGGAAGTAACAGAGGTCGAAGCCCTCGAGGAAACCGAAGAGACTGGGGAGCCCGAACTCATCCGGAAGGCGAGGGAAGAAGACGAAGGCACAGCGGAGGGCGGCGACGAGTCGTAGGCCCGACCCCTGCGCATCATTGTCGCCCTTGGCAACCCGGGACCGGAATACGCGGTCACCCGACACAACGCGGGGTTCATGTTGGCCGACGTGTTGGCCGACCAGTGGGGGCTGTCGTCGTTTGGGCGGTCGGGATCAGCCCTGGTCGCTGAGGGGCCACATCTGAGCCACGACGTCGCCGTCGTCAAGCCCCAGACCTTTATGAATAGGAGTGGCCGCGTGTTGCGGTCGCTCGTCGCCGAGGGTGTCGACCTCCAACACGATCTGTTGATCGTTGTCGACGATTTCGCCCTCCCCCTCGGTAGCATGCGCTTGCGGGCCCGCGGGTCGGCGGGAGGACACAACGGTCTCGAGAGTGTGGAAGAGGCCTTGCAGACCGACGAATACGCTCGGCTACGGATCGGGATCGGCCCGGTGCCCGAGCGGCAGGACCCGGCAGACTTCGTGCTGGAACCCTTCAAGAAGACTGAACTTGCAGAACTGGTGGAGCTACTGCCCGACCTGCACGACGCCGTGGAGTGTTGGGCAGAAGAGGGAATCGAAGAAGCTATGAACCGATACAACCGGAGAGGGTCACAGAGTGAGTGATTTCGGATTCGTTCCAATTACCGCCGTTGGGGCAGGCGTAACCGGTCTGGTTATCGCCGCGCTGACGTTCTTCTACGTCAAAGCGCAGCCAGCCGGCAATGACACCATGACGGGTTTGGCCGACGCCATTCACGAAGGGGCGATGGCGTTCTTGCGGCGCGAGTACGCCTATCTCGTGCCCTTCCTGGCCGTCGTCGCCGTGCTGCTTGGGCTCGCGCTCGGGTGGAACACCGCCATCGCCTATCTCTTTGGCGGCTCGTGCTCGCTTGCTGCCGGCTTCCTCGGCATGCAATCGGCAACCGCGGCCAACACGCGGACGAGCGAGGCTGCCAGAGCTGAAGGACAAGCCAAAGCCCTGCGCGTGGCATTCAATGGCGGCGCAGTAATGGGTTTGTCCGTGGCAAGCTTGGGACTCCTTGGGGTGGGATTGGTGTTTCTCGTTTTTGTCGACGACTTCTCAGCGACCGACTGGCCCACGTTTGCCGGAATCATTACCGGATTCGCCATGGGGGCCTCGTCGATCGCACTGTTTGCTCGTGTGGGCGGCGGGATCTACACGAAGGCGGCAGACGTCGGCGCCGACCTGGTCGGGAAGGTTGAAGTCGGTATTCCCGAAGATGACCCGCGCAATCCGGCGACCATCGCCGACAACGTCGGCGACAACGTCGGCGACGTGGCGGGCATGGGCGCCGACATCTTCGAGAGCTACGTGGGCGCCGTCATCGCCACGATCGCGATCGCCGCGACGAGTCCGGTGATCACGAATCGCGGCGCTGCGGCGGCGTTGCCGGTGCTGTTCATTCTCGGCGGGCTCGCCGCCAGCGTTCTGACGATCGGGATCTTCCGCCTGCTCGAAAGATCCAGCCCGGCCCTCGCGCTTCGCGTTGCTGGGTTCATTGCCGCCGGCATCTTCCTCGTCTTTGCCTATGTCCTGACCGGTATGGTCGATATCGGACTCGACAACCAGATGGGGCCGTTCTGGGCCGTGCTGGCCGGAACGCTCGCCGGGCTCTTCATCGGTCTCGCCACCGAGTATTACACAGCATCCAAGCCGGTGTACTCCATAGCCGAAGCTTCCCTGACTGGGCCGGCGACCAACATTATCTCCGGCCTCGCCGTTGGGATGCGATCCACCATTGCTCCCGTGTTGTTCATCTGCGGCGCCATCTGGCTGTCGTACACCCAGGCGGGCCTGTACGGCATCGGGATCGCCGCAGTCGGCATGCTGGCGACCGTGGGCCTCACTATGTCGGTTGATGCCTATGGCCCCATCGCCGACAACGCGGGCGGGATCAGCGAGATGGCGGGCCTAGGACCGGAGGTTCGGAAAATCACCGACAGCCTGGACGCGCTGGGCAACACGACGGCCGCCATGGGCAAGGGCTTTGCGATCGGATCGGCCGCCCTCACCGCGCTTGCACTGTTCAGCGCTTATGCGAACGCCGTGACGCCGGCCGGTGCCGACCCGATCCTGCTCGACATCGTTGATCCCAAGGTCGTCATCGGCCTCTTCCTGGGCGGCATCATGCCGTTCTTCATCGGGGCGCAGACCATGACCGCAGTGGGTCGCGCCGCCGAGGGAATGGTCCAAGAGGTACGGCGCCAATTCCGTGAGATCAAGGGTCTCATGGAAGGCACGGCAAAACCGGATAGCGCACGTTGCGTCGACATCTCGACCAAGGCGGCGCTTCGAGAGATGATCATCCCCGGACTGACAGCCATCATCGTACCAGTCCTGGTTGGCAAGTTCCTCGGCGTCGAAACGCTCGGTGGCATGCTCGCCGGTGCCACGGTAGTCGGCGTCATGCTGGCACTGTTCATGGCCAACGCCGGCGGCGCCTGGGACAACGCCAAGAAGTACATCGAGGGCGGCTTGCACGGTGGGAAAGGCTCCGACCCGCACAAGGCAGCGGTTGTCGGGGACACTGTCGGGGACCCGTTCAAAGATACCAGCGGCCCGTCGCTCAACATCCTCATCAAGTTGATGGCGGTGGTGAGCCTGGTGCTCGCTCCGTGGTTTGTCGCATGATGTAACGGGTGCAGGGGGCAGGGTGTAGGACTTACCCCTGCATCCTGCATCCTACATCCTGCACTCCTAGTTCTTCCTTCTCGTCTCGCTCCTAGGTATCTTCCCACTCCCAAAATCCACCTGCCCCGACCTGCACCGGTCAGGGTCTCACTCAGAGTCCGAAGGATGGTGCGAATGACACGGAAGTACGAGATCGTCTACATCTTCGACAGTGCGCTGGAAGAATCTGAGATCGATCAGATTCTCGACACGCTGCACGAACTCCTCAAGACCCCCAGTTCTCCAGAACCGGTGACGGCCACGAGCCATTGGGGCAAGCGCACCCTCGCATACGAGATCAAGGGTAAGCCCATTGGGTATTACGTCGTTGCCAGATTGGACACCGAGCCTAGCGCGCTGACCGAGTTCGAACGCCGGATCAAACTCGAAGGTCGGATCCTTCGATATCTGATCGTCGTGGACGAGGGGTTCAAGCCCCTACTGACTCCCGCGGAAGCTGATGCTGCCGCTGCAGCAGCAGCCCAGGCCAATACCGACAGGCCGGGCGCTGCCGGGGCAAAGCCAGCCGCTGCCGGGGCAAAGCCAGCCGATGCCGAGGCAAAGCCAGCCGATGCCGAGGCGAAGCCAGCCGATGCCGAGGCAAAGCCAGCCGATGCCGAGGCAAAGCCATCCGATGCCGAGGAGAAGCCGGCCACTGCCGGGGCAAAGGAGGACAAATGAGACGCCCACGGAAATCTTGTTCGGTCTGTGAGTCGGGTGTCCGCAACCTGGACTACAAAGACGAGCGAACGCTCAACCGTCTCGTGACGGAGCGCGGGAAGATCATCCCGAGCCGCCTCACCGGAATGTGTGCCCGGCATCAACGCCAGGTTGCCACGGCAATCAAGCGGGCGCGGGTCCTGGCTTTGCTGCCCTACATCAGAGGGCACTCGCGGTAGGCATGGCCACCGCGTTCGAGCAAACGCCCCGCGGCGGACTCGGACACTTCTTCAGGCAGGCGGTAGTCCTTGGGGGCGGCACGTTCGTCGCGCTCGCCCTATTCCCGCTCACGGTGACGGTGGCAGCCGCC
>JBDHLU010000071.1:0-18021 GCA_039656555.1 Gemmatimonadota bacterium | reverse complement strand
TCGGAAATGAGTTCGATCAGCGCCTCGGGAGTCCCATCCACTGCCTTCGCTAGGCCCTCGTAACCACCCGTCGCGCGGTACCCGTCGATCGTGTTGCGGTTGGGTTCGCGAATGTGCGCGAAGATGCACTCTTCGGCGCCGCCCGGATTCGGCGCCGGAAGTGGCGATGCCGATGCCGTCAGCTCACCTGCCGACGCGCCGACCAGCACCTGCCCATCGCGAATGACCGGAATGGGCTCATCGCATCGGCCCGCGCAAGGCATTCCCTCGGCGCCGTCGCCGAGTGCCTCAACGAGTTCGTTACCGCCACGCAGGGCACATACGGGCCCGGTACACACCCGCGCCCTTCGCCCTTCGCCCTCCGACCTCCCAAAAAAATGGTAGAACGTGACCGTGCCGTAGAGATCGGCGATCGGGATTCGGAGACCCTTGGCCACGGCCTGTAGTGCTTCCTCGGACAGATACCCATCGCGCTCGTGAATGGCGTGGAGCAGGGGGAGAAGCGGCGCTTCCTGGCTCTTCCAGTGGGCGACTAGATCGTCATGGGTTGGCATGGGGTGAATTTACGGGTAAGCGGGGAAACGGGTAAGCGGGTCCCGATGCCGCTTCCCAGGTTCCCCGTTTACCCGCTTATCCGCTCCGCCCCCGCATACACGTTGAACGAATCACCTCGGGCGAACCCGACCAGCAACATGTTCAGTTCGTTGGCCAGTTCGACGGCGAGCGAACTTGGCGCCGACACGCCGACTAAGCCGCCGACTCGGGCCATGGCGGCCTTCTGCACGATCTCGAAGCTCTGGCGCCCGGACACCACGAGCAGGCACGGCGGCAGTGGCCAGGCCTTTTGTGCCGCGGCGCCGATCGCCTTGTCCACGGCATTGTGACGCCCCACGTCTTCACGGACCGCCAGCGGTTCTCCGTCCAACCTGAACACTCCGGCGGCGTGCAGGCCTCCGGTCGCATCGAACGTCGGTTGTTGTTCGCGCAACCGCCCAGTCAAACCGGCAAGCACCGAGCGGGCGACACTGAACTCGCCGGCCGGCGGAGCCATCAGGCGCACCGCTTCGATCGAGGCCTTGCCACACACACCGCAACTACTCGACACGAACATGTTGCGTTGGAATTGGGTGGCGTCTATTTCGATGCCGTCGGCAAACCGTACGCTGACCCGCGAATCGTCAAAATGCTCGATTTCCGCGATGTCCTTCGGACTAACAGCAATCCCCTCGGTCAACAAGAACCCACGTACCAAGTCGGCGTCATCACCCGGAGTCCTCATGGTAACGGCCAACGGCGATCCGTCGAGTCGAATCTCGAGCGGATCCTCGGTTGCGGTGGCATCTCGCACGCGCTCGATGTCCTGGCCGTAGCGCTCGACATCGACCTCGGTAATAGCGGGAGAATGGGCTGGCTTCGTAGAGACCTCCTTCCGATGCTAGAATTGTACGGGGGGAACGGACGGACGCGCTAGGCGTACGATTGACGATTGACGATTGACGATTGACGATTGACGATTGACGATTGACGATTGACGATTGACGATTGACGATTGACGATTGACGATTGACGATTGACGGTCGACTATCGACCATTGACCATCGACGACTGATATCACTGCTGGAGGAACCCGTGAAGCGCATTCAAGCGAGCGCATTGCTCGTGACCCTGGGGCTGGTGGCCTGCATCCAAGTATACCCGCCGCAATTGCCGCAGCCTGCGGGTGGTAACAGCGATTCGACATCGTCCGGGGGTAGTGGGGCGGACAAGGACGAGCCCTTCAAGAAATGGGACGAAGTCCTCAAGAGTACGGTCGCCGTGCCCGGATTCCTTACGATGCACAAGAAACGCGATAACACGCTGTATCTGGAGATCGCGCCCGATCAACTAGATACCGATTTCGGATTGATTCTCCATTTTAGCCGCGGCGCCGGGGTGTTCAACCTACACGTTGGACTCCCGCTCTCGACCACTCAGCTCATGCGCTTGAGTCGCGTAGGGGATCAGATACACCTGGTCCATCGCAACACTCGATTCACAGCCGATTCCGGGAGCCCAATGAGGGCATCGCTGGACGGAAACACCGCACACTCGGTCGTCGCCGCAATGAAAATCGAGAGCGAAAACGAGGACAACAAACATCTGCTCGTAGATCTGACTCCGTTCTTGGTGTCCGACTATGCGGCGATCACTCGAGTGCTCCGTGCCTACTACGGATCGCAGCCAGTCAGTCTCGACAAGGACCGGAGCTACGTGGGGCACGTGGCCGGATTCGCCAAGAATGTCGAGGTCGACATCGAGCTGACCTATAAGGCCAGCGGGGTTCCAGCCTTCGGGGGCGAAGGTGTCCCGGATGTGCGGAGCGTGCCGGTGGGTGTTCGGTATTCGTTCTTTGCGTTGCCGGAACAGCCGATGTCTCCGCGGTTGGCGGACGATCGCATGGGGCACTTCCTCGACGCCGTGAAGGATTTTTCCCGCGATCGGCAGGACGACCTTTTCGTTCGGTACGTCAACCGGTGGCGGCTCGAGAAGGCGGACCACTCGCTCGCGGTCTCCGATCCTGTTCAGCCCATCGTGTACTACATCGACCGCAGCGTACCTCTCGAATACCGTCAGTACGTCAAGGAAGGCATCGAGGGTTGGAACAAGGCCTTTGAGGCGGCTGGCATCAGCAATGCGATCGTGGCGCGCGAGGCACCAGACGACTCGACATGGAGTGCGGAAGACATTCGGTATTCCACCGTTCGGTGGACCGCGGCTCACCAGATGGGTTACGCCATCGGCCCGTCACAGACGGATCCACGCACTGGCGAGATCCTAAACGCGGACGTCTTGATTGCCTCGTCGTTCGTGCAGGGGTGGTTGTACGAGTACCAGCAGATCGCGGGGCCCGATGAGTTACGGAAGCGTTTCGAGGACATGAATCGCCTCCATACCGAGCTACCGTCACACATTGCGCAGCGGTTGTGCACCGCCGCGTATGGCAAGCGGCAGCAGCTTGGGCTGCAGCACGCGTTTTTGACGGCGGTGGGTGAAGTGGAACCGGGTGAGGGCCTTCCGGAGGAATACCTGGGTGACGCGATACGCGATCTCATCATGCATGAGGTCGGTCACACGCTGGGCCTCCGCCACAACTTCAAGGCCTCGTCGGGTATTCCCAATGCGAAACTGAACGACACGACATTTACTCGAACCAATGGCCTGACCCTGTCTGTGATGGACTACGGTGCGGTCAACATCTCGCCGGACCGGGCGAAGCAGGGGTTCTACTGGAACAAGGAAGTTGGGAAGTACGACCAGTGGGTTATCCAGTATGCCTACGCTCCCATATACCAGCAATCATCCAGCGGCGCTCTCGCCACGACAGGCGTCGTAGTTGCAACGCCCGAACTCGAAGTCGTGGGGCTCCAGAAGATTGCGAGCCAGGGATCGGACCCACTCCACACGTATGGAACCGATGAGGATAACTGGCTCGGTACGTTTGCCCTCGACCCGCGGACGAGCGCCTGGGAACTCGGCTCGGACCCCGTTGCCTTTGCGAATGACCGTGTGATGCTCATCCATCAGGTCATGCCGAATCTCGAGCGTCGCCTCATTGGCACGGGTGACGGTTATCAACGGCTCCGCGGCGCGGTTACGGGAATGTTCGCTGAGCGTCTCAACTCAACCATACCAGTCACAAGAGTCGTTGGTGGTGTGTACGTCTCGCGAGCGCACAAGGGCGACCCGGGCGGAGAGATGCCGTTCGTCCCCATCCCGGCATCCACGCAGCGATCAGCGGTGCAGTTTCTGATCGACAACGTCTTTAGCGACGACGCGTTTGAGATCGATGCCGAACTGGTCAACAAACTGGCGCCGAATCGATGGTCGGATTGGGGTGCCCCGTTCCTAACGATTCCCCTGGACTACCCGGTCCACGATTGGGTGGCGCTCGTTCAGGACGTGATGTTGTTCAGCCTAACCGATGCATTCCGGTTGCGACGGATGATCGACAATGAGGTCCGGATGCCCCAGGGCCAAGAGGCCTATACGGTCAGCGAGATGTTTGGCACGCTGACTGATGCGATTTGGATGGAGGCGGTGATCGCCGGTGGCAACGCGCGTTCGATCAACTCGTTCCGCCGGAACCTCCAGCGCACCTACGCCAATGAGTTGATCATGCTCATGACCGGTGGATTCGTGCTCCCCGAGGACGTGCGATCGATCGCACGGTATGAATTGAAGCGACTCGATGCCGGACTCGAGGCGGCCATGGCGTCAGGTAATCTCGATCGGATGACGGAGGCTCACCTGGACGAAACCAAGGAGCGCATCACGCAGGCGCTCGAAGCAGACATGGTGAGGGTAGTCAGATAACTCACGCCGCGGTCACCCGACGAGCGATCCCGAATACTGGGTGAGCGGGAAGTCGGCAACGACGGCGTCCGCTTTTGCAGCCTGCACTTGGTCGCCAACGTTTACCTCTCGCCGGAGAATTCCGAGTCCGACATGGCCGAGGTCGTCATCGAACCAGGCAATCGTCGTTACTCGGCCCATGAGCTTGCCGTCATGCGTAATCTCGTCGGATGCCGTGTCGGGGTCGTCGTCCCATAGCAATCCGACGAGTCTCTTGTTCGGGTGCCCCCGAAAATGCACCCGAGCGACGGTCTCCTGACCGGTGTAACACCCTTTGGTGTACGACACGCCCTCCAGTTCGTCCATGCGAACTTCTTGAGGGAGGGTCTTGTTTTCGATCTCAGCGCCGAGACGGGGCCAGCCTTCCAAGGCGCGGATGAGATCCAAGATTGCTGGTCCGGCCACTACCGCTCCCGCGTCCACGAGTTGTTGTTGGATCCTGGCGATGTGTTCAGTCAAAGCGGCAAGCTGGAGTTGGAACGGGATGCCGAGGGGAGGCCTGCCGATGAGCACTTCACCATCGCGGGTTGCCGATCGGCTGACCGCTCCCACTGCGGGGACTTCGAATCCTGCCCTTTGGACCGTGGCCGCGGCGTTGGGACCACTGACCTGCAACACCGCGCGGCGTTCCGTGAGGTCCGTCGTCTTGGCTAGACGCGGTGGGAAGAACCTACCAAACACCTCAGTAAGTGCTTCCAGCCCTTCGAGAGCAGGATAGATCTCTAGGCGTTCCGATGATTCGCGGGCCGTCCACAGGTCACATTCGATCATCCCTTTTGGCGTCAGCACGGCACCGTACAGAAACGCTTGCTCACCGAACGCGTTCACATCGTTCGTGAGAACCCCCTGCAGACAATCCACGGCACCGGGGCCGTCGACGGCGATCACGGGTTGTTCGGGGGTGACGACGATCGACCCGTTTGCCAGTGCTGTTCGCTGGTCGGCCGGTATTGCCTTCTTCTCGAGAACGATCATGCCTTCTTCCCTGCGGTAGTTGCGCTTCGATACGATCGATCCAGCAGTTCTACGGGATGCACCACTGGAATATCGCTCCCCGTCGCTCGTAATCCGGCACCGATCTGCATGATGCATCCCGGATTACCAGTGGCGACGACGTCAGGCTGCGCCGCAAGCAACGCCTCGACCTTGCGATCCAATACTGCCCGTGACAGGTCGGGTTCGGAAAGGGAGTAGCTGCCGGCACTCCCACAGCAGATGTCTGACTCTCTGTGGGTCAGGACTTCGACACCTGGAATGGCATGCAACATCTCCAAAGGGGGGTCCACGACGCGTTGTGCGTGCTGGAGATGACACGGCGGGTCGTATGCCACGCGCAATTGGAGCCGATGTCCGGGCCTGACGCCCGTTTGGCTCAACACTTCCGAGATGTCGCGCACGCGCTCGGCGAACGTGCGGGCATCATCTTCGAGAGGATCTCCTTCGAGGAGTCGTGCGTACTCCTTGAGTAGCGCGCCACAGCCGGCACTGTTCACGACGATCTGGATATCATCTGGAACAGCCATGAACGCGCGGATGTTTGCGCGCGCCAGCTCCACTGCATCGCCGTGTTGACCGCTATGCGCGTAGAGTGCACCACAGCATCGCTGTCCTGGTACGTCGTGGACGACGACACCGTTTGCCCGGAGCACGCGCAGGGTTGCCTCGTGGACGTGAGAAAAGAGACCGGACATGATGCAACCGGTAAACAACGCAACGTGCGGCGCGTTCTCGGATACCGTGGCATCCACTTCACCATGCAGGTGTGTGCCGCCGTTGGGCCCTGTTGCTGCGAGCATCCCCCACGTGAATCCCAATCGGGACCCTCCCGAGAACAGGTGCGAAAAGGGCCGTACCGCCCGAGCGCCCGCGAAGGCCATTCGGTGAACCGTGCTGTCAGCCATCACATAATTGACGAGCCGAGTGAGGCGGGGGAGCCGTCCGTTCAGGACCTTAGCTCTGACTTCTTCCAGCGCAGCGCCGTATTCGACCCCGGGCGGGCACACGGTTTCACAAGCGCGACATCCGAGACATCGGTCGAGGTGGAATCCGAGCTTGTCATCGGTGGCGAGAAGGCGTCCGGCAGCGAGTTCTCGCATCAGTTCGATGCGGCCGCGGGGGCCGTCGGCTTCGTCACCGGTTACCAGAAAAGTGGGGCAGCTCTGAAGACAGAACCCGCAGTGGGTGCACGGGTCCAGTCCAGCGGTTCGAATAGTCATGCTGCGTTCACCGGCGCCGAAAACACCCTGGCGGGATCGAAGGCTACACGGAGGGAGTTGACCAAACGCCCGACGCCCTCGCGATAGGCACCAAAATGACCTACGTCGCGAAGGAGTTCGTGTGGGGCACG
Organism: Gemmatimonadota bacterium; assembly: GCA_039656555.1. Classification (GTDB taxonomy): domain Bacteria; phylum Gemmatimonadota; class Gemmatimonadetes; order Gemmatimonadales; family GWC2-71-9; genus CAMYLY01. The sequence goes on along the minus strand of JBDHLU010000071.1, from coordinate 11,282 downwards.
TTCGACCGTGACCGGGAACTCGTGTTGAGCTGCTTGATGGCGAAAGAGCTTGATGCGCTCCGTGTCGGCGGTGCCACTCCAGCGGATGGCGCCGGGAAACACGGTGACGGAGGTCCAACCGTCCACCAGGTCGTGCCGCAGGAGGTCCAGCGCTGTCGAGAGCCCTAGTGGTGGGGCGCCGACCCGAAGTGTGGTGGGATGATCTAGGCAGGCGACCGAGTGATCCCGCCATAGCGTGACGGGATCTTCGAGGACCTGCAAGACCGTGTCTGTCGCGCCCGCAACGGCGTCGCGCGCTGTGGCGACGGACTCGTCAGTGCCGATGAGACGAATTGCCAGGGTCCATGTTTCGTCCGGGTCTTCCGCAAACACCTCCATCGCCGCTGGACTGATGCCTCGCTCGAGGAGTCGGAGCCCGGCCGACAAGAGTTGGTCGCGGTTGCCACGGGCCGTGAGGGTGATGTCCGAGCGCGGAATCGCACGCAGCCGAAAGGTCACCTGTGTGATGAACCCGAACGCGCCGAAACTGCCCACTGCCAGCTTTGCCAGTTCGAATCCGGCAACGTTCTTGACGACCTGTCCGCCGGGTTTGACGATCTTGCCGTCACCGGTGACGACTGTGGTCCCGAGGACGTGATCCCGCACGCCACCGAAACCGGCTCGGAGGGGTCCGGCCGTAGCCGTGGCCACCACGGACCCCACGGTACGGTTGTCGCCTGGAGGATCGATGGGGAGCCAGGCTCCCACATCGGCCAATCGGTTCCGGAGCCTGGACCAAGGCATTCCTGCCTGAACGGTGACCACGAGATCGCCGGCATTGAGGTAGGTGACCGTCGAGAGATTGTCGGAAGAGAGCGCAAAGTCTGCATTCGCAGCGAGCGGGTCTGCCAGCAACCAGGTACGTCCCCCGGTAATCTGGACCGCCCAACCCTCTGCTGACGCCGTTTGGAGCACCAGGGCGGCGCATGCGTCCGATTCCGGCGCTACCAACGGCATGCCGCCTTCTCCAAACTCGACGCGCAGGTCACTGCCGGCAACCGATCGCAGCTTTTGGATCAGCGGTGAATCAGGCATCGCGTCCGGTTCCTTGCCACCATTCGCGACACGCGTGAGTGGGAATCACCTTGCCGGGGTTCGCGAGCCCGGACGGATCGAATGCGTGGCGAAGCCGAGCCATGCCGTCGAGGGTGTCGGCGTCGAAGATGTCCGTCATGTAGTGCTGCTTGTCGAGCCCGACGCCGTGCTCGCCGGTGATGGTACCACCCACCTCGACGCAGGCACGCATGATGGCGGCGGAGGCTCGTTCGACCCGTTCGAGTTCAACAGGGTCGTTGCGATCGAACCCGATATTCGGGTGGAGATTCCCGTCGCCTGCGTGAAAGACATTGCCGATGCGCAGGTCGTAGCTCTCCGCGATGGACTCGATGCGGCTCAGAATATCGGGAAGCGACGATCGCGGGACCACCGCGTCCTGAACCATGAGATCCGGGCTCATCCTTCCCAGCGCGCCAAAGGCCTTCTTCCGCCCCTGCCAAAGCCGGGCGCGCTCGGTGGCATCCGACGCGGCCCGCACGTCTCGGGCTCCATGCTCTTTGAGGAGTGACTCGATTGCGGCTCCCTCGGCGACGACCTGCTGCTCGGTCGCTCCGTCCAGTTCGATGAGCAGTACCGCGGCTGCGTCGACCGGATACCCTGCTGCGTACCTCGAAGCCTCGACCACTTCGATGCAAACGCGGTCCATCATCTCGAGTGCGGCCGGCACCATTCCACTGGAAATGATCGCCGAAACGGCCTGGCCGGCAGTTGGTAAGTCATCGAAGGCCGCCAGGAGCGTGCGGACGCTGGGCGGCGTGTAGGACAGGCGCACTGTGATCTTGATGGCGATGCCGAACATCCCTTCCGACCCGACGAACAGGCCGACGAGATCGGGTCCCCAGGGCTCGCCAGTGCGCGAACCCATGGTGACGATCGATCCGTCGGGGAGTACGACTTCGAGTTCCAGGATGTGGTTTGACGTGACGCCGTATTTCAGGCAGTGGGGGCCGCCGGCGTTCTCGGCCACGTTTCCACCCAAAGTGCAGGCCGTTTGGCTCGAGGGGTCGGGGGCGTAGAACAGGTCGAGTTGGGCCACGGCTTCGGATAGCCGGGCGTTCACGACCCCTGGTTCCACAACGGCACACCGGTTCTCAGCGTCGATTTCGAGAATCCGGTTCAAACGGGTGAGAGCGATCAGAACCGCATTCGAGTTAGCGAGTGCGCCCCCCGAGAGCCCCGTGCCGGCTCCTCGGGCCACAAACGGTACGCGGTGGTGGGCGAGAACCTTGACGACCCGTATGACTTCGTCGCGCGTTTCCGGCAGGACCACCACGCCGGGGACGGATCGGCGGGTGGGCAACGCGTCTCGAGCGTAGGTCTCCAATTCGGACTTGGCCGATCGGACCCACTGGTCGCCGACGATGCGCGACAGTGCGGAAACGACCTGTTGGGGGACGCCGGACATTGGCGAAAGATATGGGGGAATGCTGGGATCGCGGGAATGGCAGGATATGAAAAGCGGGGATGGGCTAGTGCCCATCCCCGCTATCCCACTATGCCACTATTTCCGCCGCAGCTAGGCCGCCTTCCAGAATCCCTGGAGGGCTTTGCCGTCAGGGCTCTCCCGGAGTTTTTCGAAAGCGCGCTCCCGGATCTGGCGGATACGCTCGCGCGTGACACCCATGATTTCACCGATCTTCTCGAGCGTCATGCCCTCCGAGCCTTCCTCTAGGCCGTAGTACAGGTAGAGGATTCTCCGCTCACGGGGCGTGAGGTACTTCTCGAAAATGCGGTCGATAAACTCGCGTTGAAGCCGATGGTCCGTCGATGCCTCGATCTCGGTGCCTTGCTGCCCCGCGAAACGTTCGCCCAGCGTGGCGGCATCCTTGTCGCTCCGATCGATCGGGGCATCGAGCGACATTTCAGCGGCCGTCATTCTGCGGGCGTTGCGGACGTTTTCGACCGTGTCCTGGAGTGCTTGGGCGATTTCCTTGTCGGTCGGCTCGCGTCCCAGCTCTTGCGAAAGGTACGTCTCGGTTCGCGACATCCTGATGAGGTGGCTGTTCTGGTTGAGCGGAATGCGCACGCTGCGGGTTTGCTCGGCCAACGCCTTGAGGACCGCTTGCCTAACCCACCACACCGCATACGAGATGAACTTCACCCCTTGCTCGGGATCGAACTTCTTGACCGCCTTGAGCAGGCCCTCGTTGCCAATCGCCACCAACTCGGACAAGTCCAACCCGTGGCCCTGGTACTTCTTCACGTACGAGATGACGAAGCGCAGATTGGCCGTCACCAACCGCTCGGCCGCCGCCCGATCGCCCTTTCGCGCACGCCGCGCGAGCCGGCACTCTTCATTCCGATCGGGAATCAATGAGAGTTTCTGGATGTCTTGCAGGTACTGATCAAATGCGCCGGAGGCGGAAGAACGGAAAAAGGCTTTGGTCTTTGTCGCTCGCAGTCGGGTCATACACCGGCCTCTTGAAGGTCAACAGAAGGGGTTGCCTATGTACTGAGACGGCGGGGTAACCTCACCCGCCAAAATGACCGACCTAATTGAGGGCGAATATAGGAGAATCTGGTAGCACGGTCAACAAAATCATGTTTTCCACATCACAAATCATTGACTGGCACCACCTTCTACGATTTACCAACACATGTGTAAAAAATGTGGGTTTTGTAGATCAACGAAAACCCCTTAGGGTATTGGAACATACGGACTTACAGACCGCGTGACCGTGGAAATTATGTGGAGAACTCTGTGGGGTGTCTAGCGGGATACGATTTCGGCAATCACGTTTGAGATGTTCTCCTCGGACACTGTACGAGTCCATTCGTCAGGGCCAATCGAAGCCATCGCTCCGAGCCTCTCGAGGAGTGCAAACCTGACAGTCCCGCCCCGGTTCTTCTTGTCTTGGAGGAGCGATTGCTGGATGTCGTGCCGCGTGACGCTCGACCCGACGCTCACTGGCAAGGAGAATTCCATCAGCGCATGACGGAGGCGATCGACGGCATCTGGTTCGGTGACACCTTCGAGCACTCCAAGCTTTGCCTCTGCCACCATGCCGATGGCGACCGCCTCCCCGTGCAGGAGTTCGTAGCCGTGGGTCGCCTCTAGTGCATGCCCAATCGTGTGTCCGAAATTGAGGATTGCCCGCCGACCACTTTCCCTTTCGTCCTCAGCCACGATGGCGGCTTTGATTTCCATCGATCGCCTCACGGTGGCGATCAGTGTGTCGGCGTCGAGTGACAGAATCGCGTCTTTCTGATCCACCATCGTCTCGAAGTACGTTTCATCACTGATTGCGCCGTGTTTCAACGCTTCGGCCGTCCCCGCGGCCAGCTGAACCGGTGGCAGCGTCGACAGTGTCCGAATGTCAGCGATCACGGCTTTGGGCTGATGGAAGGCTCCAATCAGGTTTTTGCCGAGGGGTGTGTCCACGCCGGTCTTGCCACCGATGGACGAGTCAATCATCGCGAGAAGCGATGTCGGGACCTGGATGTATGGCACACCCCGGCGGAAGGTCGCTGCCACGAATCCAGCGAGATCGCCAACGACTCCGCCGCCGAGGGCCACGATGGCGCAGTCACGACCGTGTTGGTCGGCGAGCAGCTGGTCCGAGAGCGACTGCCACGATTCCCTCGTCTTGTTCTGCTCACCCGCAGCAAAGGCATAGGCCTTGGCCGGCGCCACCTGGGCTACTAGATCGACTAGGCTTTCTGCCCAGAGCGGGGCGACTACGGAATCTGAGATGATCGCGTACGAGTGCGCGGGACAGTGCGCGGCAAGCACGTCCGGCAATTGTGCCAAGACGCCATCACCTAGGACGATGTCATAGGATTGCGGGCCCAACTCGACCCGGACGGTGTGCGCCTTCAGAGTGTGAGCTCTCCTCGGATGACGGTGACCGCCGTTCCTCCAACCCGCACCTCCGTGACCGCCTCGTCCTCGCTCACATCGACCTCGACGTGCATGACGCTAGGCCTTTCGATCTCGGCCCCTTGGTGCACCACGATCGAGGCGGTTCCGTCTACCGGGTTTACCACTTGGTTCCGCACGAGGTACGCGCCTAACGCGCCTGCGGCACTCCCCGTAGCCGGGTCTTCGGGGACGCCCAGGCCTGGTGCGAACATCCGACACCGCGCCACGCTGCTTGCCCCAGCCGATTCCATCCAGTAGCACATTGCGCAGTCGGTGCCCATGGCTCGCAGCGCTCTTGCCAGTTCGCCTCCGGTCCCGCCCGAAGGGAGCGCTACCAGCTCATCCAGCGAAGAAATGGGGACCATGAGCTGAGGCAGAGCTGTCGAGACCACTTGTGGAGGTGGATGGTTGGCGATCGACCCGGGTCGCCCGCCCAACACGGTTTCCAGGGCGGAGATGTCGTCGACGATTGTGAGAAAATCCGGCAGTGTCTGAACCATGACCACTCGAGTAGGCCGGCCGTCTTCTAGATGGATGGTTACGGGAAGAACTCCGGCGCCGGTCTCTTGCTCGACGCGGTGCACGGGTACCTCCGGAAGGTCGATCAATGCTTGTTCGGCGAGCAGCCACCAGGTGCCGATCGTTGGGTGCCCGGCGAGGGGTAGTTCTGCCGTCGGGGTGAAGATGCGCACCCGGCGTGTTGCTACGTCCGAGGGGAGTACGAACGTGGTTTCCGACAGGTTCATTTCCCGGGCGATCTGCTGCATGTCCTTGGTGTCGAGTCCCTCCGCCTGGGGAAAGACGGCGAGGGCATTGCCGGTGAGTGGTTCGGCCGTGAACACATCCAGTTGAAAGAACTCGTGGACCGTCACGTCACCATTCCTCTTCTCGCACGTTCGCCTCCACGTTTGCTGAGCGTGCGAGGGTGAACAAGAGATCCGAAAGGCGATTGAGGTATATGACGATCACCTGGGGCACTGTTTCGAGGCCGACGACTAGGCGTTCGGCACGGCGGCAGACCGTCCGGGCGTGGTGTAGATGGGCCGCCTTCATCGAGCCGCCCGGCAGCACGAAGGCCTTCAGGGGGTCGAGTCGTTCGTCGGCCCGGTCGATCTCTGCTTCCAGTGCGTCGATCCGCTCGGCGGGAATCTCAGCCTTAGCTAGAGATTTCAGCACCTTTTCCGGGTTCGGGCTCGCCAGCTGGGCTCCGATCCCAAAGAGGTCGCGCTGGATGGCAACCAGGGTCGCTCGCTCCCAATCATGCGGATCGACGGCCAGGACCAACCCAATGACGGCGTTCAACTCATCGATCTCCCCGTAGGCCGCAACGCGGGGATCCGACTTCGAAACGCGCGAGCCGCCGAACAGGCCAGTGTCGCCCTCATCTCCAGTACGGGTGTAGATCTTCACGATCGGGAAGCTACGGGTGCCTCAGAGGTCAGGCAACGATGAACGGACGCGATATCTTTACGGGCCATCTCGCTCGGAGAATTGCTACCGTGGGTGTCTTGGGAAGCCCAGATCGTCCGTTACGCGTCGCCGTCGTCGGTTCTGGCCCCGCGGCGTTCTACGTGGTAGAGCGTTTTTTCAAACAAAAGGACGTCACGGTCGAGATCGACATGTTCGAGCGGCTTCCCGTGCCGTTTGGGTTGGTTCGGTTTGGCGTGGCGCCTGATCATCCGAAGATCAAGAGTGTAACCAGGGTCTATGAACGACTTGCCTCGGACGAACGTTTCCGGTTTTTCGGGAACGTGCATGTTGGGACCCATGTTTCGCTGAGCGATCTCATGCGCCACTACCACCAGATCTGCTATGCGACGGGCGCGCAGACCGACCGGCCCTTGGGAATTCCGGGTGACGACCTCGAGGGCAGTCATTCGGCGACCGAGTTTGTTGCGTGGTACAACGGGCATCCGGATTTCCGGGAGAGTTCGTTCGATCTTTCGGCAAGGCGGGTGGCCATCATCGGCGTCGGGAATGTCGCAGTCGATGTCGCTCGCATACTCTGTCGCACGGAAGCCGAGTTGCAAGCCACGGACATTGCGGATTACGCCCTTGCGGCGCTCGCCGAGAGTCAGGTAGAGGAGGTGTGGATGCTCGGCCGGCGTGGTCCGGTGCAGGCGGCGTTTACGAATACGGAACTCAGGGAATTGGGTGAGCTCGACGGCGCCGATATCGTTGTTCGACACGAAGACATGATGCTCGATCCGCTGTCTGCGAACGCGCTCGAAGCAAGCGACGACCGCGCTCTGGCAAAGAGAATGGAAATCCTGGAACAGTTTGCTGGCCGCGACCCCATCGGCAAGCGGGCGCGTCTGGCGATACGCTTCTTGGTGTCTCCAGTGGAGATACTCGGTCAGGGTGGTCGGGTCGCGGGGATCCGGCTCGTGCGGAATAGGTTGGAAGAGCGTGATGGTGGTGCGTTGAAGCCGGTGGCTACCGACGAATTCGAAGACCTTCCGGTCGATCTGGTGTTCCGCTCCATTGGGTATCGTGGTGTTCCATTGGATGGCTTGCCGTTTGACGAGTGGAGTGGAACGATTCCCAATGATGAGGGACGGGTGCTGAATGACGGCAATCCAGTGCCCGGCGTATACGTGGCTGGATGGATCAAGCGGGGGCCCACAGGGGTGATCGGCACGAACAAGCCGGATTCCGCGGAGACCGTGAACCGGATGTTGGAGGATGTTGCCAGTGGTACCGTGCTCGATCCGAAAGCGTCTGGGCGTGACGATGTGGCGGAGACCGTTCGCGCAGCGCAACCGGATTTCATCAGCTATGACGATTGGCACAAGATCGACGCCCTGGAAACCAAAGCAGGTGAGGAGACCGGGCGACCTCGGGTCAAATTCACTGACGTGGAGGACGTATTAGCGGCGCTGCGAGGTTAGGCCTCGCCTTGGCGACGAGGTTTCGCTTCCAGATTCTCGTCGTTGCCGCGCTTGCTTTCCCCTGTCGCGTGGTGACGGCGCAAGAGATCGAGGATACCCGTCCCGTCATCCGTGGCATCACGTTTGTCGGCAACGAGTCGATCGACGATCGGCTGCTCCGGATATCCATTCGCAACACACAATCGTCAGCATTCCAACGCCATTGGTATCTGCGCTGGATGCCGTTTGGAGAACCACGGTATCTGGACGAGCGGCAGTTGCGCACGGACCTACTTCGGGTGCAGGCGTTGTATTTCCAGAGCGGTTTCTTTGAGGCAGTGGTCGACACCATCGTCGATCGCTCGAACGGAGATGTCCGGATCACGTTCGTGATCGACGAGGGGCGCCCCGTAGTCCTGACTGAACTGACGGTGCTCGGGGTCGATTCGCTCCTCGACGTCGACGAACTAGAACGAACGCTGCCACTCCAGGTCGGTGACCCCTTCAACCGGCGACTCTTCCAAGCTTCGATTGACTCGATCCTCCTGCAGCTGGGGAACGTTGGTCACCCGTTCGCCGAGGTCTTCACCAACTTCCGGGAAGACCGACCCAATCGTGTTGCAACCGTGACGCTCGACGTCGATCCGTCCATCCCGGTTCGCATTGGGGAAATCGAGGTGATTGGTGCCGATGAGATCTTGCCCGATGTGGTCCGCGGCCTCATCTCCATCGAACCGGGTCAAGTGTTTGACGAACGTCGGCTCTACGATAGCCAGATCTTGCTGTTCCGGCTGGGGGTATACAATCGGGCGAGTCTCTCTCTTGTCGATTCTCTCCCGCCCGACGATTCGTTGGTTACGGTGCGTGCCCGTCTTTCCGAAGGGGAGCTGCGGCGCCTCCGTCTCGGGGCCGGGTACGGAACGACCGACTGCTTTCGTGCCCTCGGGCAGTGGACGCTCAACAATTTTGGGGGGTCCGGACGCCGTCTGTCTCTCTCGAGTCGCGTGTCTCGGATCGGCGTTGGCGGTCCCCTCAACCTGCAAGAACGGCTGATCTGTCGGCCACTCCGGAACGACAAGGATTCGTTGCTGACGTTGAACTACAACCTGATCGCCAACATCTACCAACCGGCATTCCTGTCGAGGCGGACCAGCGGAACGTTCTCGGTGTTCGCCGAGCGGGTGAGCGAGTTCCAGGCATACCGCCGCGACGCGATCGGTGGCGAGGTCGTCATTACGCAACAGGTTGCGATCAACATTCCAATTTCTATTGCGTATTCCCTTGCTCGCGGTCGCACGATTGCCGACCCAGCAACCCAGTGCCAGTTTCTGAATCAGTGCGTCGCAACCGATACCGTATTCAATTCCCCGCGCACGACATCCAAGATCACCTTGACCATGGTCCGCGAGGATCGGAATTCCATTCTCGATCCGACGCGGGGAAGCTTCTGGAGTGCCCAACTCTCGTTAGCCAGCCCACTCATCGGATCTGATAGTCTGAGCACTTTTCTGAAGGGGATCGTGGAGTACGCGTCGTACCAACAAGTGGGCAGGGATCGCACCTTGTCTTGGCGCGTGCGCGCAGGGGCGCTCTGGGCACCAGAAGTCGTGATCGATGGTGTGACCAGCCGGTACGCGCCGCCCGAAGAAAGGTTCTACGCCGGGGGCGCAACAACGGTACGTGGCCTTGCCCAGAATGAATTGGGGCCGATCGTGTACGTTGCCGACACGACCACGGTTCCAGGCGACACGTTGTTCCGTGCTTCGCCAATCGGTGGAAACGGAATGTTACTCGGCAACCTCGAATACAGGTTACCGGTCGGCGGTCCCACGAGTAGTCTCATGGCTGCCGTGTTCCTCGATGCGGGTGCGGTATTCAACTTTGATGCCTTCGGAACCACCAGCCCGTCGAGATTTCTGGATACCTATCGGATCACTCCCGGAGTTGGCATGCGCATCGGGTCGCCACTCGGACCCGTCCGGTTCGACGTGGCGCTCAACGTGTTCTCGCCGCAGCCTGGCCAGTTGTACTTCGAGGAAGGGGATGAATTGACGCCCGTTCCTCCACCAGGCGACCGTTTCCAGCCGGAGAAGGGGTTCTTAGGGCCGTTCCGGATCCACATCTCCATCGGTCAGGCGTTCTGACATGAAGCGAGTCCTGAAATTCGGTGTGCTCGCGCTCGTGTGGTTCGGTTCGACGGTGTTAGGTGTAACCGCCGCGGCCCTTAAGACGAGCGCGGGGCGGCGCGTCGTTGTGCAATCGGCCCGGTCAGCCATCAGCGACGCCATTCAAGGTTCGCTGCAAACCGATTCGGTTGGGGGCTCGTTCTTGGCCGGGCTCGAAGTATGGAATGCGCAAATCCTCGACGCCGACGGCCTGCCCTTCCTGACCGTGCCCCACCTGCAACTCAACTACAGTCTCGGCACGCTGCTATCCCGACGATTCGTGCTCGGTGAGCTCACCATCACAGATTTGGTCGTGAACCTCATTCAGGTGGAGCGAGGCGGCCCCTTCAACGTCGACATCATCTTCGCGGGTGACACCCTAGCGCCGCCAGTCGTCGGCGAACCGGCCAAGCCGTACCTCGCCTTCCGCGACGTGCGCATCATCAACGCCACCGTAACGATCCGAACGCCCGCAGACGTCGACGATTCCGGTGTGGTCGAAGGAGAACGGCGCGAGACCGGGTATTATCGCGTTCGGCGCATTGAAGAATTGAACGCGCTCTTCCCGCACGTGCGGTTACTCTCGCCGGTACCTGGGGAAGACCCGATTGCCATCGACATTGCTTCCCTCGCAGCCGTCGTTAACGATCCGGGCTTCCAACTCGTCGACGCATCGGGGTCGGCAGAGGTCTGGAGTGACAGCATCACCTTCGACCTGGATGCCGCGGCGCTACCAGAAACGGAAGGCCGGGCCAGCGGAACATTGTTCTGGCCCACGGGGCCCCTGCAATTCAACCTCCAGATCGATGCGGAACAGATATTCACGACCGACCTTGCGGGGCTCGTCCGTGAGATCCCGCGCGGGCTCGACGGGAATGCCAACGTTACGATACGATCGCTGTCCGAAGACGTTCTGGTCATGGACGCTGAGATGCAGCTCTCTGGTCGCGGTGGGGGTGGGAGCGTGGTTGGTCATCTCGGCATGCAGTTCGGTCCTGGTGACATGTGGTCGCAACGTCAAACCAATCTGACGTTGCAGCGGTTCGACCTCGAGTATGTCAGAGGTCTGCTCGATACGCTTCCGGTGGCTGGTCGCGTGACCGGGCTGGTGGTCACCGATGGGCGACGCGATTCGTTGACGCTCGATGTGGACGTGACCTTCCGGGACTCACTCGTTCCGGATTGGCCCGAGACATACATTCGCAGTAGCGGCGTGGTGTCCCTCGGAGTTCTGGGAGATTTTGTGTTCCACGCCTACGAGTTGGACACAGCGGACATCAGTCTACAGAC
>JBDHLU010000070.1:0-20339 GCA_039656555.1 Gemmatimonadota bacterium | reverse complement strand
CCAGAGCTGCTCGCTCACCCCTCCCTCCCCCTCTTGTGCGACCGCCCCAGAGCACATGCACAGCAACCACCCGATGGTGGTCACAGAAAACGAAGTAGCACGGAGCATGGGGTTGTCGCGTGATCCACACGGTTAATGGAGTCGGTACCGGGCGGCTGATACCATCGTCAAGCAATCCACAATCAGATTCTCACGCATGAGTCGTTTCTAGTCGAACCAGCCGCTTCGGCGGAAGAAGACGAACATCGCCGATCCAATCACGGCGATGACGCCCAGCGCCATCGGATAGCCGAAGCGATAGTCCAGCTCGGGCATGTTCACGAAGTTCATGCCCCAGATCCCAGCTACGAGCGTCATGGGCATGAAGATCGCCGACAGAATCGTGAGCATCCCGAGCCGGCGGTTTGTCTTGCTCTGCGAGTACATCTGCAGGGCGGAGTGTAGCGCACCGATACGCTGATCCATCCAGTTCAGGGCCCCGTCCGCCGCCCGCAGATTGACCAGCGCACAGGTCACGTATTCCCCCGCCACCTCGAGTTGGAAGAAGGGCTTGTCGATCGCGCTCAGCGACTCTAGCGACGGCAGTTGATCGCCGACCACCGCTCCCAGCGCCAGCACCTCAGCCCGTCTGTCCAGGAGGTCGTCCGCCTCGACCGATTCGGGCTCGCGGTCGACCTGCTGCTCCAGGGCCAGAATTGAGTTTCGCAGGTCGGCAGTGCGCCGCACAAAGACCAGTGACGCATCGACCAGCAAGGCCGAGACGAGCGCTGCAATGCTGCGCTCGGAGAGCCAAGACTCTGAATCCTCCACGCCGGCAAATCGTTGCAGAGGCACACCGTGCACCGTGAGCAGCAAGTTCTCCCGACAGAGGAGCACGATGTGATCCACACCACCGGAGATCTCCCCGTCGGCCAGGACTGGCATCACGAGCAAGATCTCCCTCTTGAACGGGTAGAACCCGGGACGATCCCGTGCTTCGAGACAGAGCCGCCGGCACAAGCCCCCGATAGCCAGTCGGTCAAGCCACGCTTCGAGTTCACCGGTTTTGCCCGCCTGCAAGTCGATCCAAATTCTCGCGTCGGGATTCTGCACGGCTTGCACTGCGGCCTCCGTATCGATCGGCGCCAACTCCAATCCGTCATCGATTTCGATGCACTGGACGATCATCGATCTGCTATCCGTTCCGGCAACTCGGGCCCGGCATCCGGCGTGTTTCCCAGTTCACCGACCACCTCCTGGCGGCTGATATGGGTCAGGCGTCCCGGGCGCGATCGGCGGATTCGCTCGGAGTGAGGCTACATGCTGGCCCAGCTGTCCCAGCGCCGCCTGCGGCACCCACGTATGTGGGAACAGCATGTTCTGCGTCTCGCCGGGGTCGGTGCCATGTACACGATGATCCCGTCACGGTTGGAGTTGGTCTGCCTGCCAAGGAAAAAATCGGTCTGGTCCACGCCGTCGATGACCCGGTCGTCCGGCACTCTCCCACCGGCGATTCGAGCGAGGGTGGGGAAGAGATCCATTTCGTGGACGACCTCATCGCTCATGCTGCCTGCCGGAATCTGGCCCGGCCAACGGACGACGAACGGAACGCGCAGGGCTCCTTCGAAGCCGGTGAACAATGTGCCGCGCCACGGGCCGGCCGAACCAGGAATAGGAGTCTCGACCGCGCCGGTGTTGGCGCCCAACGGAAACGCCTCGGGCCCGTTGTCCGCTGTGAAGATGAAGATGGTGTTGTCGCGAATCCCCAGCTCATCCACCGCGTCGAGCAGCATTCCATTATAGTGGTCGATCTGCGCGAGCATGTCGGCCCAACGCCCGTTGCCGGTTGTGCCCCGAAAGTCGGGATGCGGAATCGTTGGATAATGGGTCGCGGTGTACGGAAGGAACAGGAAGAATGGCGTAGCGCTTTCGGCCTGGCGCCGCATGAAGTCGATCGATCTCTTGGTCAACTCCTCGTCGATCAAGGGACGGTACTCCAGATTCCAGGGGCGCACTTGCCGTGGCGTCTCTCCCTTCCTCGCCTCCAACACGAACGCTCCTTGTACCCCGCTCTCCGCGTAGCCCTCGAGCTCATCCGTGTGGCCCAGGTGCCATTTGCCGAACATGGCCGTGGCATAGCCGGCGTCCGACAACATTTCGGCCATGGTGACTTCCCACTGGACGAGGCCGTACACGCCGCCGCCAAGCGGAATCGTGCTGTTGCCGCTCCGAATGGCATAGCGACCGGTCATGAGGGACGAGCGGGAGGGAGTGCATTGAACTTCAACGTTGAAGTTCGTCAGTCGAAGGCCCTCGTTCGCCAGGGCATCGAGGCGTGGCGTCGGCGCCCCTCGAACGATCCCACCCCCGTTGAACCCAGGTTCACCCCAACCGAAGTTGTCCATGTAGACGAGGACGATGTTCGGTTGGCCGGCGTCCTGGGCAACCGCAAAGGATGGAAGAGCGAGGAGCAAGCCCGCAACGAGACGGTACGAGAATCGGCTCATCGTTCGATCGGTATGCTTGGGATTGGGAATGTCGCCATGATGGCCAAGGCGTTTCCCTCGCTTTTGGTCTTCGCCCCAAACTCCCAGAAGTACCGCGCGGTGATGAACGCAATGAGCTTGTTGCCGATCGGGATGGGAACCGTGACCTCCGGGCCGGCCGCGAAAACCCGGTGCTTGCCGATCAATGGTCCGCCGGGAGGCTGGACACCAAGCCCCAAATTGTCACTCGAGATCTTCCATTGGGCGTAGTAGGCCGCGCCAACGCTGAGGGCGCCCTCGAGAAACGACTTCCCAAATCCACCCTCCAGTGACAGGAGGTCGCCAACGCGTATGTCGGTGTCTTTCTTGTCGGTATGGGTTTCGTAAAAGGCCGTTGTCGCGACATGCCAACTCTTTGCTTCGTCGAAATACACCGTGGCCCCACCGTATAGCTCGAAGGACCACATACCCAAGCCGATGTTGTCATTGGCGTCCACGTCGTACCTCCCGGTGGGCACAAATACCCCCACTCCGGCCGCGAAATCGGCCCGCGTCGTGTGCCATCCGAGGTTGATCGGCACCACGTACACGTCGCCCAAGCCCACTCCGGCGGGTTCCTCGAACCCGAGGATCGGCACAGCGAGCGTGGCGTTGGCGAAAGGCACGGCGGCTATCGCACCATAGTTGGCGCCGAGAATCTTCGCGTCGCTCACGTAGTAGAAGAACCCGGCGAGCGCATTCACGGCGATACTTCCACGCTCTGTCGGCGAGAGGGTCACGAGATCGCCGTTCTGATTGCGGATCTTGTCGCTGCCGTAGTGATAGTAGTAGGCCGAAGCATAAAAACCTGGGTCCGGCTGGCTCGCTGACCTCAAGCCGTAATCACCCAGGCCGTTGTGGCCGTTGAATTGGGCGTGTGCAGTGAGGGTCCAGCAGGTGGTGGCGAGAACCACGAGCGGGCAAGACCTCAGCAGGGTCGCGAACATCATGCGCCTCCTTTCATTGGGGAAGACCTCAGCCTTTCGGGAATTGGAGATTGAGGCCAAAGAACAGCTGCACCTTCGGCTGTCCCGTGCCCTCGTGGAGAATCGTGAACTGTGGCTCCAGGAAGACGTTGTAGATGACGCTGCCGGCCTTCACCACCTGTCCGATGCCGAGCCCAAACGGCACGGCATAGTCACCGGACTTGAGGTCGAACGCCCAGATACCGCTCGATCGCAAGTAGGTACCGCCGCCGAGCTGCCAGACCCCAACCGGTTGCACCGCAAGCAAGCTCGTGCCCGGCCGGGCGTCGTCACCCGCAAACGATCCCTGCCACGTGACCAGGGCGACCGCCTGGAATACCCGCGTCGCCTTGAATAGGACGGCCGCCAACCCGGCTTGCCACTTTCCCTGTCCGAGCAAGTCATCCGTGGCGGTGGGAGCGACAAGGAGCGGTCCGACCCCGACGCTGGTCGTGGGATTCGATACGAACAGGTAGGCAGTGAAAATGTTGAAGTCCCCGAGCCCCGCTTGCGCACCGGTGGCCGATGACGGGCGCGTGGCCAGGGGGAGCGAGGCCCGGGTCAGCGTTCGTCCGACGGGAATCGCACCCCGAATCCAAAACGTGTTCACGCTCTGGTCCGGTACACCGTAGAGCGACGGGACGTAGTAGTTCTGGAAGTTGAGCGCGTAGGCGCTCGCTAGCGGGTTGTTGGCTTGTGCCTGCGACGCCTGTTCCTCGGACATCTGCTCCTGTGCCACAGCGTTCGTGCCCGCCCCCACGAGTAGTGCGAAGACAGCGAGCACCGCGAGTGCGTAGGAGGCAGCGGACCTAGTCTCTCGGTTCCTATCGTTGCTCATGTTGAATCCTTCACTGTGAGTACTTGTGGGTGGCAATCGCGCGAAACCCGCTCGGTTCAACCGACGCCGCGTCATCGGATGGTCACGGTTGGGTTCTCGTCCAGGTACAACGTGCGGGTGTTGAGCGCCTGCACCGGGCGATTGTTGTGGTCGTAGACTGCCGTGAACTCGGCGATCTGCTCCTGCGAAAACTGCGTCGGCGTTTTCCTTATGTACCAATTCACGCCCTGGCTACATGGCGGGGTCGTCAGCGAACCACGGTAGTGGTAGGCGCCGACAGCGTCGTCGGGAAAGATGTGATCGGCGAACTCAGCCGGAATCCGAACTGTCGTCTCGCTTCCGGGGGCAGCGGCGAGCTGCGCCCATAGCGGCGCGATGCCGGGGTTCGCTGCGCCCTCTTCGATCAACACGCCCACGACGGTGAGCGCACCGTCCTCCGACTGATGCACGAAGTGCATCTCCATCGGAGAGTGCTCGCCATCGACGGTGTGCTCGCTCGGGGCATGGAAGTGGAACTGCACGAGGGCGTACGTCTTGTCGCCGACGGTCAACGTCTCGCCGGTCTTCGCATTGATCTGTATGGTATGCCCGTTGTCGAGCGCCCCAATGACGCCCGCCTGGTTCAACACCGCCACTTCCTGACCGCTCGGGAGGTGAAGCGCCAGGGCAGGCATCGCATCGGTCGTGGCGTTCGCAAGATCGATTGGCGACTGCTCGAGCCCGTCGGCACACATCGCCCACGCGGCATTCATGGCGCCCCACCGGGCTGGCCCGTTGTCGGACTCGTAACCCCAATGGGTACCACCGTGTTCATCAGAAGCGGTGTCCGTGCGGGCACACGCTGCCAGCGATAACACCGTGATCGTGGCAGTGATCAGCCTTTGGGAAAGCACATTGCTCATCAGCTTCTCCTTTAGTCGCCCGTATCCTGTTCGAGCCTCGATGCGGCAAGCCGCTCCGCCTTGTCGTGTTCCACCTTGCGCTTGACCACCAGTGGCACCAGCGCTACGAGGACGGCGACCAAGCTCACGGGCGGTATCCCGCCGTGCCAGTCTTCGGGCGCCAACCAGCCCCTCCAACCGAGGACCACCAGGTGGACAACAACGAAGGCCAGCGCCACGTAGCCGAGTCGCTGGTTCCGCTTCCAGCGCACGCCCCCGATGGCCTTGGGCATCATCGGCAGCGTCGTCACCGACGGCCCCAGCAGGCAGAATAGCGCCAGCACACCGACGCTGATTGCGATCTCGCCCTCGAGATTCAGTTGCCCGACGGCGTCGAAATACTTGGCGTAGTAGGCCGGGGAAAGCAGGCCAAGCGAGAAGAATGCGTGCACCGCGGCCAGAAAGAATCCCATCAGGCCGCAGAACTTGATCACCACCAACCGCAGCGCTTTGTCGTGATCGTGCCAGCGGATGATCTTTCCGATCAGATACGAGCCCGCCACGAAAAAGACGGCCGCGAGCGACGTGGCCTTGTTGAGAATGAAGAGCGGAAAGTGCCGCCACTCGACATCGCCGGCGAGGTGATAGCGGACCACTGCGTAGGCGAGCGAGAAACCGAAGACCACAAAGAACCACTTGGCGGTGGTGGGCTGCCAGAGTCGATGCGGCGGCAGTCTCGAATGTTCATCGCTCATACGAGACCTTACCCGAACCGCCCGGTCACGAAGTGCTCGGTGACCTCGTGCTGTGGGGATTCGAAAATGGATTTCGTTTCGCCGAACTCCGCCAAGTAGCCGACCATTGCACCGGCGTCGGTTTCTTCCGTATTGAGGAAGGCGGTGTAGTCGGCCACCCGTTTGGCTTGCGACAGGTTGTGGGTCACGATGACGATCGTGTAGTTCTCCTTGAGCGAGAACATCAGCTCTTCGATCTTCCGTGTGGCTCGCGGGTCCAGCGCGGAACACGGCTCGTCCATCAGGATCACCTCGGGCTCGGCCGCCAGCGTGCGCGCGATACACAGGCGTTGGCGCTGGCCTCCCGACAACGACATCCCGCTTTCGTGGAGCTTGTCCTTGACCTCATCCCACAACGCGGCTCGTCGCAGACAACTTTCGACTAGTTCCTCCACGTTGCCGGTGTACTTGGTCACCTTGGCGCCGAATGCCACGTTGGCGAAGATGGATTTCGGAAAGGGGTTGGCTTTCTGAAAGACCATGCCGATGCGTCGTCGCACCTCGATCGGATCTATCTGTCGGGCGTACAGATCTTGACCTTCGAAGGCCACCTCTCCTTCGAGTCGGAAGCTCGGAATCAGATCGTTGAGCCGGTTGAAGCACCGTAGGACCGAGCTCTTGCCACAACCGGAGGGACCGATGAACGCGGTGATGTGGGTCGCGGCAATGTCGAGCGATACGCTTCGCACCGCCAGATGACTTCCGTAATGGATGTGGAGGTCCCGTGCGCTCAGGGTGGTCACAGGCTTCGACGTGTTCATTGGCGCCCTCGGCGGATAAAGAGGGTCGCCAGCAGGTTGGTGACGAGAACCAAGAGGATGAGTATGAGCGCGGCCGCCCACGCCAAATCTTGCTGCGGGCCGAAGGGAACGCTCGAAAAGTTGTAGACCAACACGGACAGAGTGGCAACGGGTTCGCGGAACGTCTCCGCCCAAAACGGAGTGAACAGCGCGGTGAAAATGAGCGGCGCCGTCTCCCCGGCGGCGCGGGCAATGGAGAGCGTGATTCCGGTGACGATGGCGGGTGCGGCCGCGGGAAGCACGACCCCGACAACCGTATGGTACTCCGAGGCCCCTGCTCCGAGCGACGCCCAGCGGAGATCTTGGGGCACGAGCCGTAATGCCTCCTCGGCCGTCCGCACGATGGTAGGAAGCATCAGCACCGCCAACGCGCACCCGCCGGCGATGGCCGAATAGCCCGTCAGTCCGGATCGAACGAGCAAACCGTAGATAAAGAGCCCCGAGATAATCGACGGCACACCATTGAGGGTGTTGGTGGCAAACCGCACGCGCCGCGCCCAGAAGCTCTCACGGCCAAACTCGGACAGGTAGATGGCCCCCAGTACACCAAACGGAACCGCAATCGCCACGGCGACGGCGAGGACCATGCCGGTACCGAGTAGCGCGTTGGCCAACCCACCCCCTGCCGTTCCTGGTGCTGGCGCCAATTGCGTGAACAGCGCGAGGTCGAAGCGACCGATCCCTCGCACCGTGACGAACGTGAGCAACCAGAGCAGCGGGATCAGTGCCGCCACGAGGCAGGCGCCGACCACGAACGTCATGGCCCCGTTCCGCAGGTTGCGGGGATGGTGCCAGGGCGTGGCCATCGAGGACGAGTTCGTCGTCGGAGACATCGTCACCGATTCCTGCGTCGTACGCTTTCGACAACCACGTGGGCCAGGATGTTGACGAACACCGTCATGAGCATCAACACCAGCGCCGCATACATCAGCGACGAGACCTGGAGACCAGTGGCCTCGCCGAACTGATTGGCAAGCAGAGAGGCGAGCGTGTTGCCGGGCGCGAGTAGTGAGAAACTGAGTTCGTTGGAGTTCCCGATAATCATGGTCGTCGCCATCGTCTCGCCCATCGCCCGGCCGAGTGCCAACAGCACGCCTCCCGCGATGCCCGAGAAGGCCGCGGGTATCAGGACGCGGAAGTTGGCTTCCCACCGGGTGGCACCTAGGCCCAACGCCGCTTCTCTCATGTCCGAGGGAACCGCGGCCAGGGAACTGCGCGAGAGGGACGTCGTGATGGGCAGGATCATGATCGACAGCACCACTGCCGCCGGCAACATGCCCGGACCAACCGAGGCCGTGCCGAACAGCGGGATAAACCCCAGCTCGTTGTGCAGCCAGTTCCCAACGTCCTTCAGAATCGGGATGACCACGAAAATGCCCCACAAGCCGTAGATCACGCTCGGGATGGCAGCCAACAATTCGAGCAGAGAGATGAGTACGTGTCGTATGCGCTCGGGAAGGAAATCTTCGTTGAGAAAAATGGCGCTGCCCAACCCCAACGGCACCGCGATCAAGAGCGCGATGGTGGAACTGACCACGGTGCCGTAGATCATCGGCAAGGCGCCGTAGACCTCGCGTCCGGCGGCGGGGTTCCACGCGGTCGAGGTCAAGAAGCCCACACCGAACTCCCGGATGGCGGGCAGCGCGAAGTACGCGACGGTCAACGCCATGACGAACAACACGGCCCACACCGCCCCTGCCGACACGCGAGTCGCCAGCGCCAACGCGCGGTCGAGACGTTTCTCGGCCGCCGAGCGTTGCCTCGTGCGGGTCGCGACGGCGATCACCTGTTCCCCTCGGGCGGCAACGTGATCGTGTAGTCGGGGCTGATGGCATCAGCGGCGGCGGCGACCCGCTCGCGAACCGCCTGCGGTAGCGGGGCGTACCCGAGCGCGGGTGCCACGTCCTGGCCCTTGGTGAGGCCGTACTCGATGAAAATCTCCATCGCCTTGGCCGCGAGGGGGTCTTCGTATCGGCCGTAAGCAAGCAACCAGGTGTACGTCACGATGGGGTACGAGCCGGCGCCGTCGGGGTCGGTGATAAAGAGTCGAAAGTCCGGGGGCAATGGAGCCGACCCCAGGCCGGCCGCGGTGCTCTCGTGGGTGGGTGGAATGAACCGCCCTGCTTTGTTCTCGAGCGTCGCCATCGCGAGGTCGTTGTTCGCGGCGTAGCTGTAGTCGAGGTAGCCAAGGGCGCCAGGCATTTGCATGATCTGCACGGTGGCGCCTTCGTTGCCCTTGCTTCCGATGAACGTTCCGGTGCGCGGCCACTCGACGCTCTTGCCCACGCCGACGGCGTCGTTCCATTCCGGGTTGATGGCGGCCAGGTGGGCCGTCAGTACGGCGGTGGTTCCGCTACCGTCTGCCCGATGGACTACGACGATAGGCAAGTCCGGCAACGTTGCCTCAGGGTTGTCGGCCGCGACGGCGGAATCGCGCCAGTGGGTCGTCTTGCCGAGGAAAATATCGGCATAGGTTTGCCGAGACATTCGTAGCGGTGCCGTGAGATCGGGCAGGTTGTAGGCCAACACCACTGCGCCCGCGGTCATCGGCAGCAGCAACGCGCCGTCCTTCGTTTGCGCGACCTCGTCGGGCGTCATCGCCACGTCGCTGGCCCCGAAGTCGACCACGCCGTTGATGAGCTGCTTCACCCCTGCCCCGCTTCCCATCGACTGGTAGTTGATGCGCAGCTCCGGCATCTCTCGATAGAGAGAAATCGCCCAGCTCTGATAGAGGAGCGCCGGAAACGACGCACCCGCTCCAGTGAGGGCGACCCTGGCGCCGAGGGGGCTGTCCTCGGAGATCGGCGGCCGACACGATGCGGTCCCCGCGCACACGCAGGCGACAAGGATCCCGACCCTGGTGGCCGCTCTCCGTCGTGCGTGTCGATCGACCAGGGTCACCTAATCGGTTCTCTCGACCTTACGGCGTGTACCAGATCGGCGACGTGTACGCGCGTTCCTGCGTTGAAACCGGCGCCCCCTCCGGGATCGGAATTCCGAAGCGGAAGGCTTCGATCGTGGACCAGCGCGGCGTCGGAATCTCGATGACGCGCGTGTAGTAGAACGCCTGCTGTTGTGGATCGAAGTCCGGATCGGTCCAGACCGCGGCCAGCTCCGAGTCTCCGATGGTGTTGGTGAAGTTGGCGGTCCTCGCGTCGACGGTGTTGCCGACCGGCGTCCGCGCGCGTCCATCCGCACCGATCGTGCGGCCATCCGAGACGGCAACGTCGTACACCCTCTCGTGCGTCTCGCCGCTCGCGTCTATCCACCCCTTGATGATCTGAACGCGATCCAGGTTGCCGCCGATCGGATCTCGCAGCGCGTACACCATGAAGCTCGGCGCCCGGTTCCCAGTTCTGGGTTGCAGATCGCTACCCATGGGCACGCCCTTGGAGTAGCCGTGGAACGCTGGGGTGCGACTGGCGACGTCTTCGTCAGTGAAGTCCCAGCCGCCAAAGAAGCGCACCGCCATCCGACTCCCGGTGGTGGCGTAGACCTCCTTGCGCTCCATGGCGTCGAAGAGCGCTTCGCGGGTGTTGTCCGTCGCCCATACGGCGGCCAAGCCCGAGGCCACCACGCCCCAACCCGCCATTACCACCTCGCCGTTCGCTTTCGCCATGAAGGGATGCTCCATGCGCTCCGGCTTGGGCTCGGCACCGGAGTGCTTGCCGAAGAAGTTGTCTTCCTGGGCGGTGGCCAGTCCGGTGTGGCTGTCGGTGGAGCCCACCATGCCGAACTTGTAGGGGTTGGTGCCCAACAGGCGCTGGAGCTCCAGACCGCGCTGGAGCGCCGCGCGTGCGTATTCACCGGCCAACATCTCGTTCCGCTTGGCCTCCGCGGGGATCTGCTCCCCAGGGAAGTTGCCGAAGTCCCAGGTCTCGTAGTCGGCGAACTCGTCGTTGGGCGAGAGGAACGGGTGCGCCTCGCCGTCTCCCTTGATTTGCGTGACCTCATAGAGGGGCTCCCAGCGGGCCCGCTGGGTCACGTAGTCCCGGTCGATCGCGACGCCGTCATATTGCGCCTCGAGCGGGAACATGATGCCGTTCGACATGTTGCCGTTGTGGGCCAGGGCCAGTACGTCGCCGCCGGTTTGCTCCTCGTAGTTCTCGAGCCAGTTCCACAAGTCGCGAGGGTTCGGGCTCCCCTGCGGAGGGTAGGTGGTGTACGGTACCGTCCGGAGAGCCCGGTCGGCGTCGTCGCGATAGATCACCACCCGGTGCAGATTGTTGGACGCCACGAGCGAGGTCCACTCGTAGCCAATGAACGCAGTGTAGCGCCCGGGCTCGTTGTACTCCTCGGCCGCGTTGACGATCCGCTCCCAGGTGGCGCGGTACGGCGGGGCGCCAGGGAGGTAATGGCGGGCGACTTCCGGCGGGAAGCGACCGGACGCGAACAGCCCGATGATGTCCAGAGCGGCTCGGGTCCCTTGGCCGCTCTGCATCATGTCGTACCACTCGCGGCCCTTCTCCTCCGCGAGCAGGTGCTGCTTGCCGGCGGCCAGGTCGAGGGCAAAGCCCATCTGGTCGGAGTGGTCCGCGACCACCAGCCAGTCGAGGGGGCGCGAGAGCCGCACCGGAATCCCGGTCGAGGAGGTGAGCTCCTCGCCGCGGGCGAATCGGTGGGCGTCCCGCGGATCCAGCCGCGCACCGAACACGCCGGCGTCGAGCGAGAGGCCTGTATGCAAATGCGTGTCTCCCCAGTAGGGCCGGCTCGGGAAGCCCCGGTTGGCGTACGGGGAGAATGACTTGCCCTGGTAGGCAGCGGCCAGAGCCGCCTCGGGCGGTATAGTCTCTTGTGCGATCGCTACAGTGGAGACGGCCGTCAACACCACAGCGGTCGAAATCAGAATCCGAAACGCATTTTGCATTGGTTCATCCTCATGGTTGGTTATGGCCACGGTAGTTGTTCTTTTCGATTCACTTTTCGGTTCACTGACGCTCACGGCGTATACCAGATCGGCGCCGTGTACGCGCGCTGCTGCGTCGTCATCGGCCCCACCTGTGATTCGCCGTTGTATCACGTTCGCGGTCAGGTAGAGGGCGGGTGTGACCTGGGTTCTGAAGGTTGCACTCAGTAGATGCCCGACAATATCGCTTGTAATTCACCACTCCGTCTATCCACATTGCGTCAAGAGGTGCATTGTTACATGAATGTTGCTTCGCACCTCCCGATCAACACCTCGGAGCTTCAATTGACCTACGAAGAATTCGCCTCGGACCTTCCCCTCGGTCGAACGATCACGTTCGCCTCTGCAGAGGAGAACGAAGAGACGCTGCGAGGATTAGGGGTGAATCAGGAAGTGCGGCAGTTGGGACGAGGACCCTTTCGATGTGATATGGCGGTGAGGAGTACCGAAGAGGCCGACTTGTTCGTAGACCGATTCAGCAAGGCGGTCTCGATAACCCTGGCCTCTCCCGCGGACGGGGTGGGGCTGTTGTTTCCCCGAAGTGCCGACGGCCCGTTCGTTGCCTCTGGGGTCAGCGTAACCAACGATGCCTTGGCGGTCGTCCCTGACGGATCGGAATTGGACATCGTGGCCCCGGACCTGTGCGGCTCCGAAGCCTTGGGCATCACGAAATCACGCTTTACCGAATTGACAGAGGTGCTCTGCCCCTCGGCGAAGCTCGTTGGTCCAACCAAAACAGCCCTGTTCCGAGGAGACACGATACGAATGCGCGCGCTGAGTCGGGCGGTCGTCGACCTGGTGCATCGTCCGGAGTCAGACCCAATTGGGGAGGAGGTCTCCAATCTGCTCGCGGAAATAATTGCTTGGTTGGCCGAATGCTCGCCCAACTACGGGCCCGAGAGCTTCACGGTCAACGGCGCGCGACGCCGCGTTGCCAAGCTGGCCCAGGAGTTCATCGAGGAGCACTACCGTAAAACGGTTCGCATCGATGATATCTGCCGCGTTACAGGGGTTGGGGTCCGAACCCTGCAGCGTTGCTTCAAGGAGTATTTCCATCTCACTATTACGGACTACCTCAACACCGTGCGGCTGGCCGCGGCCCATCGCGCACTGATGGCCGCACAGCCGTCGGAGGATTCTGTGATCTCGGTTGCCATGCGAACCGGAAACATGCACACCGGGCGCTTCTCACTTCGTTTTTGTGAGCGCTTCGGGGAGTCGCCGAGCGAAACGCTCGCGATGCGCGTTCGACGGTGATTTCTCTTGAAGAACTCCGCCGACCTGGCAGCACCGAGGACAGGGGTGGCGAACGCTGACAGAATGCAGTACGCTGGTTGCTGGTCGACTTCTCACATCCAGCAGCCCGCACCCGGCATTCACCTGAAATGACGCCTGGCAAACTCCTGAAGCAACCTCTACTTCATTTCCTCCTCATCGGCGCTCTGCTCTTTGGCATCGGTGCCATCAAGGGGGAAAGCGCATCGACCGATCCGGCACGTGGTATCGCCATCGACTCGGGACAGGTGATCAACTTGATCGAAGGTTGGCGACGCACGTGGCAGCGCCCGCCAACCGAGCAAGAACTGCAAGGGCTCGTCGAAGATTTTATCAAGGAAGAGATTTACTACCGGGAAGCGATGGCGCTTGGCCTCGATCGCGATGACGCCATCATCAGACGCCGACTCCGACAAAAGATCGAGTTCTTATCGGAAGATCTTTCGGGGACCATCGATCCGACCGACCAAGAGCTCCAGACCTTTCTCGGTGAGAACGTGGACTCGTATCGGTTGGATGCGACGTTCACGCTCGCTCATCGGTATTTCAACGTCGACCGGCGTGGAGACGAGGCCTTCGATCAAGCAGCGCGCGCAATAGATCGATTGGATGGGGTGGGCGGCGGTGACCAGGAGCAACTCGTTGGGGATCCCCTTCCCTTGCCGATGTTTTTTGAGAACGCGCCGGAGCGTGATCTGTCAACAGCGTTCGGCCCGGAGTTCGCCCAAGCGGTGCATGCGGCCGAGGTGGGATCTTGGCAAGGGCCGATTCGGTCTGGTTTCGGATACCATGTGGTCTTCGTGGCGGAGCGGACAGAAGGCCGCGTGCCGACTTTAGACGAAGCGCGTTTCGCGTTGGAGCGTGATTGGCGTTTCGCGAAGCAGAATGAGGTCGGCGATCGGCTCTTCCAGGGACTCCGTGACCAGTACGATATCACGGTCGAATGGCCCGAAGCCTTGAGTGCCATGGAGGGGCGCTAGCCGCTCACCCATTCGCTTTCGCATCACCTATCGCACGCGTTGCTCATCCAGCACGTCGACCGAACGTATCTTCCACGCACCATCAACCGGCACGACGACCACGCGCGCCTCATAGCGGTTCTGACGGAAATGCCGATGGCCGAAGTGCGTGACCATGCCGGACACGCTCCAGGACGCGCGCGCATCGAAGCCCCCATCGGGACCCGCTGTCACTGACGGCACCGCAAGCACTTCCACCGCCTCGACGCGCGCGCGGGCCCCGCCGCGTTCCTCCATTTCGAGCGCCCGCCGATGCTCGAGATAGATGTCGGTCAACGTCTCACCCGTGATACTCACCGCGAGGCGGTCGTACGCGGTCGTTTCGTCGCGGAACTCCAAGGCGCGATAGACATTGGGCAAGATGCCCGCGAGGACCCGGCGCGCCTGCGCTTCCGATGGCACCGGGGTAAACGGTAACGATACCGGAACGGCGCCGAGCGGACCGACCATCAATCCGATCACGAGTACAATGCGTGCCGCGACCAAGGACTCCTCCCGTCTCCCGCCACGCAATCCCGTCCAGATCAGCCAGGCGGCGGCGAGGATCAACGGGACCGAAAGGAGCGGCAACGGAATACGCGTCGGCTCGACAGCGATCGCTGCCACGGACGGCGTCGGATCTTCGGCGAGGACGTTCGTCCAGGATAGTTCCGGCGCGTCGACCGTGAGCACAGAGCCCTGCGAGACCTCAGGGTCCGTCACAGTGGTGGGTACGGCTGATGCAACATCGAACGCCGTCCAACGCAACACGACCGCTTGCGCGATGGAAGCGGTGAGGTGCTCGGCCGTCACCCCGATGTACGCGCGTTCCACGATCTCGGGCACCGGAGCGGCGCGTGGCAACACTCCCTGCGCGTCGACCGTCATGAAATCGACCCGCTCGATCGTGTTCGGTGCCGTGACCCCGTCGATCTCGATCGCGTGACTGCTATGCACCAGCTCGGCCACCCGTTGTTTGATGTCGGCCTGCTCGGCCACGCCAATCGTTTCGGTATCGCCGATGCCGATAGCATCAGCCACGTCGCGCAACCGGACGAGCACCTCGTGCCGCACGTCGAACGCTTCGATGGCTACGAAACTCTGAATCGGAGCGTCGACAGCAGCGGGAGCAACGCGGCGGGAAGCTTGAGCGGCGCTGGGCGCGGAGGCCGCACCTGGCGCGAACGGCGCCGCCGCGCGGGATACCGGTGTGCGCGGGGCGTTGAAGAACACGAGCCCCAGCCCAAGCGCGACCGCCACGATGCCTGAGGCGTATGCGGCGGCACGCTGGAATCGCCGTCCGGGTGAGACGATCTTGGCCAGCGTGACGCCAAAGATCAGGAATGTCGCGTCCATTCCGAGGACCGCGAATACCAGCGTTGCGGAACGGTCGATAGCGAAGGCCAATCCTAGGCCGTGGATCATCCCGGCCGCCCCGACCATCAATCCGACATGGACGCGTTCACGGTCCTGACGGAGCGACGCGTTCGCCAACAACCCGGTGGCGAGCGCCAACATCGCTTCGCTGAACGCCGTCGCCAGGCCCGCACCGAGCGCCGCCAGCATCACCGCGACAATCTGTCCGGCACCAAAGTACGTAACGAGTCGGATGCTGCCGAACGCGGCGAGGGCGAGCACGAAGATGACGTGAATGGGGTGATTGAAGACGTGACGAACACCATCGAGGATGGCATCGCGCACCGCGCGCAATGGCGCGTCGATCGACAGCGCGGCCGGAACCTCCCACGCGTCGTCGGTCGGCGCGAGGAGCGTTGCGTACCGGTCGCCGCTCAGCAACTCGATACGGATCACCGTCGAGAGCGAAGGGTTCCCGAACGGATATCGGAGGCCGATCGATTGGCCAGCGAGGTCATCCCGACATCGGAAGATCTGACGGTTCAACCATGCCCCGGGTAGCTCCTGCACCGTCCGCGTGCCTTCAGGCTCGCAACCCTCGGGCATGCGGGGCGTCGGCATTGCCTGCGGTCGCATAACCTGCGGCACTTGCCATTGCACGAGGAACACGCGGGGCTCGCGCTCGCGAATCTGAACTTGGACGGGGCGCACGTCGTCGGCGCCCACGGTCGCGGGAAACGCGAGGATGCACGCTGTGCTTGCGACTGCTAGAGAAGCCCAGCGTCGAGTAATCGACGTTGTCATGTCCCGATCTTTAGTCCGACTTCGGTGGGTGCGCAAGCTAACCGATGCCGTCCATGGCCGTCGCCGCAAAGCCGAACGAGTCCGCCGCGTGGGCTACCCCAGAGGCCCCATTCCCGAAGCATGCCACTTGCGAGTAGGTTACGTCGACGCATCGAAATAGACCAAGGAGTACTTATGCGCATTCCGGTAGTCGTTACGATCGCGGGGGCGATGCTGCTGGCCGCCTGCCAACCACGCTTCGACCCAGCGGACCCCGCGGCCATCGCAACGCTGGACTCGATCGTCGAGCATGCTATGGCGGGTGCGGCCGCGGTCGACGCGGACCAGGTGCTTTCCATGGCGGCGGGCGACGTGACGTTCATCACTGGAGACGTAATGCTCAGTGGCCTGGAAACGCTCCGAGCGGCGTTCCAAGAGACGTACGGGGGGCTCGAGCGACAGGACCAGACGGCGTTGGACCTTCGGATACGGCTCTTGACTCCCGACGTGGCGATCGTGACAGGCGTTGCGGAGGGCACGTACACTGACAAGGCGGGGTGGACCTCGGAGCCCGTCGGGATCGGCACCACGCTCGTCTTCGTACGCCAGAATGACCAGTGGCAAGTGCAGCACGCGCACCAATCCATCGCTTACTGACGTCGTTTACAACTGTGGAACTGAAGGAGTCTCTTATGCGCAGCACATCCCTCACCATATGCGCCCTCTCATTCGCAGCGTATGCGGCAGCCCAGGTTGCTGCCACGCCAGAGCAACAACCACCACCGCCGCCCCCGCCCACGCTGGCGCAGATCGGCCTGCTGATTTACCCCGCGAGCGATCAAACCCCCGAGCAACAGAAGGCGGACGAGGCGGCTTGCACGCAGTGGGCCGAGGCGCAGACGGGTCTAAAACTCCAAGCCGGTACCGTGAACACCGACTCGGCGGCGCAGGCTGCTCGGCAACAGACGGCGGATGCCACGCAGGGTGCAGCGGTAGCGGGCGCGGCCAGGGGAGCGGTGGCCGGTGTGGCCATCGGCGCCATCGCCGGGGACGCGGGAACGGGCGCGGCGATCGGTGCAGCGGCGGGAGCGATGCGTGGGCGTCGGGCCAAGAAGCAAGCGGAGGCACAGGCCGCGCAGCAGGGTGCGCAGCAGGCACAGGCGCAGAACGACGAGGCGATCGAGACATTCAAGAGAGCGGCGGGGGTCTGTCTCGAAGGTCGGGGGTACACGGTGAGTTAGTCGCTCCCGTGTCGAAGGGCGACCGAGCGGCGCACGGCCCTCTCCATCGGCCGTGCGAAACTCGAAGCCTTTGTCCCCGAGCCGGTGGAGAAACCGATCACTTCAACCAGCGTTGAAACGCCCTGACGCGGAGATAGAGGTTTTCTGTTGGCCCACCTGAAAAGGGCGCACCCACTTTCTGCCACGTCAAGTCTGCGCGAAAGCGCCAACCGAATACGAACCCGCGTTCGACCCCAAAACCAATCCTGAATTTCTCGTCAAACTGTCCCGCGTTTCCCAAGAGTGTAGCGAATGCCTCGGCGTGGGCGATGATGCGCCACGACGCTCCCGCCTGAAGGGCGCCGAAGCGGTAATCGGTTTGCAGCCGGTACCGAAGCCGCAACGACGTATCGAGCGTCCATGCGTCCGTCTCGAACTCGAATCGTTCCTCGAGGCGCACGTAGTGATCGAACGAAAGGCGGCGTCCGGATGGCCATGTCCAGTTCACCCCCTGAAAGGGCCGGAACTCGAGTTGGTTTGGGGAATCCTCGTTGACCGTATAGAAGGTTCCGACGCCCCCCGACAGCCGCACGGGACCGACGGGCCCTCGAACACCGGGCCGGACGACCAAGCGACCCCATCCGTTGTTTTCCAGTTCCGTCCGAACGCCCACGTCGCCATAGACCTCGAACGTCGATGGCCAGATCAGGCGTGGGTTGTAATCGAGCCAGAGTTGCGAACTGACGTCGTCTTGTGCGACAAGTGGGGCTACAGCTCCGCAGACCACAAATCCCAACAGCACACACGTTCGCGCAATCATGGGTTTGCAGATACCTGCAACCGTTCGACATTGGCTACCATGCCATCCAGGTAGCCTCCCTGCGTGGGACGATTCCCGAGCGGCGCGAAGACCACGGCCTCAACGCCCAGCGTTCGCAGGCGGTCGGCGATCTCGGCCATCGGTTCGGCTTCCCATAGCATGAGCCGCGCAGGGTGACGTGCCAGGATGTCGCGCAACGCGCGCCACTGTCGTTCCGATGGCATCTCATCGGGTTCCCACGTCATACTCTCAACGTCGAGTCCGTACTGCGCTGCTAGATACTGGTACACGGGGTGTGATGCGACGAGCGGCTCGCCCGCAAACGGCGCCGTTGCCACGCGAAGGTCGGCGCCCAACTGCTCGAGGTCCTCGCGCAGGGCCATCATGTTGGCCCCAAACGTGGATGCACTCTCGGGCCACCGCTCGGAGAATGCTGCCGCGACTGCCTCGGCGTGCATGATGGCAAGCGTTGGATCGAGCCATGTCGTGAACGCCGTGCCTTCGTGCGAATGCTCGCCCTCCGGCCCATGCGTATGGGTAACACTCCCGACGACGGTGAGATAACGATCGGCAAACGCTTCAGACGTATTGACCACCGCAGCGGAGGGCAACGTGACGCGGTCCACCCATTTGGCGTAGGCCGCGCCGTTCAAGAGGATTAGATCCGCGCGTTGCATCGCGCGAATGGCCTCCGCCGTGGGCTGCCAGAACGCCGGATCGTCGGCGCCGGCCATCGGGAACTCGATCTGCACGAGCCCACCTCCAATACGACCGGCGAAATACTCCAACGGATAGTTCACGACGAACGCGGTGGGTGGACCGTCGCCACGCGCGCCCGCGCTCGCCGGTTGATCCCCTCCCCCTCCCTCTCCGCACGCGACAGCCAGCGCAGCAACGGTCAGCAGCCTTCTCACAACAAGGCCGATCGAATGAGGGGGGGCCCAAACGTCGCGGTCAGTGCCGTGAGCGCCAGCGCGAAAGCGATCCCTGCTGTCGTAACGACCACCATCTCCGAAATGATCAACCACCGGATTCCGCCGGGCGACGCGCCGATCTTCATCATGGTCATGAGTTCTCGCTGCCTAGCGCGTATCGAAAGTCCGAACACGAGTCCCGCCGTTGCCAACGTGCCGAGGCCCATGATGATGGCGGCAGCCAGCACGAACGTCTGCACTGTCAACACCGTTCCGAGGAGTTCGTCCATCACGTCACTCGGCACCACGATCTGTGAGAACCCTGCGCCTTCTTCGAATCGCCCACGGAGAATTGTCGCCGAGCGTTGATCGGGGGGCACGGCGATAACCGACGTCACCGGAAACGATCCGATATCGCCATGGAAGTGAAAGGAGTCGATGTTGTCTGGCGTGATTTCGTTGTATTGCACCACCGCGGCGTTGGCAGTGATGGTCGTGCTATCCCGTCGAAGCACCCCGGTCGCCGCGGTCGCATCGGCGAGATCCTGATGGCCGTGGCCGTACCCGGCAATCACCCACGCGGTCTTGAGGTCAACGAAGATCGCGTCGTCGTCAGGACTATCCGAAAACTCGAGGACGCCCGTGACCTGCATCTTCAACGGATAAACGCCCGCAAGGTCGAACACGCTCTCGGGCGACGAGATCACCGCGTCCCCTGGTGCCACGCCAAGCCGCTCGGCCGCGCGCGCACCGACCACACACTCGCCCAGGATGGCAAACATGTCACCGTCCACCACGTCGAGGTCTCGGAACGCGAAGTAGTCGAGCGACGTGCCCACGATGGGGCTCGCTTGTGCACGGAACCGCGTGTAGAGGGGAATCGTGAGTGCGAGCTTGGTGGAGTCGATCGACTCGAGATCGGAGTAGAACAAAGGTTCCGGTGCCCGAAATACAGACTGTTCAACACGAGTTCGAGTGGGCTGCCACGCGTCCCGACCAGGAGCGGTGTAGCCTCCGCTCTGGCTGTGAGGTGCTGCGCGCTCTCGCGGATCAGCACACGCACGCCCAGGGGCAAGAAGATGATGAGTGTGATGGAGGCGACGAGGATCGTCGTCTTGATCCAATGATGCGTCACGTAGCGCCATGCCAGGTAGAGACTTCCCCGCACTAGCCGAACTCTCGCATATCGAGGATACGGTCGAACCGGCTTGCGACCTCGCGGTCGTGGGTGACGGCGACGAGCGTGGCACCGACGGCCTTGGTGTTCTCCAGAAGAAGATCGACT
>JBDHLU010000069.1:0-34073 GCA_039656555.1 Gemmatimonadota bacterium | reverse complement strand
CGACACATGGACCAAGCTCGAGGGGAATGGACTTCCCGTGTTGCCCGTGGGCAAAGTCGACGTCTGCATGACGCCGGCGAACTCCGATCGGATCTATGCGCTGATCGAGACCGGTGACGGTGTGCCCTGGCACGGCCGGGAGACCGAGAGCGGTGAGCTTTGGCGCTCGGACGACGGTGCTGACTCATGGCAGCTCATGACCCACAATCGCAACCTTGGCGGCCGCACCGGCTACTACAACAATTGCGTCGTCCTTCCGGACGACCCCGACGAGGTGCTTTTCCTGACCGCAGCATTCGTGCGAACGCTCGACGGTGGGCGCACGAGCATTTCACAGGGTGGCCGTCAGCGACCCGGCGGCGACTATCACGACTTGTGGATCGATCCGACGAACGGCGACCGCATGATTGTGGGGAACGACGGCGGCACCGCGGTGACCGTGAATCGCGGTAAAACGTGGCACCGTGTCCAACTTCCAATCGCGCAGATGTATCACGTCACTGCCGACAACGCGATTCCCTACAACGTCATGGGCAACCGGCAGGACGGCCCTTCGTTCAGAGGGCCGAGCAACACGGTGGCCGGCGGCGGCATTCCGCGAGGCGAGTGGTTCAGTGTCGGTGGTGGGGAGAGCGGGTTCGCCACGGCAGATCCAACCGATCACAACATCGTGTGGTCGAGCGCCTCAGGATCCGGCGCGCGTGGCGGCATAGTCGTGCGCTACAACGTGCGGAACCGGCAGTTCCGTCAGGTCGAAGTGTGGCCGGAGAACACGGGTGGATGGCCCGCGGAAGGTCTCCGGTATCGGTTTCAGTGGACGTTTCCCCTCCTCATATCGCCGCACGACAACGAGACGATCTACGTGACGAGCCAGCACGTACATCGCACGACCAATGGCGGTCAAAGCTGGGATGAGATCAGCCCTGACCTTACCACCAACAACAAGGAGCGGCAGGGCATCTCCGGCGGGCTCACCCCGGACAACATCGGTGTCGAGTACTGTTGCGTGATCTACGCGTTCGACGAGTCGCCGGCCCAGGCAGGAGTGTTGTGGGCTGGATCCAATGACGGATTGGTTCATGTCAGCCGAGACAACGGTGCGAACTGGACCAACGTGACGGGAAACATGCCCGACCTGCCGGTCGATGGCGTCGTCCGCTCGATCGACGCTTCCAAGTGGAGTGCCGGCAAGGCGTACGTCACGATCGAGCATCACCAGCAGGGCAACTTCGAACCGCACGTCTATCGGACGGAGAACTTCGGGGAGCGGTGGACGAAGATCGTGGACGGGATTGCAGACAGCCCCCTGAGCTTCGCCCGCTACCTGCTCGAAGATCCCGTCCGTCCCGGTCTCCTCTACCTCGGCACTGAGAACGCGCTCTACGTGTCGTTCGACGACGGCGACAACTGGCAATCGTTCATGACGAACTTGCCATCAGCACCGATGTATGGCCTCTGGGTACAGGAACATTTTAATGATTTGGTCGTTGGAACCTACGGCCGTGGCTTTTGGATTCTCGACGACTTGAGTCCGCTCCAACAACTCACCGACGAGGTCGCGGCGTCCGAGTCGCACCTTTTTGAGCCGCGATTTGCCTATCGGTTCCAGCGGCGTACTGGCGCGCAGTCGATGCCCAACGATCCTTCGGCGGGTCGAAACCCACCGAACGGGGCGGCCATCAACTACTGGCTTGGCTCACGGCCTTCTGGTGACGTCACGATCCACATCTCCGACGCATCCGGCGAACGAATTCGTACGTTCAATGGCTCACGCCTTGTCGGGCTCAATCGCGTGTGGTGGAACTTCCGCGATGATCCACAAGGCGAGATTCGCATGCGAACGAAGCCGCTCTACGCTGATTGGGTAGATCTCGGTGAGGATGGTTGGCGCTCCGGTGGGGGAGGGATATCGCTGAAGATGCCACCGGGTACTTACACCGTGACCCTCGAGGTCGGTGGCCAATCGATGTCTCAGCAACTCGAGGTCCGCAAGGATCCCAATTCGGAGGGGACACTTCCGGACATCCAAGCGCAGTTGGCCTTCGTCTCCGAGGTGCGCGATGACTACGTCGAGGCGGCGCGACTAGTCAATCGTGTGGAATGGGTGCGCCGGCAAATGTATGACATGAAGCCTGTTTTTGAGGATCAAGAGGGCTTCGATGACATCATTGCGGCGGCCGACGCGTTTGATGAAGAATTGATCGAGGTCGAGCAGAAGCTCATTCGAATGACCACTACAGGCACCGGGCAGGATGGCGTCCGCTACCCGACGATGGTTGCCGGAAGACTACGGTACCTCGCAGGGGCCGCTGGGACGGCGGACTTCCAGCCCACCGACCAAATGGGAGAGGTGCATCAAGTGCTCGCTGCGCAACTGCGGGAGTACAGCGCGGAGTTGGAGAGCTTGTTAGGCGGACGACTGCAGGAGTTCAATGCGATGCTGCAGGCGAAAGGAATCCGACCGGTGTTTTAGAAGACGGGAAGACGGGAAGGCTGGCATCGTATCTTGTGGAATGACATGGACTTAACCGGATGGGCACTGCCGGGTGAAACACGACGACCCGAGGTGACGTAGGGTCAATCGTGAATATCATCAAGCAAACATTCGGGAGTACCTCTATGTCGAGACGTGGCAGCGTCATGAGTGCTATGGGGTGGATGATCGGTCTGTCCGCCGTCCTTTTCTGGCTGCCTGTGATCGGTGGTCTCATCGCGGGATACGTGGGTGGCCGCAAGGCAGGTAGCTGGGGCCGTGCCGTCATGGCTGCGATCCTTCCAGGTTTCCTGTTTGTCATCATCGGGGGACTAATCACGGGGCTGATTGGATGGATTCCCATCATTGGCGGATTGTGGGGCGCAATCGCCGGGCTCGGCGGCGTGGTACTTGGTACCATGAGCGTTCTTCCGCTCATGATTGGTGCGGTTCTCGGCGGGCTCTCAGCGCAAAACGAGTTCTAGCCTACTCCACGCAAGCGGGGTAGTTGCAAGCGGATCTCTTCGGTCGTCAAGCCGAGGAGATCCGCTTTTTTTGCGAGGTCGTCGAGGTCGACCGGGTACATACGGTTGCGGGAAGCATCCGACAACCCGGCGACGTTGCGCGAAGCAATCCCTTCACGAATCCGGCTCGCCAATTCACTGGGGTCCGGTTGCGCGGTGCGAAGGTCCTTGGAAATCAGCTCGATGAGCGGCTGCAACTGTGGATCGCGCGCACCGAGGAATCCGT
Organism: Gemmatimonadota bacterium; assembly: GCA_039656555.1. Lineage (GTDB taxonomy): Bacteria > Gemmatimonadota > Gemmatimonadetes > Gemmatimonadales > GWC2-71-9 > CAMYLY01. Next base: position 30,850 of record JBDHLU010000069.1, on the reverse strand, counting down.
CCCAGCACCATTCATGACCGTCGGGCGCCACATCGAGGAGGCGCTGCGATGCTTCCGAAAAACTTGCGGCGGCGAAATACAACATCGCGTACTCGACGAACGCGTCGAAGTCGTGTCGGGTGGCGTAGGCACCAGCCACGAGATGTTCGAGATGCACAGCCTCGTCGCGAAGCAAGGCATCATACCGATCGAACGCAGACGGGAGCGTTGCCGGATCCTCAAAGGCACGGGCAATTCGCTCGACTGCGACAAGACTCCACGCGATTCCAGTTGAGAACATCGGGGAGGAGAACGCATAGGAGTACGGCAGCAGTGCCCAGTTCGGGCCGGCGGCCGTTTCAAGGCGTCGTTGGAGCTGCGGCACAACTTGTATCTCGGTGACGGGTTTGGCGTCACTGAATTGGTCTGCCAAGGAGGGGTAGGCATAGAGCATGTCGTCCCACAGTTCCCGTGGGCTCATCGTCTGTTGCACTTTCCACCACGGTCCGTGTTCGATCAGGAATCCTGCGCTCACGATGCCGTGATCGAACGGGAGTTGGTACATCCAACCCTCTCGCAGCAGATGGTGTACGGCGGCGCGATCGTCGGGATAAGGGCCGGCCGGCATGGAATTCGAGATGCTCGCCACGTCCGCAAACGGCTGCACGCCCTCGAAGTGTCCGAACACGAGTGCCGTGGTCAGGTTCGTTGGCCGTTCTGCACTGGCCAGGCCGAGTTGCCGACCAAGGAACCCAGCGTTACCGGCCGCGTCGATGGCAACGTCGGTGTCGATCGAGACGGTGCCATTTGGGCCGTTCCCCAGAAGCTTGATCGATTCGCCGATCTCGGCCGACGTCATCTGCGTACGATCCAGATATCGCACCCCCGCATCTGTGGCCATCTTCGCCAGGTAGGCATCGACATCAGATCGCAACCAATGCGAGTCGGCGATCCGATCTTCCGGGCTCGCCGCTACGAGTAGCCGCCGGTTGTTCCGCATCGTGTTGGAGAACGGATGATTGCGTTCGTGTCCGTAGAACGTGAAGCCCCGTTTGAGCCCGCGCCGCACGTGCGGCATTGCTTCCATCCAGCGTCCATAGGCGGCCAAGTTGCGGAGTTCGGGAAGCGCATAGCGATCCGCCAAGCGTTCCAAACAGATCGCGGCCAACGGTGTCGACGATTCGCCGATTGCAAACCGGGGATGCCGGGACTTTTCGACCAGAGTGACGTCGTGCCCTTGTACCTCGAGCACTCTAGCGAGAATCGATCCGGCGAATCCCGCTCCAACGATTGCCACTCTCACGCGCGGCTCCCCTCGCACGCGTCGCACTTTATCGCGGGTTCCAATATTCCGGTGAGGTTCATGCGCTCCAGCCGTTCAGCGCGCCTACCGGCACACGTGCAATCGGCGAAACGCTCCCAGTCCCAAAGATCGACGCTCACGATGCTCGGAAGCGTCATGCACCGTACCAGAATCTCTTCGAGATCCGAGAGGGTGGGTGGGGCCCAATTGCCCTGTGCGGCGAGGTGTTCGAGCGCACCGTTGCCTCCGCGTGTTGGTATCACCGAGACGTGTCGTGCGTTCGATGTAATGGCATGCTCCACCGATCGCACTGTCCATTCAATCGACTCCTCAGGCGCCACGTAAGGTGCGCCCAGAAGCACGAAGGCACGCAATCCTATGCCATCGCGAGCGAGTCGTTCGGCGGCGCGATCGAAGTCGTTCAGCGACGCACCTTTATTCAGGAGTCGGTGGGCTCGGGGTTCGACGGTTTCCAATCCAATGGCCACCTCGAGTTCGCCGAGAAGCCGGTCGGCGAATTGCTTGCACGAAGCGTTGGTGAACCTGGGATGGTTCTCGACGATGACTCTCGTGAAGGGGCGTATCGTCCGAGCGATGGCGTCGTAATCATCAACCGGCACCGCCCTGGGGTCAAAGAAGTTGCTCGCATTGTACAATTTGACCGCCGGGTGCCCGGCCAGTGGCCCAGACTCATCGAGAACGGTCTCGATCTGGTGAGGGATGGCACCCTGGGGGGTGTCGCCGGCAATCGTATGTCTCCACAGGTCACAAAAGACGCACGTGTAGGGGCACTCCGCTCCGGCCAGGAATACAGTCAGGACATCCTGAGGAGCGGACGTGGTGCGTTCCAGCTCCCATGAGGCGCCGAGCGCGACGAACGGGTCAATCGGTCCCTTCGCGTTACGAAGCTCCCGTATCTGGCGGCTCGAGAGTCCGCCGGCGGGCATTAGGTCGGTTGGTGCAATGCGAGAAATACCTCGCGATAGTGTTCTTCGGTCTCGCTTAAGCGTCCGGCGAGCACGGCACCGGACACCGCACCGTGTTGAAAGCGCTGCTTCGGGAACTGGGGGAAGTCGCGGTCGAACACCTGGCGTACACCGCGAGAGATCACCTCGCCCTTGAGTTCGTAGAGCTTCTCGTGGGATCCTGAAGTGAGGTCAGCAAAAGGAATTGCTTCGGCGACCGCGATTACGCGAGTGGCCGTATGAGGACTGAAGACCGTGAAGCCGAAAGATTTCGCTGGAGCGTAGCCTCTCACGCATCCGCGGCTCTGTCCTCCACTGTACGTCAACGAATGCTTGATGGCGTCAACGCCCCATCCTTCCTGATACAGCATTCGGTTGTTCACGACGCTACGGATGGTGAGTTCTGTGTTGGCCTCGATCGGATAGTCTTTCAAATTCTCGTCACCGCCATCTCCATCCATCAGGTAGTGCCAATCGGGATAGCGGTCACGAATCGCTCTGAGCAGCGCGAGATTCACCGCGGCACATTCGACGTCCAGCGGTTTGTAGTCCTCGATTACGGAAACGGCTAGGTCCGCGTCGATGTCGTCGGCTGGGACGTCGATCTCTTCGCCCAAGAACTCCAACCCAGTCCTGGTCAAGAACTCCCGAGCCTGCGTGGCGTCGGAGCCACCGCCGTCGGCGGAAAGGGTGAAGGCCTTGAGGCGCGCCGCGCTTTCACCTCTGGCCAGCAGCGTATCGTGCACAGCGATCAGCACGGCCCCGGAATCGATCCCACCTGAGAAAAGGACGCCGATCGGTGCATGCTCGGGAATGAAATCCAACCAGAGTGCTACCTCGGCGCGTAAGGCATCGACATACTGTTTCCCGATCACGTTGAGATCTGCGGGCAGGGTCTCCCGGGGAGGGTCGAAGAAACGCTCGTACTTGGGACTCGGATCCGGGCACCCGACGAGCCGGACCTCCATGACGTGGTGGGCCGGCACCATGCGTGTGTAGGTGGGGTGAAATTGGTCTTCGTATCCCTGGGATTCGAGGAACGTCTTGATGGTGTCGATCCGATCGGCCACGATCAAAAGGGGCCCGGCGACTTCCTTTGCCAGGAAGTAGCGCATTGGACGGTCCAGGCTCCTGGCCATGCGCACTCGCTCACCCTCACGAGCGACGAGCGCGAAAGACCCTTCGATCTCTGCCACTGAGGCTGGGTCTTGGTCAAGCAGCCGTGCCCGCGCCGCATCGACCGACATGTTTCGGATATTCTGAGATGTGTCGGGAAGCAGATTCTCGACTCGGTGAATGGGTCGTGCGCTGACCGTCATTTCCATCGCTCCGTAAAGAACTTTTGGTCCTATTGGGTGACTGCTGCTTCGGTACCCCGTTCCTCCATCTTAAGTTCGGCGAGCATGTCGTCGAGCGTTCTCGAGTGGTGCATCGAGCAGAACTTCGGGCCGCACATCGCGCAGAACTCGGCGCTCTTGAAGTACTCCGCCGGCAATGTCTCATCGTGGTATTCCTGTGCCCGCTCCGGGTCGAGGGACAGGCGGAACTGCTCGTTCCAATCGAACGCGTACCGTGCCCTGGACAGGGCGTCGTCCCGGTCCGTCGCGCCGGCCCGACCTCTCGCAATGTCGGCAGCGTGCGCTGCAATCTTGTACGCGATGACCCCCACCCTAACGTCCTCGGCGTTGGGCAAGCCAAGATGCTCCTTGGGAGTGACATAGCAGAGCATGTCAGCACCGTACCAGCCGATCATTGCGGCGCCGATGGCGCTGGTGATGTGGTCGTATCCGGGAGCGATGTCAGTTACCAACGGCCCGAGAGTATAGAACGGGGCCTCGTGACACAGCTCCTTCTCCTTCCGTACGTTCATCTCGATCTGCTGCATGGGCACGTGTCCCGGGCCTTCGACCATAACTTGCACGTCGCGCTCCCAGGCGCGGGTGGTCAATTCCCCCAGGACCTTCAACTCGGCGAACTGCGCTTCATCGCTGGCGTCGTGCAGCGACCCTGGCCGCAAGCCGTCACCAAGTGAGATGGTCACGTCATACATACGGCAGATGTCGAGAATCTCGTCGAAGTGGTCGTAGAGGGGATTCTGTTTGCGGTGCGTCATCATCCAGACCGCCAACAGGGACCCGCCACGACTCACGATTCCGGTAATCCGTTCATGAACGAGATACAAATGCTCGAGCAGCAGGCCGGCATGGAGGGTCATGTAGTCGACGCCCTGCTTGGCTTGGTGCTCGACCATATCTAGTAGACCCTGGGCGGTGAGTGACGGTGTGTCGTCTACCTGCAGGATGGCTTGGTAGATGGGCACGGTCCCAATGGGGACCGTCGCATGTTCGATGATCGCGGTCCGGGTTTCATCGATTTGTCCCCCGGTCGATAGATCCATTACCGTATCGGCGCCGTACTTGACCGCCAAGTTGAGCTTCTCGAGCTCATCGGGGATACTCGACGAGACCTCGGAGTTGCCGATGTTGGCGTTGATCTTCACGCTCGACACCTTGCCGATGGCCATTGGTTCGAGCTTGCCGCTCAAATGATGAATGTTGGCGGGAATGACTAGGCGGCCACGTGCGACCTCGTCTCGAATCAACTCGGCGTCCAAAGATTCGCGATCGGCTACGGAGCGCATCGCGTCAGTGATCTCGCCTTGGCGACCGAAGTGCATCTGTGTGGGGCAACTCATATCTGGAACTCCCTCCGCCGGTGTCACCCGGATCAGGTTCAAAGGGTGTGATCTCAGCCCGAATGGCGGGCACCCCCGTCGGATGAAAGATAGTCGATCGCCCATCGTCAATCGTCAAGCGTCTGTGGTCCAGGTATCAGTTGGCGTCTCGGGGGTCGACTATCGGCCATCGACGATCCACTATTCGCGCATGGTATTCGAACACCGCGAGCACCCCGAGTTCTCATGGTCGCAGTCACGGCGGTCCACGTTCCGCCAATGCCCGCGCCAGTACTACTGGCAGTACTATGGCGCGCACAATGGATGGTACGATGACGCCGATGAGACGGCCCGCCTCGCGTATCGACTCAAGAAGATCAGCTCGTTCTATGAATTTCTGGGCGGTACGATACATGAGCTGGCCGCGGACGCCATCAAGGGGGCCCGGGGCGGGGAGCGCCCGCTCACGGTGGAAGAGCTATACCAGATAGGCCGCGACAGGTTGAACAAGGCTTATGCTCAATCCAAGCGCTTGAAGGATTGGAAGAGACGGCCGAACCGCCTCACTATGTTCCACGACTTCTACTACGGAACCGGTCCTTCCAAGGATATGATCGACCGGATCCGAGACCGCCTCCGCACGTGCTCCGAGCAGTTGCTCGAATCTGAGAGCTATCGCGAAGCCGTCCAGGCGCCTTTCGTCGAGGTGAAGGAAATCGATCGCGGCCCAGAGTTTTTCACCATCGACGGCCACACCATTTGGGCGCAACCCGACCTTCTCTACCGGACGGGCGATGGTGAGTTTCACGTCGTGGATTGGAAGACTGGGCAGGCCGACGAAACACACGCATTGCAGCTCAGAACCTACGGGCTCTACGTGCAGTCGCGCGCAGATCTCGAGTCGACGTCAATCGTCGGTCGGTTGGAGTACCTGCTCAAGGGGACAGGCGTAGCCGTCCCGTTGGGCACGCCTGAGCTGGAGACCGAAGAACGAGAGATTAGAGATAGCATCGCGATGATGCAGAAGTATCTGGTCGACACCAGTACGAACGAAGCTCGGCCCAAGGAAGAATTCCCGCTCCGTGACGACGTGAGCGACTGCCGATACTGCAAGTACTTCGAGTTGTGCGAGGTCGAGATCGAGGGAGCGGTGGCGGGGCCGTTCTAGGATCTCCGCAACTGTTCCAAAACCTCACTGGTGAGTGGATTCTCACCAGCACGCAACGCCCGGATCCAGTCCTCACGGTCGTCGATGTCGGTACGAGTGGCATCAGGAGAATTGATGAAGGTCTCGAAGTCGGCGATGGCGCCCTCGAGGTTGCCGGTGAGCGCCCGGGCCAGACCGCGGCTGTCGATGATCCACGCGAGGCCGCCGGATCGCTCGACAGCGAGTTCGCACGCGAACATCACGCTCTCCGCACGCTCCCACAGTGCGCCGAACCAGCACAGTTCGTTCAGCGACTCGGCGGTGATCACATACGTGGTGTCGATTCGGGTGCTTTGTCGAAACGCCTCTAGGGCCATTTCGATGTTGCCACTCTGAGCCAGGCGTTCACCATCGGCGACCATCTGTTGAGCTTGGCTCCGTGGGTCGTCCAACGTCCCTAGGTCCTCTTCGAGCTGGCTGTATGCCCGCGGTTCTCCGAGGATCTCCAACTCCAATTCGGTCCGTCGTTGCTTGACGTACTCCCCGGCGGCTACGGCCTCCGGGCTCTCGATGCAGGCAAAGCCCCAGTCCATCCAACGCTCGAACGACGTGGAGAACTGGTCGACCAGTCGTTCGGCCTCGGTCGAATCGAGCACGGCCAAGGGGTCTTCCCCGCCTCCCGCATCAGCCAGGTGTTTTTCGATCTCGATGATCTCTCGCAAGTGCTCATCGGCCCATTTCCGGGACGCGTCGGCACCCTGGGCGCAAGCCTCTGGCGATGCTTCACCGAGGTTGTCGACCAATTCACCCCACAATTCGAGGTACCGTTCAAAATCGGCCGTAATGTTGTCTTGTGCAGACAAGGGGCCGAAAGCGAGCAGAGATGCAGCCGTCGTGAAGATGATGCGTCTGAACATTTGGCTACACACCGTCGCGCAGGTACCGCGCAATCGCTATTACGGTTCGATCCACTTCTTCGTTCAGGTTGTAGAAGTGGGGCGAGAGTCGAATCCCAGGCCGGTCTGGACCGCCGCGTGAAGCCGTGATGATCCTCTCGTTCGTGTAGAGCGCCTGCGCCAGGCGTGACGGATCGAGGGAGCCCGGTTGTAACGTGATGACACTTGCCGACCGTTCGGGGTCGGGGTGCGTCCAGAGTTTGACGCCTTCCAGTGTTTGGAGTCCCGCCATCAACGCTTGGGCCAGTTCCCGGGCGCGAGCCTCGACCGCGTCCATGCCAATACTCATTTGGAAACGAATGGCTTCACCGAACGCCGTGATGGCCGGATTGTCGCGCTGTCCCATGCCCTCCATACGTCGCGAGATGCCGGTAGATCCGCGGTAGAGGCTGATGACGGACGGTGAGATTCTCGATTGCACATCGCGGTTGATGAACAACACGCCCACTTCCTTGGGGCCACACGGCCACTTGTGCGCGCTACCGGAATAGAAGTCCGGACGGATGTCGCTCAAGTCGACATCGAGCACACCAAACGACTGGGCTCCATCGACCAAGGTCATAACGCCGCGGTCGCGAGCCAACGCGCACAGTTCCTTGATGGGAAAGAGATCGCCAACGGAGTTGGTCACGTGGGTTATTGCGAGAACGCGCGTCCGTGACGTTAGGTGGTCGGAGAACGCTGAGAGATAGTACTCGGGTCCACGATGAGGGCTGACGGGGTTGACGACACGCACCTCGTACCCAAACCGGCGGGCCTTTTCGGTCCACGCGGAGTTGTTGCTCGGGTGGTTATCGGCAAAAATGACGACCTCGTCACCCTCACCCAGGTCCAAGCCACTCGAGACGAAATTGTTTGCCTCGCTGGTGTTGCGCGTGATCACGATCTCTTCTGGACTCACGCGGAGGTACTCGGCAAGCGCCTGCCGGGTGGATTCTTTTCCTTCTGAAAACTTGCGCCGATTGTACGGCGATGGGTCTTCGTCGATCGAACGCGTGAGGTCGTAGAGATTTTGGAGCACGCCCTTGGACGATGGGCAGAGATTGGCGGCGTTCAGTGGTGCGAGATCTCGAGGAACCAGGAATTGGTCGCGCACCTCCGCCCAGTACGCGTCATCGGGCGTTGCCGGTCTTGGTCTGAGAGGTGGGGCCGGTGCAGCGCTCAGGTCCTGGAGTCCAGAGGGGAGCAGAGCCGCGGCGCCTCCCAGACCCAGCAGGTGAGCAAATCGACGTCGGTCCATAAGGGAGTCGTGCATCGAGCCTCCGAGTGGGTAACTCCGGTTCCTCTAAGTATGCGGCGAACGGTCGTCCTCCGCGAGGGTACGTAACGTGGCGTTGTCGAGCCGATGGCCACCGTCAAACGTGACAACGTTGTACGAGAGGCCTAGTGCCTCGAGACGTTTTCGCTCGTGCTCGACGGCACCGTCGGCGATGAATTCGTCCCGTTCGCCAAACACGATAGTCAAGTTCCAGCGGCGGATTCGCGGCACGTCGGTGTCTACGTCGATGTCAGGAGGGAGGGAGCCGCCCCAAAGGACCAGATCGCCCGGGGCGATAGATCCCTGCGCGATCCACCGGCTCACGGTGGCGGTACCCTGAGAGAACCCAAGCACACGCACCCGCGACGGTTGGCTCGGCAAGAGTGCGAGAACGTGCTGGTGGAGGTTGTCCAGGTACCTCACGTAGTCCTCGATGTCGGTGAGCCGATCTTCGCTCGTCATCCAGGTCGCGCCGACTGCTCGTGCCGCATGGTCCGTGTAGTAACGCATCAGGGCCTCGGGGGCGACGACCAAGCGACCGGGGCGCTGGACGCACTGGAACCCCTCGATGAACCTGCCGGCGAGTTCACTGTATCCGTGGCACACGTACCAAAGGTCGTCGACGGGTTCGTTCATCGCTCCGATCGTGTAGTATCGAGCAGTGCGCGGGACTTGAAGGTGGTGTTCGCGAATCTCGCTCATTGAGGCCACCGCAGACTGGCTGTAACGGGGAAGTGATCCGATGGGTACCGGCCGTCCCGATTGTCGCGAACGATGTCTGCCTCCACGATCTCGAAGTCCCAAACGAGTATTGCGTCGATGCGGTCACCGGACGTCTCGCCCGCCCATGCCCCAAAGGTTCCAGTCTCCGTGGCGTCAGGGTATACCGCGCGGAACGTGTCGGTGAGCTGGATGGCAGGCGCGGCGGTCTCACCCCGGAGGTAGAGCATGGCGGGGTTATCCTCTCCGGCGTTGAAGTCACCCATCAGGATTACCGGATCATCATGCAACCGCTCCGTGATACGCCGGGCGACCAACTCGACGCTTCGTTCCCGCGACGGTTGCGATTGGTGGTCGAGGTGCAGGTTGAAGACGTAGAAGGCGTGATCGCTGATGTTGTCGATCAACCGGACCCATGTGCAGATTCGCGTGATGCGGTTCCCCCAATGCATCGAGCCGGGTACGTCCGGGGTCTCAGAAAGCCAGAACGTTCCCGATGAATCGACCTCGAAGCGCTGGCTCCGGTAGTAGATCGCAGCGAACTCACCGGCAGAGGCGCCATCCTCGCGCCCAACACCGATACGACGATGGCCAGGCAACACTTTTTCGAGCTCCCCGATTTGAAAGGCAAGGGCCTCTTGGACACCGAGAAGGTCAGGATCGTGTTGTCGAACGACCTGTTCCACCAAGTCGCGGCGGAACTCCCAACTGTTACGTCCGTCATCCGCGGTTCCGTATCGAATGTTGAAGCTCATGACACGGATGGGGTTGGGCGCGTCGTCTGCCCCCGGCGCACAGGAAATCACTGCCGAAACGAAAAGGAGCGTTACGGCGCGCATCAGTTTGGTCTCAGGACCCGTCCGGGCAAACGTCCGGTGAATTCGCCTTCTCGGAAGACGACCTCACCGTTCACGATCACGTGTTCAATTCCAACGGGATATTGATGCGGGTTGGCGAAAGTTGCCCGATCCGATACCGTCGCCGGATCGAACACGACGAGATCGGCAAACGCTCCCGGCGTGATGACTCCGCGGTCGACCAGCCGCAGGCGGCGGGCGGGCATTGCGGTCATCTTGTGAATCGCGGTCTCGAGGGGCATCACGCGTTCATCCCGAGAGTAGTGCCCGAGCACGCGTGGGAATGTCCCAAAGCTCCGAGGGTGCGGAGTTCCACTCGACAGCGGTCCATCGGTGGCGAGGGCCGATCCATCTGAGCACACCATCCCCAATGGATGAGCGAGGAACGCCGCTGTGTTCTCCTCGCTCATGCCGAATCCGACCATGCCCGAGCGTCCGCGGTCTCCCATGACCAGTAGTAGAAGGAGCGCGTACGGTTCGACGCCACGCGCTTTTGCCAGCGAGCCAAGGCGCTGACCCTCCGCCCACGCAAGCGAGTCGTTCGCCGTCGAGGTTACCTGCACTGCGTCCCAGGATCCGAGCTTCGCAATCTTTTCGCGAACGTCGCGCTCGATTCGCGGAGCGCTGGCGAGATCGTCGAGGCGTCCGAGCAACGCGGCATTGCCGCCGTCACGCGACCAAACCGGGAAAAGTGATATGAGCCCGGTACTATAGGCGACATAGGGATACCGGTCGTATGTGACGTCGATGCCATTACCGCGCGCTGTCATGAGCATCGCGAGTACGGTATCACGTTTCCACCAGTTTCTCGTGCCCTGGGCTTTGAGGTGCGAAATCTGGACGGGCACGTTGGCGTGTTGGCCGACGTTTAGTGCCTCTTCGACGGCAGCGATCAGCTGGTCGTCCTCATTTCGCATATGACTGGCGTAGGGCAGACCGTGCGGCTGAAGCTCTCGCGCCAAGATCACCAACTCGCCCAGATCGCCGAACGCCCCCGGAACGTATTCCAGTCCCGAGGAGAGGCCGCAAGCGCCTTCGGCGAGCGCTCCGCGTACCAGGAGGCGCATCTGCTCGAGTTCGTCAGGGGTCGCCGGCCGGTCGTCGTTACCGATGACGGTCCCGCGTATGGTGCCGTGCCCAACCATGGTGGCGAAATTGACGGCAAACTCGCGCGCACCCAGCGCTCGCATGAAGGCGCCCAGTGTGCCCAGGGACGTGGTCGTACCGTAGCGCTCTCGGTAGCTCTCGGTAGTGGAAGCGGCTCGTTCCTCAGGCCAGGGCCCCATGGATGAGCCGTCCTGGCCAGCCACCTCGGTCGTGACTCCTTGTCTAATCTTGGAATCTGCCGTGGGATTGACGAACAGTTCTGAGTCCGTGTGCGAGTGGATATCTATGAAGCCGGGAGCCAATGCCAGGCCATCCAGGTCGATCGATGGAGTGGCCCCCGCCGAAAGCGATCGATCCAGCGCACTTATGCGATCACCCGTGATGGCCACGTCGGCCTGGATGGGAGTCTGCCCGGAACCGTCGTAGACGGTCGCATTTCGTAGCACGAGGTCGGCGCGGCGCGGGAGGCGCAATCCATGACGTGAGAGCAGCGCCAACCCCGTGAGGCCGAAAAAGGTTCTTCGGTCGTATGTCATCGATTAGTAGTGTCCCAATAGGCCTCGGTCTCGAGCCATGTGTTCGAGAAACTTGAACACGACGAAGCCTGCGGCGAAATATCCGATGCCTGTCCCACCAACGATCAAGAGATCGCTGGTAGGGATGTTCCACAGCCGTGTGCCGTTGATCATCGAGTCGCCAATCAGGCGCGTACCCCAACTGAGCGGTAGAAGCTTGAGCACCGGAAACTGTTCGATCGGTGCGGCAATGAGTCCAACGAAAAGGAATTGGAGAATCCCTAGGGCGGCCTGGACTTGCTTGAAGACCAATGCGAGTCCGCCCATTACGAATCCGATGCCCTGTACGCTCGCCATCGTGAACAGCAAAAGCGGAATGACGGTCAACAGGTCGAAGTGGAGCCAACGGCCCGTCGTCCACATCATGAGCAAGAGCAGCAGGAACATGATGGCCATGCGAAAGATTAGGGCCACGAAGATGCGGGCGATGAGCACGCGACCGAATCCCAACGGCGACATGGAAAGCTGCTCGAGCGTGCCCTGAGACGCCTCGCCCACCAGCACCCACGACAATTCGGCATACGCATATACGGTCAGGTAGAACACCATGAACCCTACGACCATGCCGTTCAACGCGCCCCCGAACTGCGCGGTTCCCTCTGCGAGACTTTGGATTCCGTAGAACATCAAGATGAAGATCAGGTAGAACGAGACCAGCATTGACAGCGTGTTGAACCAGTATCGGCGCAGCTCGATCGCGTACCGTTTGAACATGGCCTTGATCATGATAAGTGTGGCCATCTAGTGGTTCCCCCTGACGATCGAGAGGAAGATCTCTTCGAGGTTGGGGTCTTGCCGATCTATGCTCTCGATGACGGCGCCACTTTCGCGGAGCACATCCATCAGCCGGTATAGCATGGTGCTTTCGAGGAACTCGACTTCGATTTCCGATCGATGATCGGTATGGTGAAGCGTAAGCAGGTCAAAACTGCTGTCGAGATGGCGGCAGGTTTTATCGTCGAGCCGTCCTTCGAGCACGAATCGATAGGCCCGCGCACGAAACACATCGAGCAGGTTGGCGACCTTGTCGTCGGTGACAACCTTGCCTTCGTGGATGATGACCACACGATCGCAGACGTCCTGGACAACATTCATGTCGTGCGTGGAGAGCAGAATGGTGCGCCCGTCGTTGTGGGCCATTCCCTTCAATGCCTCGCGTAACTCGTACGAGGTTTCTACGTCGAGTCCAAGCGTGGGCTCGTCAAGCAAAAGGACGTCGGTCTGTTTGATCAACGCACACGCGACAGCGAGTTTTTGTTGCATTCCACGGGAGAGTTTGCGCGCTGACGTGTCGGCCTTTGCTCCGAGCCGAAACCGCTCGAGCAACTCCTCGATCAGAGGCCGGACCTGGCGTGTTGGCAGGCCCTGTAGGCCCGAAAAGAACTCCATGTTCTCCCGCGGACTCAGACGCCAATAGATGTTGCGATTGCCTTCCAACACGGCCGCGATACGCTTGAGGGCTCGGCGTGGATGACGAAGAACGTCATCTCCTCCAATGGCGATCGATCCCGAGGTGGGTCGGACGAGCGTGCAGAGACTCTTGATCGTCGTTGTCTTGCCCGCGCCGTTCGGGCCGAGGAGGCCGACCACCTCGCCAACCCCGACTTCGAACGATACATGGTCCACTGCCACGACGCGTTCACGCCGCGAGCGGTACACCTTGGTGAGTTCGTCGACCCGGACCATCGGGGAGGGTTCGCTAGGCGTTGCGGGTATCCCTAGCTGAACGCCGGCGGGTGCTTCGTATGGAAGCCCGTGGCGTCCTGATAGGCCTTAGCTGCTACTAGGAGGCGATCTTCCGCGAAGAGTCTTCCGATAAAAGAAATGCTAACCGGGGAGCCGTTCTCTTGGAATCCGTTCGGAACGGTGACGGCCGGGTGACCCGTAAGGTTGGTGATCAGTAGCACGTTGTTGGCGTACGAAGGCGTAATGAATACGTCGATGCCGGCGAGCGCTGCCTCCATCTCACCCATGAGAATGGTGCGCACACGATTGGCCTGAATGTACTCCACCGCCGGGATCATTCGTGCCCTGCGGAAGGTCGTGGGCCACGCACCCCGGGTTTGGCGCACGAGCATGTCGTCGCGACCGCTCCGCGTCAGGTCATCGAAGGCGGCACCGGCTTCGGCGGTCAGTATGATGCGCATGGCGCTGATCGGCAGGTCACTCGGCATTTCGATCGGAATGAGATCGGCGCCGAGCCCACGGAGCACGTCAGGAGCCGGCGCGTCGAACTCGTGCGTATTGGCTTCGGTATCTTCGAACGCGCTTCTTACGTATCCGATACGTAGGGTGGTCAGCGGCACGCTCGCGTCCCACACGTACGGTGTCTCGACCACCGTGGGATCCTTTCCATCGGGGCCATAGATGGCCTCCAATACGAGGGCGCAGTCTTCGACGGTGCGACAGATAGGTCCGAGTTTGTCCATGCTCCACGACAATGCCATGGCCCCCGCGCGACTCACGCGGCCAAACGTGGGACGCAGGCCGGTTGCGCCGCACCGCGTGGACGGTGACACGATCGAGCCGAGTGTCTCGCTGCCGATACTGAACCCCACCAAACCGGCAACGGTGGCAGAGGCCGGTCCGGCGGAGGATCCACTCGAACCCTGCTCCGTGTTCCATGGATTGCGCGTCCGGCCTCCAAACCACACGTCGCCTTGCGCCAGTGCACCGAGCGTGAGCTTGGCCATTAAGACCGCACCGGCCTCTTCAAGACGTTGGACGACGGTTGCATCGTAGTCGAGATGCTGGTCTTGGTACGGCATCGCACCCCACGTGGTTTTGTATTCGTCTTCAGCCAGTAGGTCCTTCGCACCCCACGGAATGCCATGCAACGGGCCGCGATACAGGCCCCGCTTCATCTCGGCATCCGCACGGCGGGCCTGACGCAGGGCAAGGTCGTCGGTCATCGTGATCAGGCACTCCAGGGTTGGGCCGTATCGGTTGAGCCGGGCGATGTACATCTCGGTGAGCTCGACGGATGTGACCTGGCGCGAGCGAATCAGCTCGGCAAGGTCGACCAGGGGCCAGAAGGCAACGTCTTCGAGCCGGGTTGGTCGCGTGACTGTCCCAGGCCGCGTCCGCCTCGACACCGATGAAATCGGTTGTGGGAGTGAGTGCCCCGGCAGCATCGGGTCGAACCGGATCGCGGGAACGACATCGTTGGTGATCGCAACCTCGCGGAGGGCCTGATAGCGTCGCAGGTTGCTGTTCAGCCCGGAAACCATGAGTTCGTCGCAGGTTGCTGTTCAGCCCGGAAACCATGAGTTCACGTTCCTCATCGGTGAACTCGAGGCCGATCATCGCTTCAGCGTCAACGAGTGTCTCGACAGTGATTGGACCCTCTTGCTGTTGCTGCTCCCAAAGCATGGTTGGAAGCGCGGTGGCCCCCAGCCCAATGCTGGAGAAGTAGGCCATGAAACTCCGACGATCTATGGGGTTGTCCATCGTGACTCCATCGTGCTGGCAGTTGGGTGGCGCTGACGGTCAGGCGATGCGCTCGAGTACGCGTGTGAGCCGCGCCTTTACGTCCTGCGACACTGGTGTCAATTCTTCGTTACCGGACATGGAAAGCTGCGTGACGGGATCGATGGCCGCCACCACGCTGTGTTCGGGGTTGTCCATCTGGTACACGATCACGTTGCAAGGAAGCAGGAGCCCGATGTCGGGCTCTTCGGTGAGGGCCTGATGGGCGAGCGTGGGATTGCAGGCCCCAAGGATGACGTACGGACGAAAGTCCACATCGATCTTCTGTTTGAGGGTGGCTTTGACATCGATCTCCGTCAAAACGCCGAAGCCCTCGGTGCCCAGCTCCTCCCGCACGCGCTCGACAGCCTGGTGGTAGGGCAGAGCGACCTCTCGTCGCAGTCCATACTTCGTCTGAGTAAGGGACATTGATCTTTCCTTATGTAGTGCGGTTTCGGAATCCCGCGGTGGTTGGTCCTTGCTGTGTGACCGGCTAAGTTGACCCGGCGCAACCTGCGTGTGTACCATTCCGCCGGAAATTTACTGTGATATCGACGTGAAGTGGATGACGCTCCTTGCCGAGCGTAGCTCACATGGGCTCAAATGCCTCCCGACCCTGCTGCTGGTGGTAATCGCGGCCGGCTGTGGTGGAGAATTCCCCCAGTCTACGCTGCATCCGACAGCCGATTTCGGGTATGAGGTCGACAGCCTTTTCCGGATCATCTTTTGGTGGGCCGTGGTTGTCTTCGTCGTGGTCGAGTTTGGTCTTCTCTACATCATCTTCAGATTTCGTGAGCGTCCCGGGTCCCCGGAACCACGGCGGATTCACGGGTCGACTCTCCTCGAGGTAGCGTGGACGCTTGCGCCGGCCCTGGTACTGGTATTCATCGCCGTACCGACCATCCGGACGATTATCAACGTCAGTGGCCGGGCACCCGATGATGCCTTGGTGATCGACGTCATTGGTCATCAGTGGTGGTGGGAGTACCGCTATCTCGATTTCGACATCACTACAGCCAACGAGGTGCACGTTCCCCAGGGCCGGACGGTCCAGTTCCGAATGACTTCGGCGGACGTCATCCACAGCTTCTGGGTTCCCAAAATCGGTGGCAAGCGCGACGTCCTGCCTGGGCGCACGACGTACATCGCCTTCAGGCCGGACTCGATTGGGACGTTCTATGGTCAGTGCGCCGAGTTCTGTGGCGTATCGCACGCCAACATGGGCCTGCGTTTGATGGTGGATTCCCCAAGCGAATTCGAAGATTGGATTCGGCAAGAGCAAGATCCGCCGCCGCCGAAGGAATCGCTCGATGCGGAAGCCCAACGTGGCTTTGAGGCGTTTACGGCAGTGCGCGACCCTGGAAACCACTCGTGTCTCGCCTGTCATGTCGTAGAGGGCGTGACCTTTGGTGTCCTTGGCCCGAACCTGACCCACGTGGGCAGTCGCACGACGATCGCCGGAGGCATCCTGCCCATGACGGCCGACGGGTTGGCGGAGTGGTTGCGAGACCCGTTGCGGGTGAAGCCGGGGAGCTTGATGCCGGACATCGACCTGACGGAGGAAGAGATTTCCGCGTTGGTCGCATACCTCTCAACTTTGCGGTAGTCAAGAAACCGTGATGACATCTGCCGCAATGACCGTCCGGACGCCGAGCTTCGGTGCAACCGTATGGAGTTGGATCACGACGACCGATCACAAGCGTATCGGGATCATGTACGGAGTCACGGCGTTCATCTTCTTCCTGTTTGGTGGGCTCGAGGCGCTGCTCATTCGTGCACAGTTGATGAAGCCCGCCAACGATTTGATCGATGCCGAGACATTCAATCAACTCTTTACGATGCACGGCACGACGATGGTGTTCCTTGCCATCATGCCGATGTCGGCTGCGTTCTTCAACTATATCGTCCCGTTACAGATTGGAGCACGAGATGTAGCGTTCCCGCGATTGAACGCCTTCAGTTTTTGGGTGTTCCTGGCCGGCGGACTGTTCATGAACGCGAGTTTCTTGGTGGGGGCCGCGCCCAACGGAGGATGGTTCGGATACGCCAACCTGACGTCCACGCAATTCTCGCCGGGTCTCAACATCGATTTTTGGCTGATCGGCCTTCAGATGCTCGGGGTCGCCTCGATTGCGGCAGGAATCAACTTCCTCGTCACGATCGTGAACCTCAGGGCACCCGGCATGCGCATGATGCGAATGCCCGTATTCACATGGATGACATTGATCACTCAGTTTATCGTGGTCACTGCCTTCCCGGTCATTACGGTGGCGCTCGTGTTCCTGATGTTCGATCGGACGTTTGGAACCACATTCTACTCGGTAGCGGCCGGTGGAGACGTTTTGCTCTGGCAGCACCTCTTCTGGTTGTTCGGCCATCCCGAGGTCTACATCCTCATCCTTCCAGCAATGGGTATGGTGTCGGAGGTCATTCCAACGTTTTCGCGGAAACCGTTGTTCGGCTACGCGATCATTGTGTACTCTGGCCTGCTGATCGCCGTTCTCGGATGGGGTGTGTGGGCTCACCACATGTTCGCGGTCGGAATGGGCCCGGTGGCGGATGCCGTATTCTCTTCCACCACGATGCTCATCGCCATTCCAACGGGGGTAAAGATTTTCAACTGGATGGCGACCATGTGGGGTGGAAAGATCAGCTTCAAAACCCCCATGCTGTTTGCGCTCGGGTTCGTCGCCATGTTCGTGATCGGCGGGTTGTCCGGTGTGATGCATTCGTCGGCGCCGGCTGATCTTCAGCAAACGGATACGTATTTCGTCGTGGCGCACATTCACTATGTGCTCTACGGTGGGGCCATCCAAGGCATTTTCAGTGGCATTTATTACTGGTGGCCGAAGATGACGGGCTGGATGCTCAACGAACGTTGGGGTAAAGCGCATTTCTGGTTGTCGTTGATTGGGATGAATCTCGCGTTTTTCCCGATGCACTTCATTGGACTTTTGGGAATGCCGCGCCGGATCTACACGTACGATCCGGTGTTGGGCGTCGGCGCCATGAATCTCGTTTCGACGATTGGGGCATTCCTCATCGGGTTGAGTGTGATCGCGTTTATGATCAATGTGTTCTACTCACGGCGGCAGCGCGTCGAGGCGGGCATGGACCCGTGGGGAGCGGCAACACTGGAGTGGAGTATTCCGTCACCGCCACCCAATTACAACTTCACGGCGATCCCGGAGGTCGTCAGCCGGTTGCCGCGGTGGTCGGATACGGAGATGAAAGCCATCCCGGACGAACCCGAGGGCGAAATCCACATGCCCGGCGGGTCGTATTGGCCGGCCGTTACCGCCGTCGGGATATTGGTCCTCGCTGTCGGTGGCCTGGTCACAAATCTGCCGATCGTGTTAGGGGGGGTGGCTGTTGTGGTTGTGGGGATCTATGCCTGGGCCTTCGAACCGTTCGAGATGTAGATGAGTGACACCGCGTTAGCCCATTATACGAGTACCGGACTCGACTCCCGCAAAATCGCGTTCTGGACCTTTCTTGGTTCGGAGTGCTTGCTATTCGGGACGCTGATCACGACGTACTTGGTCTATCACGGCAAGAGTGTCGCCGGGCCGACGACCGAGATCCTCAATATTCCCCTTACCTCGGTCAGCACGTTCGTGCTGCTGATGTCGAGTTTGGCCATGGTGCTGGCCTTGGCCGCCGTGTCGCGTGGTGATGCACTGTTTGCCCGTGTCTGGCTTGCCACGACCGCGCTTCTCGGGTCGATGTTCCTCGGGTTCCAGGCCTACGAGTTCACGCATTTCGTGCATGAAGGCCTAACGCTCCAAACCAGTCTTTTTGGTTCCACGTTCTTTGTACTGACAGGGTTCCATGGCGGGCACGTCTTCATCGGAGTCTTGTGGCTACTGACGCTGTTGGTACGATCGTTCCAGGGCAAGCTTGGGCCTGATAAAACCTTGCAAGTAGAACTTGCGGGTCTTTACTGGCACTTCGTCGATGTCGTGTGGATCGTGATTTTCACTGTTGTCTATCTGTTGCGATAATGAGGCCGTGCGATGACCGACCACGCTGAACAACAGGGCCATCCGTCGACCGCAACGTATCTGATCATCGCGGCCATACTGACGATCATCACGCTGGTCGAGGTAGGGGTGTTTTACGTACCAGCGTTGCAAGGCGTAATGGCCCCCATCCTCCTGTTGCTATCCAGCGCGAAGTTCATTCTCGTCGTGATGTTCTTTATGCATCTCAAGCAGGATCATGCGCTGTTCGCCACGATCTTCACGATTCCTCTGGTGCTTGCCCTTGGCGTGGCAACCGCCCTGATGTTCTTGTTTGGAGTGCTACTGAACTAGTGGGATGACGGGGTGGTGGGATGTTATCCCACTCTCCCGCTATCCAACCGTATCCCATGTCCGACTCGTCCCCCACTCACCACAGTCTCATCGCCGACATCACCGACCTCGTCAAGCCGGGGATCGTGTTGTGGATACTGATCACGGTGGCGGCTGGGTACTACCTGGCGGGGGGTGACGTTACGGACGCGGTGCTGGCGCACACGCTGATCGCTGCGGCGTTGGTCGCCGGTGGCGGCAGCACTCTCAATCAGGTGCTCGAAAAGGATGTTGACGCTTTGATGCGGCGTACCCAATCGCGTCCCCTACCCGCGGGCCGGATCAGCGTAGCCCAAGGTATGACGTTCGGACTCGTGCAGAGCGCGGTGGGGCTCATCTGGTTTACGATGTACACGCCTCGACTCACCGCTATCTGCGCTGCCTTGACCATCGGTTTGTATGTGGTTGTCTACACTCCTCTGAAGAAAGTGACATCTCTATCGACCTTGGTTGGTGCGATTCCGGGTGCGCTTCCCATTGCGGGCGGCTGGGCGGCAAGCGGACGCGGATGGGAACCGATGACCACGGCGCTCTTTGTGATGCTGTTCTTGTGGCAGCTCCCACACTTCTTGGCTCTGGCCTGGATCTACCGGGAGGACTATGCCAAGGCCGGGCTCAAGATGTTGAGCGTCACCGATGGCGGGGACGCGACCTTCCGCCAGGCATTTCTCTATGGGGCGACGCTGCTACCGGCGAGCTTGATGCCGGCCATGCTCGGGTTTGTGGGTTCTCTGTACGTGGTTGGGGCGACGGCACTCTGCCTGTGGCTATTGTGGGTGACTGTGGCGGCATTTCGTGATCGAAGTGACAAACGCGTTTGGCGCTTGTTTACGGTGAGTGTGTTGTACCTCCCGGCAGTACTGGGATTGATGGTGATCGATACGTTGATCTAGGCTGGATGCTGGAGGCTCTAAGCGGAACGAGGCCGCGTCGGTGTGATAACGACGCGGCCTCGTTTTGCGTTGGAGTTATCGTGACTATTGGGTTCGCACCCGCACGTGACGTGCTGTCGTCACCAATTGCCCGCGATTGTCCGGCCGGACGGCAATGACGCGTAGTGACACAATGCCGCCATCGGGGATCTCCGTGAGCCGCTCATCAAACTCCGCCCGCGACAGCACGCGATGATCATTGACGTGCGTGATCACGTCAAAGGCCCCGGCTCGCGTATCCGCTTGCAGGAGGCGGTTCCGGCTCGGCCCATCCGGGTCGACGAACGTCACGACGAGTCCGGTATTTTCTTCACCCACCCGCGAAATCCAACGGTCGGTGAGTGGCTCGATCGAAATGCCGAGCCGGCTCGCAAAGGTCTCTTCGTCGGCCCGCTCCGGCTCGGCTGCGGCTATAGTCGCCGGCGCTGGTTGCGTGGTGGCACGGACGAGGCGGATGGAATACGTTCGCTGCTCACCACCGGCGCGTGCCACGGTGACATCGACGGTCGATCCCGGCCGCTTGAATCCGACGATCTGCTGGAGCTGGGCGACGTATTCGACCTTTTCACCGTCGATTTCCACGATCAGGTCGCCCTCCCGAAGGCCGGCCGCTTTCGCCGGACTATCATCAGTGGCAAAGGACGCAAGTACCACGCCCCTGACCTCGTCCAAGCCGGCGTATTCGGCGTCTAGGGGATCGGGCTCGCGAATCCGAACACCAAGAGCCGAACGGGTTACGGTCCCATCGGCCATTAGTTGCTCGGCGACTTTGCGTACCAGATTGATAGGAATGGCGAATCCATACCCAGCGTAATAGCCGGTGTTACTCGCGATGGCGGCGTTGATGCCGACGACCTGGCCGTGGATGTCGACCAGCGGTCCGCCCGAGTTGCCCGGATTGATCGCAGCGTCGGTCTGAATGAAATCGGAGATCGCCCATTGGCTTCCTAGGAGCCCCCGCACCGGCCGGCCGCGGGCACTCACGATACCCGCGGTAACCGTGAACCGCAGGTTGAGTGGGCTACCGAACGCCAAGACCCAATCGCCCACCCGTACCGGATCGGAATCGCCGAGCGATGCCGGAGTGAGATCTTCTGCGTCGATCTTGATTACTGCGACATCCGTCAGTGGGTCTCCGCCCACAACGGTGGCGTCATACTCGTTCCCGTCGCTTAGCGAAACAGTAAGGCGATCGATGTCGCGGACCACGTGGTTGTTCGTAAGGATGTATCCGTCTGTGGAGATGATGAAACCGCTTCCAGATCCACCTCGTGGACGTTGCTGTGGGTTCGGATCGCCTCGGAAGAACTGGTCGAACGGCGAATCCTGTTGGTTTCGTGTTTCAACTTCTTGCTGTTCCGCCCGAATGTACACGATGGACGGTTCTACAGCGGCCGCGACCTCAGCGAATGCATTGCCGAGATCCACGACAGGGCCGGAAGGTGCTACCGGCGGAGCTGACGGCTGAAGCGTGGCCGCCGCTTGCTGTGCCTGGGCCGAAGAGCCCGGGAGATCGACCACCGATAGAAAGGCGATCGTGAGAACGCTGGCCAGAGCAATCAGCCAGGTGAATTTGAGTAATTCTCTAGTTCGTGACATAGCCAACTCGTAAGAGGAACGCGGATTTGGTCGTTAGTTAATGATAACCCGCACGGGGGCTTGGGTTTCCCGAACCCCCGTGTTAGCTACTTCAGGCTGCTACTCTGACTTGGTCTCGTCTACAATCTCGTAATCTGCCTCGACGACGTCTTCTTCCGGAGATGCTTCACCGGCCTCGGCCGTCGCACCCTCACCGCTATCGGCGGAAGATCCTTCTGCCTGCTGCTGGTCGTACAAAGACGCGCCCGCGGCCGAAAACGCCTGATTCAATTCCTCGAGAGCGGACTTGATCTCTTCGGTGTCGCCAGATCGGAGGGCCTGTTTTCCCTTCTCGATGGCGCCGTTCAACCGTTCCTTGTTGGTTTCGTCGACCCGGTCCAACCACTCCTTGGATTCCTTTTCTACGTTATAGATCAGGTGCTCGAGGCGATTCCGCGTCTCGACCTCCTCCTTCTTCTGCTTGTCCTCGTCGGCATGTTGCTCAGCCTCGCCGACCATCCGATCGATTTCCGAGTCCGAAAGGCCACTGGATGCCTCGATCCGGATCTTCTGCTCCTTGCCGGTGGTCTTGTCAGTGGCTGACACGTGGAGGATTCCGTTCGCATCGATGTCGAAGGCGACTTCGATCTGCGGCACGCTGCGCGGCGCTGGCGGGATACCGGTCAACTGAAACCTGCCAATCGTGCGGTTGTTTAGGGCCATCTCTCGTTCGCCCTGCAACACGTGAATCTCGACGGTCGTTTGATTGTCATCCGCGGTCGAGAACGTTTCCGACTTCTTGGTCGGGATCGTCGTGTTCCGGGAGATGAGCACGGTCGATACGCCGCCATACGTCTCGATGCCGAGCGACAGGGGCGTGACGTCGAGCAACAGGACGTCCTTCACTTCGCCGGCCAGTACCCCGCCCTGAATTGCGGCGCCGATCCCGACGACTTCATCGGGGTTCACACCCTTGTGAGGCTCTTTCCCAAAGAAGTTGGTCACGATCTCCTGGACCTTCGGGATCCGCGTGGATCCACCAACCAGGATGACCTCGTCGATTTCGCCCGGCTTGAGGCCGGCGTCCGCCAATGCCTTCTCCATCGGCGGCATGGTTCGCTGCACGAGGTCGTCGACCAACTGCTCGAACTTGGCGCGCGACAGGGTCACGTTGAGGTGCTTGGGGCCTGACTGATCCGCCGTTATGAACGGCAGGTTGATCTCGGTCTGCGTGCGCGACGATAACTCCATCTTGGCCTTCTCGGCGGCCTCCTTGAGGCGCTGCAGGGCCATAGGGTCGCTCGAGAGGTCGATGCCCTGGTCTTTCTTGAACTCGTCGACCAACCACTTGATGACCCGCTCATCGAAGTCGTCACCGCCCAAGTGCGTGTCGCCATTGGTCGCCTTCACCTCGAAGACGCCTTCGGCAAGCTCGAGAATCGAGATGTCGTACGTGCCGCCACCCAGGTCGAAGACGGCGATTTTCTCTTCCTTCTTCTTGTCGAGACCGTACGCTAAGGCCGCAGCCGTGGGCTCGTTGATGATCCTGAGCACCTCTAGGCCAGCTATTTTGCCGGCGTCTTTCGTTGCCTGCCGCTGGGCGTCGTTGAAATAGGCGGGCACGGTGATGACCGCCTTCTCGACACTATGACCGAGGTAGTCTTCGGCAGTCTGCCGCATTTTTTGGAGAATCATTGCCGAGATCTCAGGTGGCGAGTACTGCTTTCCGCCGACCTCTACCGACACGAGGCCGTTCTTCCCGGCCTTGACCGGATATGGCACTCGGGCCTTCTCCTCGGGAATCTCCGACATGCGCCTTCCCATGAAGCGCTTGATCGAAAACACTGTGTTTTGGGGATTCGTGACGGCCTGCCTTTTGGCCACCTGGCCAACCAGTCTTTCGTCGTCTTTCGTAAATGCCACGACGGAGGGTGTGGTGCGGCCACCTTCAGAGTTGGGGATCACGACAGGGTCGCCACCCTCCATCACTGCAACCACCGAGTTCGTGGTTCCTAAATCGATTCCGATTACCTTCGCCATTGGCGAGTCTCCCATTGGATATGTTGATGCGTAGCTTGATTCACCTACCTGGTGAAGCAAACCACATACCGTATTTTGCTGTCATAATGACAGGAAACCGGCAATGCCGTCTATTCGTATAAGTTGTTGTTACTGAACGTTTTATAGGAATGCCAGTCAGCGATGTTTCCCTACAAGGATGACAACCCGACGATTCTCACGCCCTACGTGACCGTGGGGGTTATCGTCGTGACTAGCGTCGTGTGGTTCGTGGTTCAAGGGGCCGGCGCCGGCGCCCCTATGCTCCGTTCCCTGTGCGAGTTGGGGTTGATACCGGGCGACCTCACTGGTCGGATTCCCGATGGGACGGTGGTGCCGTTGGGGCCGAATGCACGGTGCCAACTCGGCGGGTTTGGGTGGCACACGATGGTGTCGTCGATGTTCCTGCACGGAGGCTGGCTGCACCTCATTGGCAACATGTGGTTCCTCTGGGTGTTCGGAAACAACATCGAAGACGCTATGGGCCCCGGCCGGTTCGTCGCTTTTTACCTTGTGTGCGGGCTGCTCGCTGCTGCCGCGCAGATCCTCGTCGATCCGTCGTCGGCGATTCCGATGGTTGGGGCCTCCGGTGCGATCTCTGGAATCATGGGCGCCTATCTCGTCCTCTACCCACGCGTCCGTGTGCATATGCTCGTTGTGCTCGGTTTCTTCATCACGACCATCGCGGTTCCCGCGTCGTTCATGCTGGTGTATTGGATGTTCCTGCAGCTTGTGGGATCAGTTTTCGCAGGTGGCGAGGGCGGCGGTGTCGCCTTCATGGCGCACGTCGGCGGGTTCATTGCCGGTGTGGTGCTGATCAAACTCTTCGTGAAGCCGGAATTGTTGGCCGCGCACGCTCGGATAGTGGGTTAGCGGGACGCTCGCCTCCGTCCCGCCGATTTCCCTCATATACTATATCAGCCGCGTGATCAGTGGAGGGGCACATGTCGTCAGCCGGAATGTCGACCGATCGATGCGGGAATGGGAGCGGTAGCGCCGACCGACGTTACGATCAACAATGAGGCGTATGCACCGCTGTAGCGGCCGATCTTCATCTATGTCAGCACGGTGGCCGCCGACGACCCGAAGTGCAAGCCTTCGTACGCTACTACTTGGAGAATGCGCCGGTGTTGGTGAGCGAAGTTGGGTATGTCCCGCTTCCCGATCGCGTGTACGAGCTGGCTCTCGAACGGTTCGAGCAACGCGTAACGGGCACCGTGTTTGGTGGTGATGTCAAAGGCAAGACCCTCGAAGAAATTCTCAGCAGCGACAGCAACTAGTCCAGATGGATCTTCTACACTCAAGGAGATGAAGGCAATGCGACAACACACGTCGTGGTGCATAGCGGCTGTGGTGGGTGCGCTCGCGCTTGGACCGAACGTCGCTGCGGCACAGGTGGAGATCACGTCGAAGGCGACTGAGATCAAGCTGACCGGTCGGTTGCACCTCCAGTTCAACCAGACGTCTGCGGAAGGCGCAGCACTGCCGACGACGTTCTTTGTCCGTCGTGCTCGGGTGACGGCGGAAATCACGGTCAACGATTTCATCTACGGGAAAATTCAACCGGAGTATGGTGAGGGAATCGTGGGCCTGCGCGACGCCTATATGCGGCTCCAGTTCGCGCGGTCCTTTCGGGTGACGGGAGGTCAGTTCAAGCGACCATTTGACGTGTTTGAGTTGGTGAGCTCTACGCAAATCCTGGTGATCGAACGTGCTGGCGGAGTGCGGGGCGTGAACGGCTGTGCGGGCATCGGTAGCGTGTGTTCGCTCAGCCGCTTCACTGAGAAGCTCTTCTACTCCGATCGCGATATCGGGGTCATGATCGATGGTAGGATCGGCGATTGGCGGTACTCCGGGGCGGTTACGAACGGTCGTGGTCCAAACAACCGGATCGATGAGAACGGGACGAAGTCGTTCTCAGGGAGACTCGAGTACAACTTTGCCAGTGGTAACGGGCGTGTGGGCGCCCACGTGGCCGCGCACGACTACCCGTTCACGAACCCCGTCGACAGTGCGACGAGCGACGAGTACGGGTATGCGTTCGGGGCGGACATCGATTGGGGCAGGTACGAAACTCCAGGGCTCCACCTCCAAGCGGGTGTCGTGTACGGCGACAACTGGAAGAACCAGGTCGGTACGACCACGGCGAATGCCTCCAAGTTTCTCACAGCACAAGGCATTATCACTTACATGTTTCCCATCAAGGACAGCAGGTTTTTTTATGGGATCGAGCCGATCGGCCGGATTGCGTGGGGTGACCCCGACAGGAGCGCGGCAGACGACGAGGGGCTCCTGCTCACACCCGGAGTCCAGCTGTACTTTACGGGCCGCAACAAGTTCGCGGTCAACCTCGACTACTACAAGCCAGCGGCTTTGCCATCGGTGTATTCGTTCAAGGCCCAGATGTTCTTCTACTTCTAGGGTGGTGGGGATCGAAAGGGCAGTGTAGGTGGATCCCGCTTCGAGCGGCTTACTCCGACGGCGGTTCGGCCGGTGGCATGAAGAGGGGATCAGGGGGGCGACGTTCCTCTGCGCCTCGACCGAGGCCGCGACCTTTTTTTGCGAAGTCCCGGTGGTTCGCAAGATGGTGCGTGCCGCACTCGACGCCCATGTCAACCTGAACGCGGGGCTTGCGAGGACGGTTGGAGGCATGGACGATGAGGTCGACGATATCCACAGGATGATGTTTGCGGAGATGCAAGACCGAATGCGGGAAAATCCTGAGTTGACCGAACGAGCCGTGGCCTTCCTCTCGGCTTCGAAGGACTTTGAACGTGTTGCCGATCTCGCAACCAACATAGCCGAAGACGTGATCTTCATGGTCGAGGGCGAAGTGGTCCGGCACCGGGAGGGCGAACGGCCCACCCTCTAGCCGCGTGACCCCGTGGACCCCACGGCTGGCACGATTTGCGCCGGCCGTTTGCTTTCCTCAGATTCCTCGCCACATGTCAACCGATCCATCGACCATCAAGGTCTTTGTCAACGAACGGGCAACGCACGTTCCGGGTACCGCGACGGTGCGTGAAGCCGTTGCCACGGCGGATCCCGATCTGGTCAGCTCGCTCGAGCGTGGTCGGGCCTACGTGACCGATGGTGTTGGCCGTAAAATCGTGGACTCGGAGTCCGTGACGGCCGGGGCGATCTATCGGGTGGTCGTTTCCGCCAGGCAAGCGGAAGATCCACCGACTACCGCGTGACACTCACACGCGCGCTTCTCCACACACTCCCGAAAATCGAGTTGCACGTGCACCTCGATGGTTCCCTCCGTCCCGCCACCATGATCGAGTTGGCGGCCGATCAGGGTGTCAGACTCCCGGCAGACAGCCCCGACGAGCTTGCGAACGCAATGCTCGTTGCTCATGCCGGGAGCTTGGAGGAGTATCTCGAGCGATACGATGTCACGCTGGCTGTTATGCAGTCGCGTGATGCGTTGGAGCGGATCGCGTATGAATTCGTCGTCGATTTGGCTGCGGAAAACACACGCTACGTCGAGGTCCGGTTCTGTCCGGCGTTACACATGCCCTCCCTGACTTTGGCTCAGGCGGTCGAAGCCCCTCTGGCGGGTCTCGAGAGGGGCCAGGCCGAGACGGGAACTATGGCTCGCCTCATCCTGTGCGGCCTACGCACGCTGAATCCATCCGTTTCGCTCGACATGGCTCGGGCCGCGGTCGACTATAGAGAGAGCGGCGTGGTGGCCTTCGATCTCGCCGGTGGCGAGTACGGCCATCCCGCGCGCGAGCATCTGACGGCGTTCGAGTACGCGCTGGAACGCGGCCTGGCGTGCACGTGCCACGCGGGTGAGGGTGACGGCCCCGACTCCATTCGCGAAGCTGTGCACGTCTGTGGTGTTCACCGCGTCGGCCACGGGACTAGGCTGTTTGAGGATCCCGACCTGGAGGCCGAGTTGATCGATCGAGGTGTGCCACTCGAAGTGTGTTTGACCTCGAATCGGCATACGCACACAGTCATAGACCTTTCCCGTCATCCGGTACGCCGGTACTTCGATCTGGGCGGAGTCGTGACGCTGAACACGGATAGCCGCCTCATGGATTCCACGACGATGACCGACGAATTTCTCATCGCGCACCAGAAATTGGGGTTTACTCGCTCGGAGATCGACAAACTGATTCTCAACGCCATCGACGCCGCCTTTTTGCCGGCACCTGAGAAGCAGGCGTTGCGGACGACCGTGCAATCGGAGTTGGAGTCTATAGCGTGAGAGGCTATTGGCTTTTGCAGACTTCGCAGCGACTTGCCGATCTACGAGACGGACTGGAGACCCCGTTGCCGGTGCGGCTCTCCGGGTTGATAGGGATTGCGGTCATGCTCGCGTTGGCTTGGACCCTTTCCACGAACCGACGCCGCATCAACTGGCGGCTCGTTGGGCTCGGAGTGGTACTCCAGGGGGCACTTGGCGTCGTCGTCCTCAAGACCGCGGCTGGGCGTTGGCTGTTCCAAGTCGCGAACGTCGCGTTCACCCAGCTCCTGAGTTTCACGCAGCAAGGCGCGTCGTTCCTGTTCGGGAACTTGGTAAACAACAACGTCCCCGTCGGGATACCTTTGGGCGAACCTGCTCAGATGTCGGACCTGCAGACGGGAGAGATGTGGGCCAACACGGGTTCGTTCCTGGCGTTCAGCGTCCTGCCGACCATCATCTTCTTCGCTGCGCTGACTTCGATTCTCTACTACCTGGGCGTTCTGCAACGCGTGGTCGGCGCAATCGCGTGGATCATGCGGCGGGTCATGGGGACTTCAGGCGCCGAAACCCTGTCGGTTGCTGGCAACATCTTTGTAGGACCCACCGAGGCGCCGCTCTTGATCAAGCCCTTCATCGGCAGCATGACGTATTCCGAACTCAATACCGTCATGGTAGGTGGGTTCGCGACTATTGCTGGGGGTGTGATGGCCGCCTACGTGGCGATGCTCACCCCGTATTTCTCGGATATTGCCGGCCATTTGTTGACGGCAAGCGTCATGAATGCGCCGGCTGCCTTGCTCATTTCCAAGATCCTGGTTCCGGAAGTCGATCAACCGGAGACTCGTGGCACTTCGGAGGTGACGGTCGAGCGCGAGGGCGTGAATCTCATCGACGCAGCGTCCTCGGGCGCAGCGCAAGGTCTCAAGCTCGCTCTCAACGTGGGCGCCATGCTGTTGGCGTTTGTGGCGCTTATCGCGTTGTTCAACGCGGTGCTTGGTGCCCTAGGTGGCTTGATTGGCCTGCCGCAACTTTCGATCGAATGGCTGCTGGGGTGGGTATTTCGATGGGTGGCGCTCGCCATGGGTGTTCCATGGTCGGAGGCCGGGCTCGTCGGATCGCTGATCGGAGTGAAAACGGTACTGACCGAGTTCATCGCGTATCTCCAACTCGCGGCGAATCTTGGATCCGCCGATCCTCTGTCACCTCGGGCGGCGGTCATCGCGACTTATGCGCTCCTGGGGTTCGCAAACCTGCCGTCTATCGCAATACAAATCGGTGGAATCGGCGGAATCGCGCCCGAGCGCCGCGGCGATCTCTCTCGGCTCGGGTTGCGTGCGATGATCGGTGGGAACCTGGCGGCTTTCTTGAGTGCGTGTTGGGCGGGGATACTGTTGTGAAGGGCGGAGGGCAAAGGGCGAAGGGCAAAGAGACACTATCTCTTCAAGACGTCACTGCCGCGATCCGTTCAGAGTTGCCGGAGAGTCCTAAGGTCGCAATCGTTCTTGGGTCGGGACTTAGCCGGTTGACTGAGGCTGTGTCCGGGCCGGTAGAGATCCCCTATTCCTCTATAGCAGGTTTCCCGGAGGTCACGGTGGCGGGCCATGCGGGAAAATTGGTGGCCGGGAAGCTGGAGGGTGTCTCGGTAATTCTCCAAGCCGGGCGTTTCCACTTGTATGAGGGGTATTCTGCCGACGTGGTCGCATTTCCGATACGGGTATTTGCTGAACTTGGGGTCAAAACGCTAGTTGTCACCAATGCGGCAGGAGGATTGCGGCGCCCATGGCGTCCACCGGTGCTGATGCTCATAGCCGATCAGATCAACCTCATGTGGCAAAACCCGCTGCTCGGACCGGTGGTCGGAAGCGACGAGCGGTTCCCGGATATGTCGGAGCCGTACGACGCCCAGTTGAGAAATAGGGCACGCGAGGTGGCGCGGGAGATGGGCCTGGTCTTAGAGGAGGGTGTATATGCTGGTGTGTTGGGGCCGACCTACGAAACCGCCGCAGAAATCCGGATGCTACAGCAGCTCGGTGCCGACGCCGTTGGTATGTCGACGGTGCCGGAAGTGATTGCCGCCAGGGCTCGTGGCATGCGTGTGCTCGGAATCTCGACCATCAGTAACCTTGGGACCGGAATCGCCGCAGAGCCGTTGTCGCACGACGAGGTGCTTGCCGCCAGTGCAGTGGTTGCCGGAGATCTCGAACGACTCATCCGTGGCGTGCTGAGCGGTTTGGCTACCGCATGAAGGGTCAAAGTGTACAGTGGCTTTGGTCGCTCCTCGCTTGGGTTGTTCTGAGTGCGGGTTGGGCAATTCCGGCCGCCGCCCAAAAACTCGATACCGTCGTGGTCATCAACGGAGACCGCATCACCGGTGAGATCAAGAAGATGGAGCGCGGGCGGTTGGACTACAGCACCGACGACATGGGCCGACTCTCGATTAAGTGGGACAAGGTGCTGCGGCTTTGGAGTCCCTTCTTCTTCGAGGTCGAGATGTCGGACGGGCGGAAATTCTTCGGGTCTCTGTCCATTCCCGATCGCGATTCGGTGATCGTCGTCTCGCTGCTCCGGGAAGACACGTTGGACGTCTGGGATGTCGTCGAGATAACGCCGATCAAACGGACTCTCTTATCGAGGCTGAACGGGTTCTTCGATTTGGGCTTCACGTTCGCCCGTGCGAACAGTGCGCTCACGCTCAACACCAACGGGGAGGTGGTGTACCG
>JBDHLU010000068.1:0-18688 GCA_039656555.1 Gemmatimonadota bacterium | reverse complement strand
CACTGTAGTTCGGCGATGAGTTCGTTCTGCGTGGCCGTTTGTCGAGCTGCCAGGCAGCAGGCGAGCTTGATACGGTCGGGGTGGGCTAGACTTTGAGGATTTCTTCAGGGGGGAATTCTCAATTCTGTGATCCAAAATCTCAGATCTCAGATCTACTCCTCCCGTAGCGCCTCCACCGGATCCACCCGCATCGCACGCCGTGCCGGGATGTACGTCGCGGCGACGGTGACGACCACCAATACCAACGGCACACCAATGAAGGTGACCGGATCCACCGTCGACACGCCATAGACTAAGCTCGACACGGTGCGCGTCGACAAGAACGCCACGACGATTCCAGCGCCGACGCCGGCAAACCCCAAAGCCAGTGCGCGCCCAAGTACGAGTCGCAGAATCGTCTGCTCGCTGGCGCCGAACGCCATGCGCACGCCGATCTCCCGCGTGCGCTGTCGCACAGAGTAGGAGATGACGCCGTACAAGCCGATCGATGAGAGCACGAGCGCAAGCGAGGCGAACACGCCGATGATCGCGAAGGTAAACCGAGCCGGGGCGACAGCATCGGCGATGTATTGGCCCATCATCTTAATGTCGGCCATGGGTACTTCGGGATCCATCGCCTCGATTTCCCGGTTAATGGCCGGTACCAAGCTGAGGGGATCGCCACCGGCCTGGACGGTCATACTGAGGGGAATGAAGGGAAACCAACGAAACGGGTAATACACGGTCTCCCGGCCGTCCTCAGTCAACGATTCGGCCCGGATGTTCCCGACGACACCGATGACCTCCGCGGGCGTACGCTGGACGGTCATCCCAGTCTCATCGAACACGAAAACGGAGACGTCGAGTTGCCGACCCACGGCGTCCTCTCCGGGCCACGCACGGGCGGCCAGCTTCTCGTCGATCATGACGACCCGACGAGAGTCCACTCGGTGGTCAGCCGGTTCCATGAACCGGCCTGCCACGAGTCGTGCGCCCATGGCCGCGAGGTATCCGGGCAAGACAGTCTTGTAGTCGGCCTTGGTCTGGTTCCACTCTTCGTCCGAGACATCGCCCGTCCCGACTGAGTAGACCAAGTACTGGTCGCCCCCGGCCAGGGCGAGGGGCGCTACGCCGCCAACATGACGCACCGCAGGCAACGCTGCGATCCGCCGTTGCAGTCGCTCGTAGAAATCCGTGCGGTCGTCGGGGATGGTGTACTTGAATAGGGGCAGCGGGACCGTAAACGTCAGGACCTGTTCTGGATCGAATCCTGGCTCGACCTGCCGCATCTTGGCGAAGCTGCGCATCATGAGCCCCGCGCCCACGAGCAATACCAGCGACAACGCAACCTCGGCAATCACGAGTGCCGTGCGGATCTTGTTCCCCCCCGATCCCGTCCCGCCGCCGCGTTCCCGTAGCGCATCGGACAGATTGGGGCTCGCGGACTTGAGTGCTGGCGCCATGCCAAACAGGAGTGCCGCAAGCAGGGTCGCGCCGGCCGTAAATCCGAGCACCGTCAAGTCGATGCTGACGTCTTCGAGCCGAGGGAGATTGTCGGGGCGCATCGCGACCAAGACGCGCGTTCCCCACCACGCCAAGAGGACGCCGAGTGCGCCTCCCGCGACCGACAACACGCCACTCTCGGTCAACATCTGTCGAATAATGCGACTGCGCCCGCCACCGAGGGCTGCGCGCACTGCGATCTCTCGCTCCCGGGACGCGGCGCGCACCAGGAGCAGATTGGCGACGTTGGCGCACGCGATGAGCAGTACGAACCCCGCGGCCACCAGCAGGGCCATGAGGAGCGGGCGCATGCTGGCCACGATGTCTTCATGCATCGACGCCACCGTGATGTGCATGCCCGACTGCGCGTGCAGCGGGTGCTCCTCCCGTAGCGTCGTAGCCAATCGATCCATCTCGGCCTGGGCCTGCGGGACCGTCACACCAGGTTTCAGGCGAGCGACGACCGTGAAGAACGGGGTGGTCCGGTCGGCGAAGGTGATCATGTTCTCTGGGGCGGCACGCCACGCATCGATGTCTGTCGGCATGCCGGCGTCGGGCGGTAGGTAGATACGAAACCCTGGCGGCATCACGCCCACGACGATGCTTTCCTGACCGTCCATCTGCAGACTTTGGCCCAGCACGTTGGGATCGCTCCCGAAGCGCCGTTGCCACAGCCCGTGACTCAGGATCAACGCGCCGGGCGGAAACGTGGCGTTGGGGTCGGCGAAGGACGCGGGATCGATGGGTGGTGCATCGTCTAGATCGAAGTGCCGCCCAATCATTGGACTGACGCCCAGCACTCCGAGGAAGTTGACTGATACCCACGCTACCAGCACCTGCTCGCCACGGCCCCCGCCCGTGAGTGTCCCGGGGGTCGCCGCGGCTACGGCGAAATCGTCAAACTGGGTGGTGTTCTGCTGGAAATCAATGAAGTCCGGCCCCGACACGAGCGCCCGTTCCACGTTCGTGTTCGCGAGCCGATTCCATATGAGGACCAGCTCTTCGGGATTCTTGAACGGCAACGGCCGGAACAGCACCGCATTGGTGACGCTGAAGATGGCAACGTTGCTGCCGATACCGAGGGCGAGCGTCCCTACGAGCACCGCGGTGTACCCGGGGCGCTGGGCAAAGCCGCGCAGGGCGTAGCGAATGTCCTGCATGAATACGGACATCTTTAGACAATAGCGGTTTGTACGGATATCGGCCACGGCGTACATGCGACAATGACGGTGTCCCGCATCTCGCTAGCTCTTGTTCGGTCTTGGCGTAGAAGGAAGAGAAGACCGGTAACGCGTCCCTGTCTACCGTTGGTGCATTACGAACAGGACCGGTAGTTGGACGAGCACGCGGACTGAATTCGAGCGGACCTTTCCGGGTCGGAACAGGCAGCGCTGGATCATATCTCGCGCCGGGCTCTCAAAGGAACGGTGCGTTGAACTCAGGATCTCGATGGTGTGTCTCTCGACATGGCCGTCCCGCTCCACGATGAATTGCAGCAGGACTTCTCCGTCGACCTTTGCCTGTTGCATCATCTGCGGATACTGTGGCTTGGGACACGAGAGCTGTTCGGGTCGCTCGTCCACCACCGCCTGTTGGAAGACTCGGGCGAGCTCGACCGGCCCAGTCCCGCCCTCGACCCCCGAGAGCACACCCCCTTCGACCCCTAAAAACACGCCACCTTCGACGCCGACACCGCTGTAGTCGCGTGGGTCGAATCGTTGGGTCAGGTCGACTGGTGGGACCTCCTTGGGGATGTCGACCGGGGCCATCAGGACCTGGAAGCCCTTCGGCGGTGCGTTGAGGGAGGTAATGACTGGTGGGGGTGGTTCGTCCGGTTGTTCTTCCGGCTCTGGTGCAGGCTCGTCCAGCCTCAGGACGATCGTATCCATATTGATCTGTTGAGGATCTTCTGCCACCTGCATGGTGGTGAACACCGCACCGAAGATGATCGCGATCTGGAACGCTGCGGAAAAGAACAATGCTCCAATCGTTCCGCTCACGTCGCGCTGACTTCTGCGGTTCGAAGCAACCAGGACACCTAACACGAAAACCTCGAGTCTACGTCCTGCTTATGCGCGGCCCATCAAGTCGGGCACATCACCGCGCAACTGAAAAATACCCATTCGAATTCTTCGTTTGCACCCCGTGTTCAGCGTTTCGCCTATTCCTTCACATCTCAGGCGGCGTACTGGCCGGTATTCGCCGCACGATTCATGAACGTTTCATACTCTTTTTATGCACGCGAACCCGAACTGGGTGTCGATGTACGCGCAGAGTGACATACAGATCTATCGGACGCCATGGTTCGGCGGGACCCCGTGAGAAGAGGGTGCGCCGATCGACGTGTTTTGGGAGAACCCGTTGCGAAGACCGAAGATGAGGCGAAGGTGATAAGCCTCTCGCGCCCAGCGCACCCGCGCCACATGTTATGGGCCATGACCGAAGTCACCGCAGAAATCCCAGCTAGATGCCTACGGGGTCACCCTTTCGTTGCAGAGGAGAAGCAATGCGGAGCACTGTGTCGGCCCGTTTTGTAGCGGTCTCCATTCTTTCCAGTATTGCACTCTCTGCTTGCGGTGATGAGTCGACGGGCATTCAGCCACCACCAACCGTCGTCTCGGTTGTGGTCACGCCCAGCGGCGCTACGCTCGAGTCGATTGGCGCAACGTTACAGTTGAGTGCCAGCGCCCATGATGTAATCGGGACGACGATCTCCGGCAAGACGTTCACGTGGTCGTCGTCGGACGAAAACACCGTAGCCGTCAGCGCCTCTGGGCTAGTGACTGCTGTGGCGGTTGGGTCCGCCACCGTCACCGCAACCACGGATGGGGTCGACGGGACGGCAAGGATTTTCGTGGCTCTCCTACCTTCACAACCCTGAGGGCACAGTAGTACCACTCCTGTCCGTGGTTACCGATCGGTCCATCCCATGACGAGCATCGGCAGCCCCTCGATGGTCGTGTACATTGGACGCAGCCTGTCCGAGTTATAGTATCGCTCGAGATTGACCACCTTCTTGGTCGCGGTGACGGTCTCGATCGGGACGTTGTCATAACACCCTTTGTGCAGTGCAACCAACCGCCCGAAACGTCCGCCCTGCACCAGGTCCAGCGCGTAGTTGCCAAAGGCCATCCCTACGATCGAGTCCACCCCATCCGGGTCGCCCGACCGGACGAGATACCCCAATCTTTGATTCACCACGTCTACGGTCCGGCCACGGTTGTACTGTCGCGACAACTCCCTGAGGCGTAACGCTACGAGATCTCCGATGCCGCCCAGCTTCCGATGTCCGAACTGGTCCTCCGCTTCACCATCGAAGGTCATGTCTTCCCCATCGAGCATGCGCGCGCCTTCCGAAACGAGTACCACCGAGTAATTGCTCGGATTTCGGCGCCGGTCCTCAGATAGCAGCTCGGCGAGGCGTTCAATATCGAAGGGATGTTCCGGAATCACGCACCGGTCGGCCGCGCCGGCCATGGTTGGAAGGAGCGCGGTGAAGCCGGCATATCGTCCGAAGACCTCTAAAACCAGGAAGCGCTCGTGGGACCCAGCGGAGGTCCGCAATCGGTTTGTCAACTCTATCGTGCGGGTCACACACGTGCTGAACCCGATCGCGTAATCCGTTCCCGCAACGTCATTGTCCATGGTCTTGGGTATCGCCACGACCTTCACGCCCTCCTGGTGCAGGCGCTGCGCGTAGCTCAGAGTATCGTCACCACCAATTGGGATCAGCGAATCGATCTCCAGGTATTCGATGTTCTTGAGCACGTCGGGCGTGACGTCGACAACCGTGCCTTGGTATGTGTCAGCGAGATGCGGAGGAAGGGCGGTACCAGGAAGCTTCTGTGGGTTGGTACGCGACGTGTGGAGAAATGTGCCGCCCGTGCGGCCGGCGCGGTCCACCCTGTCCTCGGTCAACTCGATGACGCAATCGTCGGTGCCGGCGTCCGCTTCCGCGTTGAAATCAACCAACCCTCCCCACCCACGCCGAATACCCAGCACGCGATACCCGTCACGGATCGCACGAATGGTGATTGCCCGGATGGCGGGATTCAGTCCTGGCACATCGCCGCCGCCAGTGAGGATCGCCACGGTTCGCTTGCCCATTCGGTACCTCCCCCACCCCACCCACGCGGGGCGGCACGCTAGCGGTTCCATAACCCGCCGGAGTCCGCCGACCCCAACATTCAGAAGACTATTGGTGAAGCACGGTCTTGCCAACAGGACACGGGAGAAAGGACCTCAGCCCTGGACGGATCAGCCATGGCATCGTACCCTGGCTTCTAACCGACCCACTGACGAAGAGCGTTCTCGTGTCCGATCACGATCAACATGAATGGTGGCAGAGCGCTGTTGTGTACGAGATCTATGTCCGCAGTTTCAAGGACACGACCGGGAACGGCGTCGGAGACCTGCAGGGTATCATCGAGAAGATGGACTATCTGAGCGACACCCTCGGCGTCGATGCGATCTGGCTCACGCCGTTCTATCCTTCGCCGATGGCGGACTTCGGGTACGACGTGTCGGACTACCTCGACGTACATCCGCTGTTCGGCGATCTCGCGACGTTCGATAGGCTCGTGGCACGCGCCCACAACGCCGGGCTCAAAGTGATCATCGACTTCGTAGGAAATCACACGTCGGATCGGCATCCCTGGTTCGTCGAGTCCCGGAACTCACGCGAGAACCCACGTCGTGACTGGTATGTGTGGCGGGACCCGAAGCCCGACGGCTCGCCGCCCAACAACTGGCTCAGCGTGTTCGGTGGCTCGGCCTGGGAGTTGGACGAGCCGACTGGGCAGTATTACCTCCACTCCTTCCTGAAATCACAACCCGATCTGAATTGGCGCAATCCGGCGTTGAAGGTCGCGATGCACGACAACATGCACTTCTGGCTCGATCGTCACGTGGACGGATTTCGAATCGATGCGGTGTTGTTCATGATGAAAGATCCTGGGGAGCGAGACAATCCGCTCGATTCGGACGGTGACCGTCACCAGCACAAGTCGTTGGGCGCGTACGACGCTCAAGTGCACCTGTACGACCACGGGCACCCGGACGTGCATCAGGTATTTCGGGAAATGCGTGCGCTTCTGAAGGAGTACCAACCTCCTCGCATGGCGTTGGGGGAGTTGCAGATCCTCGACTGGAACGAGTTGGCATCCTACTACGGCAGGGACCTCGACGAGCTGAACATGCCATCCAACTTCGGGCTTTTGAACGCGCCCTGGACTGCGGCCGGGGTCAGAGAAGTCGTGGACGGTATCGAGGCGGCGATGCCGCAGGGCGCGTGGCCCAACTACATGCTGGGGAATCACGACGACCGGCGCTTGGCCACGAGGCTTGGAGAGCACGGGAGCCGTCTGGCGGCGGTGCTGCTGCTCACACTGCGTGGATCGCCGACGCTGTACTACGGTGACGAGCTGGGCATGGGCGAGACCGAAATCCCGCCGCACCAGCTGCAGGATCCGTGGAGTGTGACCGAACCGAGCCTGGGTCGCGACGGCTGCCGAACGCCGATGCAGTGGTCGCCGGATCCGACCGGCGGGTTCACGGCAGCGGATGAACCGTGGCTGCCCGTTGGGAGGGACCACGCCGTTCGAAACGTCCAAACCCAGCTTCCGGATCCGGATTCACATCTCAACCTGTATCGTAGGCTGCTGGCGCTGAGACGAAGCTCGGAGGCTCTCAGAACCGGGTCGTATCTGTCCGTGGATCCGGTTCCACCCGAGTGCTTCGTCTTCGAACGCTCCCAGGGGAGCGAGCGCGTGCTCGTCGCCGTCAATTTCTCGGCCGAACCTCGTTCCATTGATGCCGCGGCACTTGCCGGCCGGATTGCGGTGTCCACGCACCACGCAAACGAAGGCAACGAGATCGCGGGTGCTCTCCACCTGTTGCCATACGAGGCCGTGGTGGTGGTGTGACGTCTCGAAGGGCTGCAGGGATCAGAGAGTCAAAGGCCGATCTCGGCGAGTTCCTCCGCAGAAACCACCGGCATGGCACCGTTCTTCGTCGCGACGAGGGCCGCGTAGCGATTGGCGGCGTGGAGGGTCTCTTGTGGTGTGGCGTCGCGCACGAGCTGATGCGCTATCGCGGCGGTGAACGCATCGCCCGCGCCCACCGCATCACCCGCCGAAGTGTCGATCTCTACTCCGGGTGCGGAGATCGTTCCCTGCAAGGTCGTGATCGAGGCACCGCCTGCGCCCCGGGTCACGCACACGGCTCGCACGCCGACATCCTGAAGCAGCCAGTTGATAAGCGACGGCCTATCGAGCTGGGCCGACAGCTGCGCGACCTCCGATTCACTCATCTTGACGACGTCGGCAACCCGAAGTGTAGCTTCGATCACGTGCGCGTCGATGAATGGCGGACGGAGGTTGACGTCGAAGACTACGAGTACTCGGCCGCGCGCGTCTGACAGGAGTTGTCGGATGGTCGAACGGCTTGCCTCGTATCGCTGCGCCAGAGAGCCGATGCAGATAGCATCCGCGGTGCGCGCGAGTGTGCGGGCAGCATCTTCTGTCGCGATGTAATCCCACGCTACGTCTTCGGTGATTGCATACTGAGGACCGGCATCAGCCAGCGTCACCAAGACCGTGCCGGTGGGCCTTGTGACGTCGCGTTGCACGTAGCCGGTGTCGACACCGCGTTCGCGTAGGAACGCGACCAGCTCGTCTCCGGCCGTATCGTCACCAACGCGCGTGATGATCACACCTCGATTACCTAGGCGCGCCGCATGGAAGGCAACGTTACACGGTGCGCCGCCTGGCCGTCGCTGATCCGGAAAAACATCCCAGAGCGCTTCGCCGATCGTCACGATGATCTTGCTGCCTGCCGTCACAGCTTACCACCACGCGATCACAAACATGGCGATCAGCACGAGCATGCCGACGGACTGGTAACGGTAGTTCTTGTACCACGGGATACGCGCGAGCGCCGGTGTCTCCTCCGCAAACATCGCCGGTGACCACGTCAATGTGCGCACGACCTCTTCGTCTGGTTTTTCCGTCGCCAGGCTTACGACCACCATAGCAACGAGTGAGATCGTGAGAAGGATTGGCGCAAGATACAGAAAATGGATTACCGGCGTTCCCGCCGCGGCCATCCGTAATTCCTCCGGCGCCAGCGCCTGCGTCTGTACGATGATCGACCCTGCAAGCGCGAGACCGAAGATGACCGCAGCGGCCAGGTGTCCTACTACAAGTGCTGCCAAAGCCCCGTGCCCGTTCGCGCGCTTCCAGAAAACCCCAGCGAAGAAGCACGCGACGATCGGTGGGGCCAGGTAGGCGAGCATCTGTTGCAGGTAGGTCCAGATGTTCGGGAACTTGACGATCTGAGGAGCCCACATGACTGCAAGCAACATGAACACGAAGGTCACGATTCGACCTGCAATGACCAGGGTGCGATCCGGCACCTTAGGCTTGATCTTCTTGATGAAGTCCATCGTGACCAGCGTAGACGCGGAATTCAGCGTCGAGTCGACGCTCGACATTATCGCCGCCACCAGCGCAGTGATGATGAGCCCACGGACGCCAACCGGCAGCAGATCGAACATGAGCGTCGGAAAGATGAGATCCGGATTCGCGGCCAGAGCTGGATAGTCGGCCGCGGGATACAGCAGCCGACCGAAGATACCCGGCAACACCATGAGGAAGATAATGGGGAGCTTTAGCAAGCCCGCGAAGAGCGCACCCCAGCGACCGTGGTTGAGATCCTTCGCTGCGAGAGTGCGCTGCACCATGAACTGGTTGGTCGCCCAGAAATAGAAACCCAGGAGAAAGACACCGGTGATCAATCCGGGCCACGGCATGACCGGGTCCGATGCCGGCCTAATGATCGACAGATCGTCGGCCGGGACAGCCGCCAGAACGGCCGACCAGGACCCCCCAATTGCGTTGAAGGATAGGATGGCGACGAGAGAGGCACCGATCAGCAGCAGAACTGCCTGTACCGCGTCCGTGTAGACAACCGCCTTCAACCCACCGGCAACCGTGTAGATACCGGCCAGTATGCCGAGCACGACCACGGACTGCCAGAGCGGAACCTGAGGATAGAGGATCTGGACTACCAAAGCGCCCGCGTACAGGGCCGCGGCTGTGTCGATCATGATGTTCATCAGGACCAGCAGCGCCGAGAAGTAGTATCGGGATCGTTGGTCGAAACGTCTCTCCAAAAACTCCGGCATCGTGTACACCTTGGTCTTCAGATAAAACGGGAGAAAGAAGACCAGAAACACGATCAGGACGAGCGCTGCCATCCACTCGTAGTTGTAGACTGAGATGCCCGAGCTGAAGGCGGCAGAGGACAATCCCACGAGGGTGCTCGACGAGACGTTGGAAGCGAAAAGCGAGAAACCGATGAGCCACCAGGTTAGCGAACGCCCGGCAAGGAAATAGTCGTCGGTCGTTTTGGTTCGCTTCGCGAAGTGGAAGCCGAGTCCAACGATGAACACAACGTAGAGCAGCACCATCACGATGTCGGGAGCCGCTAGCTCAAACTCAGGCATGCTTACCTACTGGTTTCGACGTGGTGAACGAACGTTTCATCTACTCATCGGCATGCGAATCACATTCGTCGAGCCAGGCGAGCAGCTCGGAAAGTCGGCCCGTCGCGAGGCCGATGCTGGTGTCGGCAGCCCCGTAGTAGAGGCGTACCTCGTCATCCACCAGGGTCCAGCCGCAAGGAAAAACGACGTTCCCCACATCGCCAAGCCGCTCATAAGATTCACTGGGAGAGAAGAGCCACTCGCCCGAGCGCTTCAGCACGCGGCGTGGGTTCTCGAGATCGAGCAGTGCAAGTCCCAAGCGATAGATGGACCCTGAGGCCGTGATCCGCACACCGTGATACATGATGAGCCACCCCTGATCTGTCTTGAGCGGTGGCGGCGAGAGCCCGATTTTCTGCGCGTCCCACCATCCCCCGTCGCGGGCTCTTAGGAGAATCTTATGGTCTCCCCAGTGCGTTAGGTCTGGCGAGAACGAAATCCACATGTGGGCACCGAAGGCACCCCCCGCTGGCCGATGCACGAGCGCCCAGCGCCCGGCGAATTTGACCGGGAAAAGTGCGGCATCCTTGTTTTCGGGTGGCATGACCACGCCAAGTCGCTCGAACGTCACGAAATCCTCGGTAGTGGCCAGCGATACGAGCGGTCCGCGATTGGAGTAGGCGGTGTACGCCACGATCCACCGCCGTTCCTCTTCCAAAAAGGTGATTCGTGGATCCTCAGGCCCCCAGGTTTCCTCAGGGTGTGTATCCGGCTTGCCGGCGAAAGTCGGAGCTGTGTCTACCCGCCATCCGCCCACACCGTCGCGGCTGCGTGCCACAGTGAGGTGGGATAACCCGCTCCGGTCTTCCACCCGCATCAGCAGGATCGTCTCGCCATCGCGTATCGTCGCTGCCGGATTGAAAACGCTGTTGGCAGGGTACGGTATGTCGGCAGCGGTGAGAATGGGGTTAGCCGGGTGGCGTGTGAACAACTCTGTGTACGTCGTGATCGTCATTTCCCTGTTCCTTCGGCCGTTTGCCTCGGCCTACCAGTATCGAGTCACGAATTGTTGCTGCCTAGTAGCAGCGATGAGCCGTCGGATGCAAAGAAGTGTAGCTGGCGCGTGTCGATGGACAGACTGATGGGCGCGCCCGCCGCCGGCGACGGCCCGCTGGGGATCGCGGCGATCAGTCGTCGGCCTCCCACCTCGACATGCAGATGCGTCGTGGCACCCAAAACTTCGGCCAGCACGAGCTGCCCAAGGATCGTAGCCGGCCCCGCCGTGTCGGTCAGGGTCAGATCCTCGGGGCGAACGCCGAGCGTGACCCTCTCGTTGGAGTCGACTGCGTGGTGCGGACGCCGCTCGGCTGCCAACGGAAACCTCAACGCGTCGGAGACGAACACGAGTTCATCTTTGTCCCGCTCCAGCTGCCCATCCAGGAAGTTCATGGGTGGGGTGCCGATGAAGCCGGCGACGAACTGGTTGGCCGGAGCCTTGTAGACGTCGATTGGGCGGCCCACTTGTTGGATGCGCCCACCCTCTAGCACCACCAGCCGATCGGCCAGCGTCATGGCCTCCACCTGGTCGTGGGTTACGTACAGGGTCGTGGTCCCGACTCGTCGCTGCAAGCGGGCGATCTCGTGACGCATCTGGCCGCGCAGGTGGGCGTCGAGGTTGGACAACGGCTCATCGAACAAGAACACCGCAGGCTCCCGGACGATGGCCCGTCCCATGGCGATGCGCTGCCGCTGCCCCCCGGACATTTTCTTTGGCTTGCGATCGAGGAACGGCTGGAGCTCGAGGAGCTCTGCCGCCCATTGTACACGGCGGGCGATTTCCGCTTTCGGGATTTTCCGCAGACGCAAGCCGAGGGAAATGTTCTCGCGGGCCGTCAGGTGAGGGTAAAGCGCATAGTCCTGGAAGACCATTGCCACGTCGCGCTCCCGGGGCGGCAGGTGCGTGACCTCCCGCTCGCCAATGCGGACGTTCCCGCTCGTGATGTCCTCGAGCCCTGCCAGCATCCGCAGAATAGTCGATTTGCCGCATCCCGATCCGCCCACCAAAACCACGAACTCACCGTTGGCCACATGTAGGTCGAAGTCGTGAACCACGGTTGCGGTCCCGAAGTCCTTCCGGACGTGTTCGAAGGAGACGCTGGCCACGTTCTACCCCTTGATACCGGTGCTTGCCATGCTCTCGATGAAGAAGCGCTGGAGGAATATGTAGGCTGCCACCACGGGCACCACGAGTACCATCGCCGCGGCGAGCTTGGTGGCGAGCTGGCGTGGGCCGGCACCGCCACCCAGGGAGAAGACGGTCAGGAGCTGCGGCAGTGTCATGAGCTGCTCATCGCGCACGACCAGCAGCGGCCACAGCACCTCGTTCCAGGCACCCATGAAAGTGAAGATGCCAACCATCGCCAGTGGTGCCTTCGCCAGTGGCCAGAAGACGGTGAACAGGATGCGCAGCTCTCCCATACCGTCCAGCCGTGCCGAGTCCATGAGAGAGCGGGGCACCTGCATAAAGAACTGGCGCAGTATCAGGATTGCCGTAGCGTTAAAGACGAAGGGCGCGATCAGCCCAGCGTAGCTGTCGACCCAGCCGAGTTGTACGATCAGGGTGTACGTCGGGATCAGCGTGAGTTGCGCGGGCACGAGAAGGACCGCGATGGTGACGGCGTTGAGGATACCGCGTCCCGGAAAGTTGAGCCGCGCCAGGGCGTAGGCCGCAGCCGACCCGAAGACGAGCACCGAGAACGTGATGGTGGTCGCCACGAACAGGCTGTTGAGCAGAGCGCGTCCAAACGGAGCGCGGGCCCACATCAAGCGGTAGTTGTCGAGGGTCGGTTGGTCGGGGATCAGTGAGAGCCCTCCTACCTCGGCAGGTGACTTGAATGTGGTGGCTGCCATCCACAAGAAGGGGTAGAGGAA
Organism: Gemmatimonadota bacterium; assembly: GCA_039656555.1. Lineage (GTDB taxonomy): Bacteria > Gemmatimonadota > Gemmatimonadetes > Gemmatimonadales > GWC2-71-9 > CAMYLY01. Next base: position 5,790 of record JBDHLU010000068.1, on the reverse strand, counting down.
CGCGACGGCCGCCAGAGCCAGCACGACATAGAAAACCGCGCGCCTCATGCTTCCTCAGCGCTTCCGATGACCCTGCGTTGGACCACGAGAACCACCGCGATGATCAGTGCCAGAGCCAGGCCGAGCGTGGCCGCGTAACCCATCTTCTGGTACGAGAAGGCGTTCCGGTACATGTAGAGCACGACTGACAGCGTTCGTCGCAGCGGGCCTCCCCCGGTCAAGACGTACGGTTCGATGAAGAGCTGGAATCCGTTGATCGTCGACAGCGTAACGACCACCAACGTCTGGGGCTTGAGCAGCGGGAGCGTGACGTACCGGAAGCTTTGCCAGGCCGTCGCTCCCTCCAGCTCGATCGCCTCATGGCAACTCTGCGGGACACTCTGCAGGCCCGCAAGGTAGATGACGACATAGAACCCCACGTTCTTCCAGGTGGCCATGACAGCTATCGCCGGCATGGCAAGGGCTGGATCGGTTAGCCAGGGGACCGGGCCGAGATCGAGCCGAGCGAGCAGTCCGTTGATGAGCCCAACGTCGGTGGCGTACAGCGCGCTCCACAGGATGGTCACCGCCGCCCCCGATACAATCACGGGGAGAAAGAAGGCGGCCCGCCAGAACGAGCGGAAGAGCAATGGTCGGTTGAGGGCCCACGCGAGGGCCAGTGCAACGATCATTTGGAGCGGCAGGTGGATCGCCAAGAACACAAAGGTGTTGACGATGGCCTGCCAGAAGCGAGCATCCCCGACCAGGTGCTGGACGTTGTCGAGGCCCACGAAGCTCGGCGTGGTGACGAGGTCCCACTTCAGCAGAACCAGGACGACGGAGAAACCAATTGGGAAGAGCGAGAAGATCAGCAGGAACGCCGTGTACGGCCCCGACAGGAGCAGCCCGGAGCGGGCCTCAGCGCGCACGCAGCACCGCCCGGACTTCGTCCGCGGCTTGCCGCACCGCCTGTTCCGGAGACACGACACCATAGATGGCCGCGGCCTCGTAGGCCTCCGACAGGATGTCAAAGACTTCGACAATGTCGGGGTCGATGTCGATGTCTCGGCTCCGGTCGGCGCGCGCAGCGTAGGCTTGGATGGTCGGCCAGAGTGTGAGCGCTGTGGCGAAGCGCCCGTCCGATGCCAGCGCACGGCGATACGGGAGCTGGGCGGCCTCCTCGATCAGCAGCCTGTCAGCTTCCGGCGACATCAAGTAGGCCACGAACCGGGCGGCTGCGGCAGGATGCTTCGTCGTCGAGAAGACCGCGATGTTCTTGAGATCGGCGAAGGCGTAGGCCGCTTCGGGATCAGCGCCATCAGGCACGGGCACCGGAGACACGTCGTAACGAAGCCCCGGGATCTTCAGTTCTTCTAGCTCCTTCACGAACCAGGGACCCACCACCTTCATGGCCACGGTCCCGTCCATGAACGGGTCGCGTCCCTCGAAATTGGAGCGCGGCAGGAGACCCTCGGCAAATGCCTGGCGCAGCACCTCGATGGCCGCTACCGCTGCCTCGTTCTCGAAGGCCACCTCGCCTCCCGACACCAGCGTACGCCCCTTCGATCCGGCCAGGTAGAGCGGGTAGAAGTCGTAGAAACGCTCGAACCATGTGGTCTTGAGCCGCGCCCAGAAGCCCCAGCGGTCCAAGCGTCCGTTGCCGTCGGTGTCGCGCGCCAGCCGACGGAGCGCTTCAATCAGCTCACTATGCGTGCCTGGAGGCGTTACCCCAGCCTCGGCGAGCTGATCGACGTTGTACATGAGCATCATCGGGTTGGTCTTCCACGGTACGGCGTAGATCCCACCATCGGGAAGCCGAAACGGTGCGAGCATAGGCTCGCTAGCGCGCTCGTTGAGGCGAGCGGCGGTGGCGGCTAGTACGTCGAGGCGAACGACGCCGCCCGCTCTTACGAGGCGTGCCAGGAGCCCCGAGGACACATTGGAGGAGATATCGGGGGTCGCGTTTCCGACCACGGCCGCCAGTAACACCTCCTCGGAAGAGCGGCCGGCAGGGATCGGCTGGACATGGACCTGTATGTCGGGGTGGAGGGCGTTCCACCGATCCGCCAGTCCCCGTGCAAGATCGACTTCGACAGGGTTCGCGGCGGGCCAGTAGGTCAACTCGATCGTGTTGGCGCCTGATCGCTCCTGAACCGCGAACGTCGCTCCCTGTCGCGACACCGTCACGCGCATGCCTTCCGGGCCGGCAAACTCCCGCTCCGCAGGCGGGTCTGCGGGAGATGGAACGATGGGGCTGACAGGACGGTAGCCGAGGTAGACGGCGGCCTCAGGATGAGTCGCCACCGCACCCAGCGCGAGCAGGGCCTCGATAGTCGACTCAGCGCCCGAATTACGGTTGGTCTGGTCGGTTGAGGGACCGTTCAGGCCATCGAAGGTCCGGCCTGTGGCGGTGTCGTACATGGTGATCCCGTGCCGGTTGGCGCCCAGAAACCAACCAGCTGTCAGGCCGGCCAGGACGGCGTAACGGGATTCCCCAGTGGCCTCAGCCAGGGCGAGGAAGCCCTCGACCACGGGAGACACGCCGTAGGCGATCTGCGGGAAAGCCCTCACGCTTCCATCTGAAGAGACCACAGCCGGGATCTCGCCCGCTAGCAGGAACCGCACCCACAATTGGTTTGCCTCGCGCTGTGCGGCCACGATTAGATCGGGCCGGTCGAGAACCCGTCCCGCCAGCGCCAGTGCCTGTGCCGAGCGCGCTCCCCAGGCGTGCCAAACGCCCTCCGCGGGGTCGATGCGGGCTCCCCAGGGAGGGGTGTCGGCATCTCCCTGCGCCAGTGGTACGAGCAGGTCAGCGGTGCGGCCGGCGAGATCGGCGCGCCCTTGTGTCGGCTCGATCTGGTGCAGGGATAGCAGCCCGAGCAGGGCCTCGGCCGTGGCGGTCGCCGATCCACCGACCAGGTGTCCCCGCTCGACGTCGCGCTCGAGCCTAAACAGCACACGCTCCAGCGTTGGTCGCAGAGCGTCGACATCCGGGTCGTCAGGACCCAAGATCCGGACTGCCTCTCCCATGGCCCAGAGCGCGCGGGCAGCCCAGTACGAGAAGGATTTCCGGCTGGTCGGTGCCTCGCGGTTCGGCGTCCCGTCTGCATGGACAAAGTTGAGGAACTCGCCGTCCCCTTGCTCCATCGCCGTCACGAACGTCAGGAGGCCCAGGGCCTCCTGCTTGGAGCGCGGGTCGGCGGTATGCTCGAAGTGCCGCAGGTAGACGACTGCAGCGCGCGCCGCGTCGTCCACGGCGGCGAGTCCCTCGAATCCGTCGCGAGCCGGAGAGCCGATCGGGCGGTAGTCGGGCGCTTCTGCATAGAGCGCGACCGCGCGCGCAGGCCGTCCGGCCACCGTCACGTCGATGCCTAGGTGACGCAAGTGGTTTAGGCGCAGCTCGATGGATTTCGCGCCGGGGGGAATGGCGACTGGCGGGCCCGGCCCGCAGCCCAGAATCACCACGGCGACGACCGCTGATTTCACAACGGCGGCACCTTTCACTGCGATGGCAATCTGTCCAACAGAAAGCGAACGGCGAGGTCGGTCACGTTCCAGAGTTGAATGTCTGAACTCGTGCCGTAGCGGACCGGGCGGAGTGTGCCGCCATCGATACGGTAGCTCCACAGCTCGTTGTGTCGGAGGCCCGAGGCCCCGACTGCCTGTCGCGTAGTCTCGAGCGTACGGCGTAGCGCCTCCACGTAGGAGCGCACTTCCTCACTATCGCTTCGCAATCGGCCAGAGGCGTCGTACGCAGCCTCGATCTGATGGGCCAAGCCGAGGAACAGCAAGTTCACCTCGCGGCCCCAGACCACGCGCGGCGAGTGGTAGGGGTCATCGCGAAAGTGCCGTTGTACCGCTGCGCTCGCGTACGCGTCGTTTACGACGAGTGGCCCCAGTCCCTCCACGAAGAGCCCGGCCGGATACGGCCGCACAAACACGTCGAGCATTTGCAGCACTGCCGCCGGATCGGTTGTCCCACGCATGATGTCGTCGGTGTAATTCGACAAGAAGAGGTCGGTCGCGGGGTCTGTATTGGCAGCGGGGATTGGCCGGCCTTCGCCGTCGAGGGACAGTGCGAGGAACGACAGCGGGCGTCGAGCGGCGCTGTCTTCCTGGAAGCGTCGTTGCCAGTAGTCACGCTCCGGGCCCGAGGCCGAGGCGAGCGACCCATTCACTCGTACGAGAATCGAGTCGGGGTCGAGATGGACCTGGAAGTGCCGGCGGGCTCCGCGCCATGTTGCGATCGCCGAGCGCAGCGTCCCAGAATCACGAATGTGTGTCTCCAGCGCCGACGAGTTCATCGGAACACGTGACACAGCGTCTTCCACGGAGAGGCCGACGGCATTCAGCGCTTGCAGGATTCTCTCAGAAGCCTCCAGCGCTTTGGGGACCCACACCACGTTCACATCCATGGCGAAGCGGCCGTTGCCGTATCCCGCGCGACTGTCGCGCCAGCTGCCGGGGAGCCACCCTTCGTCATCGGGGTAGAGGAAGCCGACCAGGTTCGTGGCTGCCGGCTGCTCGGCGTAGGGACGTGCAAGCTCGGCTACGAGGGCGAGGTTCCGGACGAGAATATCCAGCCGCGGCAGTCCGCTCGGACCCACCTCGCTCAAGAAGCGCTGCTTCCGCGCGTCGGGAACATCGGAGCGCACTAGGTATCGGTCGACGAGAACCGACAGCTGGAAGTCGTCGTCAATCATGCGATAGTTCTCGCGGGTGGCTTGCAGATTTCCGAGCAACGTACGGGCCTCGGTGAGGCGCTCGGCTGCCGCTGCCGGGTCGTTTTGGCTCGCTGCCTCCCAAGCCCGGATCAGCTCGTTGTACTCCGCTGCGTTCTCACGGATCGCTTGGCCGCCCAGCGCCTCTTCATGGCTCACGTCACCCGACGGCGCAAGCTTACGGAGCACACTCGCGATCACGTGCTCCTGTAGGTCCACCGACACGATCGGCTCGAGCATGAGCGCAGCCATCATCATGTCGCGACCGAAGTACGTGGCGAAGTTCGGAAGTCCCGCCATGAGCTTCTCTTCGGAACTCAGGAGCTCGAGAGCGCGGACCTCGCGATCGAGTTGGCGAAAGGCCGTGACCCTGGGGTCCCGGGCGTGGTCTGTCGGTGGGAGAACGCTGCGCAGGCTGTCGGAGATACTCCGCTGACGCGCGTATGAAGATTTCGTCGCGATCGAGCGGCGTAAGCGCAGGAGCATCCGTGGTGGCGGTCACGTCGAACCAGATGCCGTCGGAGGAGCGTGCGCGCAACGAGATCACATCGTTCGCGAGGCGGGCGGTCGACGCGAGCGGGTCGCCACGCAGCTCGAGTGTCAGGTGGCTTCGGCCGTCCAGAGTAGTGTGCTCGACCAGGACGATCCACGCCGTATTGTCTTGCCTCAGCGTCACGCGCGGTTCCAGCCGAGACCGCAACTCCGTGAGATCGCGGGCGTTCAGGATCGAGAGATGGCGCTCACGTTCACCGGCGGGAAGTCGTTCCAGACTGCCGATCAGATCCGTTAGCTCGACCAGCGTAAAGCGATCACCACCGTAGGGGCGGCGGTGCGCATCCGCGTACTGGAAATCCCGCTCCTGCCGCATGGTGCCGAGCAGGAACCACCCGATCTCGAGCGCACCCAGCTCCGATGCGAGGCGGTACCGCATGGCGCGACGGCGACCGTCCCAATCCGCGTTCGCCCCCGGACCGTCCCAGGTTACCGGGGCCGGGCGGCCCAACGTGTCGCGGACGGTGAAGGCGGCGCTCGCGTTGGCCGCGTCCGCCCAGAGGTGTACGACGCGCCCGCTCCGGGTATCGAGATAGAC
>JBDHLU010000067.1:0-18260 GCA_039656555.1 Gemmatimonadota bacterium | reverse complement strand
AGCGTACCCCAGGGGAACGACCCACTCGGCGGCTGAACGAGCCCCTGCAAGAGGTATCGAGACCACGTCCCGATCGTCCCTCCGATGGCAAGAAAGAAAAAGAGCTTCACATTCACTCGACGTGAAGAGTAATGGTGCCGTCGCGCGCAATCGAGACGTTCGTCCCATCCGGGATCGAAGCGAAAGCATCCTGGGCCACTGCCACCACCGGCAATATGCGATCGTACAGCTCCCCGGCGACGATCGCGGTCAGGGCAATGAAGCTATCAGGCTCACACGTGATGATGGCTGCCGGTGCCGTGTGGTTGCGCACCGCCTCCAACAAAACTGCGGACGTTGTGCTCGAGCCACGCGATCCCGGCAACACCAGCACTCGACCCTTGGCGTTGGCGCCGTGCAGCGGGTGGCGGTGATCTATGATGCGCCCGTCCTCGGCATCGTACCCGCCCCAGAAGCTGAGTGGCTGGTCAGTGACGAGCGTTTTGCCGGTGGCCTCGCCGGGCACGACCGGGCGCCCCTGAATCACGGGTGCCATAGGGAGTCATCCCGTTCGACGCGACCGCGCTCCGCTGAATTGACACAGTCCTCCAACGCGCCGAAGACCATCCCCCGATCGAGGAGACCCGGTGTGTAGTAGGCGAATTTTGCTGAATTGGTCATGAGCGTTCGCACATCGTCGCCCAGCACCGGTGACGTGAGAATGCACGTATCGACCATGATCTCTCCACCGAAGTTCAGAACCGCATCAATCAAACCTGCCCGCTGGGCGATCATCGCTACCGCGCGGCTCGTCGTCACGAGGAACCGCACCTCGGGATCGCGCTGTCGGCCAACTACGAGGTTGGCCAAACGCCGGAACTCTTCGAGCGAGAAATGCGGACTCCCCAACACCACCATGTCGAGCGCCCCGTCACCAGCGCTCGAAAGGTCATCACGCCCGGCTCGGAGCGCGCCAAGGTCGATATCGATGGTCCGTTCTGGGGCGTACCCTTGAAACGCCTGCTTGGCGTTCGGAGCTTCCGGCGTCACACCCACGAGATGGAATAGTGCCACAGCTCCCGATGACGCCATCGCAGCACCGAGGGCTTTCAGTTGATCTTCAGTTGGTTCGACCTCCAGCCCGTCGATGACCGGGACTCGATCGGCCACCTCTTTACCGATGAGGTGACCGAGCACCGGATACAAGGCGTCGTTCCGACGCAGACCGTCGGGCAAATCGCCAATCTGAATGAGCACCCGGCCCCGTCGGTTTTTTTCGAGGTGCAGCCCAACCGCCGGCACGCGCCCGGTGATGGCTGCGCATATGTCGAAAAGATCGGGATAGCGCTCTGTTCGAGCACCCAACACCGAGTTGGCGAATACGATGGCGCTCGATTCTCCCCATGCGATTTGTTGCCCGAACGCGGGTCGCTCTTCCGTTTGGTACGGCGCGCACGTATACGTGGGCTTGCATCCCATCTGCTCGTATGCTCGCATTTGCCGCGCTGCCTTGGCCGCCCAATCCGCGGGCACGGCCCACCCGCGCCATCCTTGTTCTTCGACGCCCGACACATTGAGCGTCGTCGGTACCACAACACTTGCGCCGCCCTGGGCCAGGTGCTCCGCATATTCCAGGGTCGCGTCTCCCAAGAACAGTGCTGAATCGATATGCGCGGCGGTGATGTCAAGGAGCGCCGTCGCACCAAGAACATCGGCCATCCGCGCAACGATCGACATTGCCATTTGCGCGCCGGGGCCGTGCTCTCCCTCGAGGCGTGCCCGATCGGCGTCCGACAACACCACGGCGAGTTTGGCCGGTCGGAACGCCATCATCGAGAAAGCAACGTCCCCACCAATACCGCCAGGCCGCTCAGGACGACGGCAGTGACTGTGATGATGGCAATGACGGTGAACGCGAACGCTGGTCGCGTCACGTTCGCCGCTTCCTCCAGCGCATCGACAAACGCGAGCACCGATCCAAACCGGCCGTCGGGGTCCTTAGCCATGGCGCGTTGGAGGACCTTACCGACGGCCTTGGGAAGATCGGGATTGACGTCGCGCGCGTTTGGAGCCGGTGACTCGATATGCGCACGCAAAATGCTGGCGACATCTCCGCTTTGGAAGGGAAGCTGGCCGGTCACGAGTTCGTACACCAGACAGGCGAGTCCGTATTGATCCGACCGGCTGTCCAACGTGCGGGCGCCGAAGGCCTGCTCCGGGCTCATGTATCCAGGAGAACCGAGCGTGACACCAGTGGCCGTCAACACCTTTTCGCCAACAGCATCGGTCGCCCGTGCCAAACCGAAATCACCGAGAATCGCATGTCCGTCCAACAGGAACACGTTGTCCGGCTTCACGTCCCGATGCACAATGTTCGACCGGTGAGCAAAATCGAGCGCCTCACCGATTTCCCTGACCAGGCGAAGCACTTCCTCGAGGGGGCGCTCCCGATTTTGGGACCCGGACCGGAGCGACTCTCCAGCCATGAACGGGACCACAAAGAACAAGAGGCCGTCTACCTCACCGGAGTCGAGAAGTGGAACGATGTGTGGGTGGGTCAGTTTCGCAGTGATCTGGATCTCGCGGAGAAAGCGCTCCGCACCGATCGCCGACGCGACATGGGGCAACAGTACCTTGATGGCCACGGGACGGTCGTGCCTCACGTCATGCGCGAGATACACGATCCCCATCCCGCCCTGCCCGATTTGTCGGTCCACGCGGTATCGATCCGCCAACCCCGAGGTCAGCGCATCGCGAATCGCGTCCTGGTCGATTTGATCGTTTGCCATGGGCCCGCACACCAATCCGTAGGTGTGGTGTTCAAGATCCATTGTGAGGCTCTCGCCCATCGATCTCCCTCGAGAACCGGCCGAGAACCAAAGTAGCGAGAATGCCGATCACAAGCGAAAACACAAGATCCATTCACGTTGGATTCTCGACCTAGCGACACACACATCATGACGCCATTATAGCTCATTCACCGTGCTATCCATCACCAAACCACCCGTGGGAGTATTCGCACATGCGTAACGCCTTACGCCTGGCCCTCATCATCACCATCGCCACCATGTTCGGTTCAGACGGCGCCGCGGCACAGGGAAATATCCCGACCCCGGAGTCGGTGCTGGGTTTTGCCATCGGCGACGACTTCGAACTCGCCTCGTATGACGAATCCATCCGGTACTTCCAGGCACTCGACGCGGCCACGGATCGGCTGGAGTTACACGAGGTCGGCCGCACGTCTGAAGGCCGGGCGTGGTATGTCGCGTTGATCTCCAGCCCGGAGAATCTGGCGAATGTCGAACGCTACCGTGAGATATCCAAGCGGCTCGCCGACCCCAACGGTCTCTCTCCAGACGAGGCCCGGGCGCTCGCTCGCGAAGGCAAAGCGATCGTAGCCATCGATGGCGGATTGCATGCCACGGAGACCGCCCATGGCCAACACACGATTCAGTTGGCCTACGACCTCGTTACCGAAAAGGATGGGGACATAACGCGGGCGATTCTCGACAACGTAGTGCTCTTGCTGTGGCCGTCAGTCAATCCTGATGGCCAGAACATGGTTGTCGAGTGGTACGAGGAAAACCTCGGCACTCCCTTCGAAGTCTCCCGCCTTCCCCGCCTCTATCAGATGTACATCGGTCACGACAACAACCGCGATGGCTACGGGCTCAACATGATCGAGTCCCGCACGGTGGTGCGGATCAATCGCACGTGGGAACCGCAGGTCATCTATAGCCATCATATGACCGCACCGCGCCCGGCGACGATCTGGCTTCCTCCCTACGCCGACCCGATCTCGCCGTACGTGCACCCCCTCATCAATCGCACGATGAGCATGATGGGCATGGCCGCTGCACAAATGTTGGATGAACGTGGCATGCCTGGCGCCACCCACATGGGAACAGGATTCGACGCCTGGTATCCCGGATATATCGACTTCATGAACTCGTTTCACAACGTCGTCATCATGTTTTCGGAAACTGGCATCCACGCTTCCGCGACGCCGCGGTTCTACACCCTCAACGATTTTCCACCCAACGCGCGCAATCTCCAACCGCAGACGCTGCATTCGAGCCTGTGGCGGGGCGGGTGGTGGCGTCTCAAGAACTCCGTGGACTACATGCTCACTGCATCGACCGCCGTGTTGGACGTCGCCGCCAAGTATCGGGAAAACATCCTCTTCAACCGCTACCAGGCCGGTCGTGACGCCATTGCCATGTACGAGGAGGGACCACCGTTCGGCTATTTCGTGCCGCAGCAACAACGTGATCCCCTAGCGGCCGTTGAGATGCTACGCCGCCTCGCGTATCAAGACATCGATGTTTACCAGTTGCAGCAGGGCCTGGAGTTCGAGGGACAGACCTTCCCGGTTGGAACGTGGGTCATCCCCATGGACCGCGCCAACGCCAACCTCACTAGACAGTTGCTATCGGTACAGAACTATCCCGACCTGCGACAGTTCCCCGATGGACCACCGGACCAACCGTATGACGTCGCAGGCTGGACGCTTCCCTATCAAATGAACGTGCGCGTCGTCGCAGCGGGCTCACCGCTCGACGCGTCGGTGACCTCGGTCGTGCAACCCGTACAGGGCACCACCGTTCCTTGGGCATCGACAGACGACGCGGCCCCTTGGGACATCGCGCCTGGGCCGGGCTTCGACACCCATCCCGTCGCGGCCGGAATTCGCCCGCTGCCAGGATCGTTGTCCGGGAGCGGATCCGCGCTCAGGATCGACGTCTCACAGAACAATTCGTACAAGGCCCTGTATCGTGCCTGGCAAAGTGGCGGGCAGATTCGGTTCGTCGCCGGTACTCCCGGCACGAGCGGAGCAGCCGGATCTAGCGGTCACTATGTCGTCACTGGCCTCGGCGGATCGGCAATGCAGCAGATGGTCGACGACCTTGCATTGCGTGCCGAGCGCACCGGCTCAGCCGGCACTCCAATCAACCAACCGCGCATCGGTCTCTATCGTCCGTGGGCTCCCAGCATAGACGAGGGGTGGACACGATGGTTGTTCGAGATGTATGGCCTGTCGTTCCGCAGTCTCTACAACGCCGACATCAAAGCCGGTGACCTTCGGGATCGATACGACGTGATCGTACTCGCCGACATGGGAAGGAATACGATCCTCAACGGCTCCCGCCCGGGAACAGTACCGCCCAGATATGCGGGTGGCATCGGGAACGTGGGCGTCAGGGCACTCGACGAGTTCGTACGGTTGGGCGGAACACTCGTCGCCATGAACGGATCGACCCTGTTCGCCATCGAGGATCTGCATCTTCCGGTCGTAAACATCGTCGAAGATCTCGAACGCGATGAGTTTTTCCTGACCGGATCCATCGTTGAAATGCAGGTCGATCCATCCCACCCGGTGATGGCGGGCATGCCGGAGCGCGCCAAGGTGATGGCCAGCCGAGGTCCCGTGTTCTCGGTCACGGATGATTTCTCGGGTTCCGTGCTCGCCCAATACCAAGATGTTGGATCGCCATTGCTCTCCGGTTACCTCCTGGGCGAAGAGTTCATCCAAGGATATGCAACCGCACTCGACGTAAACCATGGCGAGGGTCACGTCATTCTCCTGGGCATGCGTCCCCAGTGGCGGGGCCAGCCCTTCGGTACGTTCAAAATCCTGTTCAATGCCGCGATGTTCTCGCAGCAGGTAGCGGCGACGGTGGAGAAGAACGAAGAGTTTTGGACTAGGCCGGAGCGAGAAGAGACCGAGGAGAGCGACGATGGAGATGGCAATGAGTAGAGCCAACGGCCGACCGCCGATAGCCGATAGCCCCCGCGGTGGCCAGGTCCATTGGCTGTTGGCCGTTCGCAGTTGGCTGACAGGAATTCTCCTAGCCGCCCCATCAATTGGGTCCGCCCAAATCCCCACCCCCGCCTCCGTCCTAGGCTTCGAAGTGGGTGCCGATCTGCACCTAGCGACGTATGAGGAGTCGATCGAATATTTCCAACTACTCGACGCCGCTACCGATAAACTCTCGCTCATCGAGATCGGGCAGACGTCGGAAGGGCGTGCCTGGTTCGTTGCCCTCATATCCAGCCCGCAGAATCTTGCTGACGTCGAATCCTATCGAGGTATCGCTCAACGTCTCGCACATCCTGATGGACTGACTGACACTGACGCTCGGCGGCTGGCGCGGCAAGGCAAGGCCCTCGTCCACATCGACGGTGGGTTACACGCGTCGGAGGTCGCGGGTGCACAACATACGATCCAGTTGGCGCACGACCTCGTTGCGGCAACCGACGACCCCACGATCGACGAAATACTCGAGAACGTGATCGTGATGGTGTGGCCGTCGATCAACCCTGACGGGCAGAGCATGGTCGCCAACTGGTATAGGTCCAACGTTGGGACGCCATATGAAGTCGCGCCGCTCCCACGGCTGTATCAGAAATACATTGGCCACGACAACAATCGCGACGCGTACATGCTGAACATGATCGAGTCGCGCGTGGTCGGTCGCACATGGCGCCATTGGGAACCCCACATCATTTACGTGCATCACCAGACGGCGCCGTTTCCCACGCGCATCTGGTTGCCGCCATTCGCCGAGCCGATTGCGACTCAAGCTCCACCACTCATGTCCCGTACCGTGAACATGATCGGGATGGCGATAGCCCATGGATTGGAGTCGCGTGGACTTCCTGGCGCGACCCACATGGGCACGGGTTTCGACGCGTGGTACCCCGGATATGTCGATTACCTCCCAATGCTCCAACACATCGCGTCGTTCTGGACGGAAACCGCCCTCTACCGATACGCGACGCCACGCTTCTACACACTCAACGACTTTCCACCCAACCGACGCGACCTCCGCGCCGAGACACTGTACTCGAGTCCATGGCAAGGGGGATGGTGGCATCTGTCGGATGCCGTGGAATACATGCGTGTCGCGTCGTTGTCCGTGTTGAGCTTCGCGGCCAAGTACCGGGAAGAACTGCTCTACGGTCGGTATCAATCCGGGCGTGACGTAATCGTCAAGTATCGGGCCGGCCCACCGTACGCATATTTCATCCCCCAGGACCAACGCGACCCGGTCGCCGCTGTCGAACTCCTGCGTCGCCTCGCTTTCAACGGTATCCGGATCAGTCAGCTGACGGAGGCCGTGACACACGAAGGCATCAGCTATCCGCCAGGGACCTGGGTGATTCCGATGGATCAGGAATTTGCCGAACTCGCCCGGCAGGTTCTCGCAACGCAGTCGTATCCCGACCTGCGTGAGTTCCCGAGCGGACCGCCGGAGCAACCTTACGATGCAGCCGGTTGGACCCTGCCGTACATGATGGATGTCCGTGTCATCGCCGCGACCCAGCCGTTGGAAGCGACCACCATGCAGGCCATCCAACCTGTGCGTGGCACGCCGGCCGACTGGACGACAGCTGGCGCTTCCGGCGGCGCACAGTTCGACAGCCCACCAGGTGTGGGGTTCGACACCGACAGCGTGGCCGTTGGTATCGTCCCGCCCGCCGGAACCACGAACGGGTCGGGGAATGCTCTGGTCGTGGACGCGGCGCAGAACAACTCGTTCAAAGCGATCAACAGAGCGCTTGCCCTAGGCGGTACGGTTCGATTCCAACCAGGAACCGAGGGCGCCGAGGGACAATCGGGAACCAGCGGCCGGTACGTCATCAACGGATTGTCGGGCGAGGCTCGCGATGCGATGGTAAATGACTTCGCGCTCCGCGCGGCGCGCACCGGAGACAGCGACGGTGTATCCGTCCAACCCAGCATCGGCATGTTCCGCCCCTGGTCGCCCAGCATGGATGAGGGATGGACGCGGTGGCTGCTCGAGCAGTTTGGATTCCCTTTCCGTAACCTCACCAACGCCGACATACGCGGCGGCAACCTCCGATCGCGCTTTGACGTCATCATCCTGGCATCCGATCGGCCGCGCACGATCATGGACGGCTATGCCGATGGGACCGTCCCGCCACGATACGCCGGCGGCATTGGTGACGTGGGTACCCGCGCCCTCGATCGGTTCGTTCGTGAGGGTGGTACCCTCATTTTCTTCAACGCCAGCACCGCGTTCGCCATCGAACAGTTCCACCTTCCGGTCGAGAACGTGGTTGCCGAATTGGGGCGCGGAGAGTTCTTCTCGAGTGGATCCGTGTTCGAGGTCATCACCGACCCGTCGCACCCTGTCATGACCGGGATGCCTGAACGCTCGAAGATATTCTTCGATCGTAGCCCCGTGTTCACGACAAAGGAGGGCTTCGAGGGCCGCGTGCTGGCCAAATACGCCGAGCATGGTTCACCCCTGTTATCCGGATACCTCCTCGGGGAGGAATACCTGCAAGGGTACGCGGCAGCCGTCGATGTGAAACGTGGCGACGGGCATGTCGTGCTGATCGGCTTCCGGCCGCAGTGGCGCGGTCAGACGTTCGGGACGTTCAGAGTGGTATTCAATGCGGCGTTATATGGGGCGGGCGTGGCTGGGGCGGTTCCGGATAGTTCGGAATTCTGGTCGGCGCCGGATGCCCCGGAGGAGGGCAATGGCAGCTAGCTATCGGCTACTTCTTACAAGTTCTTCACATCGACACTCCGCGCTGTCACCGCCACCGGTTCGTCGTCCTTCTTAGACGGGTCTTCACCTGGATTGATGAACAGGTTCTGTTCCAACTGATACTGCCTGTCGTGCAGCTCGCGATAGCGTCCGTGTTTCGCAAACAACTCCGCGTGCGTTCCCCGTTCGACGATCTCACCACCCTCCACCACCAGGATCTGATCGGCGCTACGAATCGTCGATAGGCGATGTGCAATAACGAATGTAGTTCGACCGCTCCGGAGTGAACGCAACCCATCCTGAATCAACGCCTCGCTTTCGCTGTCCAGGCTGGACGTCGCCTCGTCTAGTATGAGAATCGACGGGTCAGCAAGAATGGCACGTGCAATCGAGATGCGCTGTCGCTGCCCGCCAGACAGCTTGACCCCGCGCTCACCGATGATCGAGTCGTACCCGTCGTCAAACGCCATGACGAAGTCATGGGCGTTCGCGATCCGTGCTGCCTCCTCTATCTGTTCCTGTGTGGCGTGCGGCTTGGCAAACGAGATGTTTTCGGCGATCGTGCCGTCGAACAGGAAGTTTTCCTGCAGCACGACACCAAGCAGTGAGCGGTATTGCCGGAGCTTGATGCCCTCCAGGTCGCGCCCATCGAGCGTTACCCGACCGCGCTGCGGATGATTGAAGGCCATGACCAACGACGTGAGAGTACTCTTGCCAGAGCCGCTCGATCCGACGAGCGCGGTCGTGGACCCCGCCGGCGCCACGAACGAGATGTCCTTGAGCACCGGAGTGTCCTTCTCGTACCCGAACCACACACCCTCGAAGGCAATGTCGCCCCGGGCGTCACCGAGATCGGCCTTGCCTTCATCGTTGTCGTCTTCGGTGGCTTCCTGCTGCACCTCGTGGATCCGGTCGAGCCCGGCAAAGGCCTCGCTGATTTGCGTACCGATCTCAGCGATGCTCACCAACGGCATTGCGACTAGGCCCGCGAAAAAGATGTACATGACAAACTCGCCCAAGGTCATCGTACCGGCAATCATCGCTCGTCCACCAACGATGATCATTAGTACGCTGATGGAGCCCATGATCACGGTGGCGAATGCCTGAATTGCGGAAATACCGGTGATGGCCTTCGCGATGTTTCGGAGGAGGCGGTGCACGCCCCTTGCAAACACCAGACGCTCGCTCGGCTCCGCATGATACGCTTTGACAATGCGGATTCCACCCAGGCCTTCTCCCAAACGCCCCGTCACCTCGGCAGTGATCTTCCCACGTTCACGGAAGTGCGGCCGCAACCGCTTGAATGCGATCGCCATGCCACCGCCGAACAGAACGAGCACGACCAGCATCATCATTGTGAGCTGCCAATTGAGCACGAATAGTACGACCAACCCGATCGATGCAGTCACCAACCCGCCCGCCATCCTGACCAAGCCCGTGCCGACGAGATTGCGAATGCCGTCCGCGTCGGTCATGATGCGGGAAATGAGCACACCGCTCTTCGTACTGTCGAAGTAACTGGTCGGGAGGCGGGTGACGTGCGCATGTACGGTCTTCCGCATCTCCGTGATGGCACGCTGTGCAGCCACACCGAGAATTTGTGACAGGGCGAACGACGTACCGGCTTGCACCAGGGTGGCGCCCGCGATGGCCGCGGCGAGGGGGATGAGCAAATCGGCCTTACCCTGCCCAATGACGTCGTCGATCAGGAACTTGGACGAGCCGGGAAGCACCAATGCCGCCAACCGATTGACAATCATCACAGCAAACCCGAGCCCCATCCGGCGACGGTGCTTCCACATGATGGCGCGGGCGTCACGCCACGCGCTCAGGGTGATACCCTTGCTCTTCTTGGAATCGTCCCCGGCACCGCGGGAGAGTCGGCGTTCTGAGGTCATGGAGTAATCAATCTAACCAGACGGGAGGAGTAGCACTCTTGCGGCACCGTGAACCACCCCGCATTCTCAGGACATGATCCGCCCCATGCCCTACCTCCTGGCGGGGATCGCAGTGACTGCCGCGTGCGGCGGAAGTGGCGCGGTCCCCGGTGCCGTCGTGCGTGACAGCGCAGGCATCACGATCGTCGACAACAGCGCGATCGGGCTGGACGACCTCGAAGCGTGGACATTGTCGCCCTTTTCCACGCTCGAACTAGGGTCACTCGACGGACGCGAGGTCGCCGAGCAGTTCAACTCCATAGTGGGCGCGACACGCCTTCGCGACGGTTCGGTGGTGGTCGCGGATGGCGGCAGCCGCGAACTGCGTTTCTTTGACCGCCACGGGGCCCACCAACAAACGGTTGGAGGAAGCGGTGAGGGCCCAGGCGAACTTGGCCGTCTCTTCTCGCTCGACCGGATTCGTGGTGATACGCTCGTCGCCAACGATTGGCCCGTCGGCAATGCGGCCTGGTTCACTGTTGACGGGGCGTTCGTGTTCAACAGCATGCTAGGCCCGTATTGGCCCGGTCTCACAGGACATTTTCTCCGCGACGGATCGTTACTCGCGGACACGTACGGACGGAGCTCTTACGGCAACGAAATCGAGACCTGGGCAGTCAGCGGGCGCGAGGATTATTTCCGGCCGGATGGGTGGATCGTACGCGCGCTTCGCGACAGTACGATCGACACGTTGCGATCGGTCGTGGGCGAGGAATGGTTCCGTCGTGGAGTCTGGCGTCAGGACCTTTGGATTCAGGCGCTTCCGTTTGCCCACAATACCAAGGTCGCGTGGAACGCTGATCGAATTTTCGTGGGCGAGACCGAGCGGCGCCAGATCGAGGCCCTCGACTATGCCGGCAAGATCGTCACGCTGATTCGATGGGGCAGCGATCCGGTGCCGGTGACCGCTGACGACCGACGGCGGTTCGAATCGTATAGCCTGGACCGGGCCCGCGCGAATCGCCAGGCGCACGCGAGGCGCTGGCTCGACGTGATTTCCTACCCGGAGGCGAAGCCTACCTTCAAAGAACTCACCACTGATCGCTCGGGCCGCCTGCTGGTCCGGAACTGGGAAGCGTTCGATGGCGAAACGGTGGACTGGCTGGTGTTCGAGACCGACGGGCACCTCGTCGCCAATCTCACCGTGCCGTCAGATGTGCAGATCCTCGAGATCGGGGACGACTACATGATCTGTGTTTGGAAGGATGAGTTGGACGTGGAGTTCGTGAAGGTGTACGGACTCAACAAGGAAGGGGCGACGTAGGGCGGTAGCGGGGCGGCGTCCCCTAGTCACACACCGCCTTCCGAAGCACCTTCCCAATCTTCGGCAAGGCCCACTCCAGCGTCTCGCGATCGATTACGAGGGGTGGAGCAAACCGAATGACCTGATCGTGGGTTTCCTTGGCCAGGATCCCTTCGTG
Organism: Gemmatimonadota bacterium; assembly: GCA_039656555.1. Taxonomy (GTDB): domain Bacteria; phylum Gemmatimonadota; class Gemmatimonadetes; order Gemmatimonadales; family GWC2-71-9; genus CAMYLY01. Next base: position 6,401 of record JBDHLU010000067.1, on the reverse strand, counting down.
GCGTAGCGCCTCGCAATAGGGCCGTGCGGTGCCATGGTTCTGGTCGATCTCGACGCCGATCATGAGTCCCTTGCCTCTTACCTCAGCGACACAGGGCGCATCGATCTTGCGGAGTTCCTCCATGAACCACTCGCCAAGCTCGTTGGCCCGTTCCGCGAGCTTTTCCTCGACGACGACATCGAGTGCCGCCAGGGCAATCGCGGCCCCCAACGGATTACCCCCGTACGTGGACCCGTGATCGCCCGGCTGGAACACATCCATCACGGCGGAATCCGCGAGCATGGCGGACACCGGATACACGCCTCCACTCAACGCCTTGCCAACGACCATGATATCGGGATGCACTCCATCCCAATCACAGCAGAACATTTTTCCTGTCCTGCCGAATCCGGTCTGAATCTCGTCAGCGATGAGGAGCACATTGTTCGCCTTGCAAACAGCCCACGTAGCGGCGAGGTATCCGGCCGGCGGCACGATGACGCCACCCTCCCCTTGAAGCGGCTCGACCAAGTACGCCGCGGTGTGCGGCGTGATTGCGCGTTCGAGCGCATCGAGATCGCCATATGGAACGACCTTGAACCCGGGTGTCCACGGTCCGAAGTGTTCGTTCGCTTCATCGTCCGTCGAGAACGAGACTATCGTCGTCGTCCGGCCGTGGAAGTTCCCGTCACAGACTATGATCTCAGCTTGGTCTTCGGGTATTCCCTTCTTCCGGTATCCCCACCGACGCACGGCCTTGATGGCAGTCTCGACCGCTTCCGCACCGGTGTTCATCGGCAGCGCTCGCTCGTAGCCGGCAAGTTCGCAAAGGCGTTTCAGAAACGGTCCCATTTGGTCGTTGTGGAACGCGCGTGACGTAAGGGTGAGCCGCTCGAGTTGATCGACCGCGGCAGCGATGATCGCCGGATGGCGGTGTCCCTGATTGACGGCCGAATAGGCCGCCAGACAATCGAGATAGCGTTTGCCGTTCACATCCCAAACCCAAACGCCCTCGCCACGCGTCAGCACCACCGGCATTGGGTGGTAGTTCCGTGCGCTGTACTGTTCGACCTCTTGGAGAAGGTCGGCTTCCGGCAAAGTCACTGTGCTCGTCGTCATCGTTCAATCCGTGCCATAGGAGGGTTACTTGAGGGCCGCCTTAGCCGCGACCAGGGCGTACTCGACTTCTTCAGGCGCCGTGGACCCCCGGGTCAATTTCCGCTCGATACACCACTTGGCGGTAAGCGACGCCCCGGATACCACACCGCCGCCGATAGAGGCCAACTCCTCATCCGTCGCTTCCGGCAAACCGCGTCCATCAGCCTCGAGTTTCGTCACCAGCGCGCCGACATCGTGGTGCGCCGTACGAAACGGGATGCCTTTCTCCACCAACAACTCCGCCAAGTCCATGGCAGCCATAAAGTCAGGCCCCGCCGGCTTTGCCTCGTAGAATTCCGTCGTGGCCAACGCACCGGCCAGAGCATCGGCACAGGCAATCGTCGTGTAGACCGCGTCGAACAACACGCCCTTGTCTTCTTGGAGATCGCGATTGTATGCGAGTGGCAGGGCCTTCACCATCATGTGCAAGGCCGTTAGGTCGCCGAGCACTCGGCCGACTTTGCCTCGCACCAGCTCGGCCACGTCGGGGTTTCGTTTCTGCGGCATGGCTGACGAACCCGTCGTCCACGCACCGCCGATCCGCGCCATACCGAATTCCGCGGTTGACCATTGCACGAGTTCTTCGGCAAGCCGCGACAGATGTGTCATGATCAGCGTGCAAACCGAGACCATCTCGATCGCCCAATCGCGATCTGCAACCGCATCCAGCGAGTTGAGCGATATGCGGGCGAAGCCAAGCCGTTTCGCGGTAGCATCACGATCGAGCGCAATGCCCGACCCGGCACACGCTCCTGCTCCAAGGGGGCAGCGGTCGGCACGCCGGGCGGCGTCCTCCACGCGTTCGACATCACGTTGCAATGCGTCGAAGTGTGCCAAAAGATGGTGGGCCAACAACACCGGCTGTGCGCGTTGGAGATGCGTGTAGGCGGGAATGACGAGATCCTCGTACTGCTCGGCCCGATCGACCAACGCACGCTGCACCTGTCGCACGGCGTACTTGACCGCTCCCGCCGCGTCGCGAAGCCACAACAAAGTGGCCGTGACAACCTGGTCGTTTCGGCTGCGGCCCGCGTGCAACCGTGCACCGAGATCGCCAAGCTCTTCGGTCAATCGGTTCTCGATGACCGTGTGAATGTCCTCCGGCGGTTCGTCGGGATCGACGCCGTCCAGGAATTTGCCGGCGCTCACCTCCGCCTCGAACTGGACCAAGGCCGCAACGAGTTTGTCGTGCTCCTCGTCGTTCAATACACCCGCTTCACGCAGCGCCGATGCATGGGCACGACTCGCCCGCAGGTCGTACGCGGCCAACCTCTGGTCCACAGACAGCGACGACGAAAACTCCCGAAGCCGGCGGTCCATGGCTTGTGTGGCGCGGCCGCTCCACAACTCGGTCATGCGTCGACGGCCGCTACCGTGGAGATAGCGGAAGACAACGAAGCCTCGCGCATGGCGGCGTTCGTGACCTTTGCGCTCTGGCCGAAGAGTTCGATGAAACCCTGGGCAGCGTCATGATCGAACGCATCACCGTCGCTGTACGTTGCAAGCGCCTCGTCGTAGAGCGAATTGGGAGAACGCCGCGCGACCGGCATGGCCGTACCGGCGTGGAGCTTGATCCGTACTTCTCCCGTCATTGGCGCGACCGCCTGATCGACGAACGCCGAGATCGCCGTCCTCAGAGGCGTAAACCACAGACCGTCGTAGACGAGCTGGGCGAATTCTTGGCCCATAGCTGCCAGGACGCGCCGAGTGTGACGGTCGAGGGTGAGCTGCGCCAATGCCGTGCGCGCCGCATGCAATGTGACGGCACCAGGAGCCTCGTAGATCTCGCGGGACTTGATTCCCACCAAACGGTCTTCCACCATATCGATCCGGCCCACGCCGTGCGCGCCGGCAAGCACGTTCAGCACACCGATCAGTTCGACTCCGTCCATTGTTTGCCCGTCGATCGAGACTGGAACGCCGGCTTCGAACCCGATGGTCACAGACTCGGGTTTCACCAAATCGGCAGCCGGATCGGCCGTCCACTGCCAGCAGTCCGGAGGCGGTTCCACCCACGGATCTTCCAGCGGTCCTGCTTCGACGGAGATCCCCCAGAGGTTCTCGTCGATCGAATAAGGAGAGTCCTTCGTGGCCCGCACCGGCACGCCATGCTCCTCGGCCCACATGATTTCGGCTTCGCGCGTCTTCAAATCCCAGGTACGAAGCGGGGCGATCCGTTCGAGGTCGGGCGCGAGCGAGGCAATCGACACTTCGAACCGCACTTGATCGTTCCCTTTGCCTGTACACCCATGCACTATCGCATCCGCGCCCACGTCGCGGGCGACCTCGACTAGGCGGCGCGCAATGAGCGGACGACCAATCGCCGTTGCCAATGGGTACTGGTCTTGATACAGCGCGCCGGTCTTGAACGTCGGCCACACGTAATCGCGCACGAACTCGTCTCGGAGGTCCTCCACGAACGCGAGGGACGCCCCGGTCGCAAGTGCCTTCTCCTGAACCCCGTCCAACTCGAAACGCTGGCCGAAGTCTGCCGTCACCGTGACGACCTCAGCATCGTGTGTGACCTGAAGCCATTTGAGAATGACAGAAGTATCGAGACCGCCTGAGTAGGCAAGAACAAACCGTTTCACGATGGTACAGCTCCTCGTTGTTTTCCATGTTTGAAAATCGGGCGACTAGTGAGTGCCAAACATCTCGGCGAGTTGCCGCCTGAGTTTGGCGCACTGGCGGGTACGGCGGGGATAGACGATCACGGTATCGTCACCCGCAATCGTCGCTAACACCTCTTCTAGGCCAAGCCCGTCGAGGTAGGCCGCCACACCTTCGGCGCGGCCTTGAATGGTCCGCATGGCAATCACCGAATCGTTGGCGTCAACAGCCGTGACCTCGAGGGCCGCAATCACACGGAGCCGCTCGGCACCCAATCCGGCCGCCTGACCAGCGTTCTCCGGTTCCGGCGTGACATACCGATATCCATCGGATGCGGGTACCCTGGCCACGCCCAGGTCACGCAGGTCACGGGAGAGGGTGGCCTGCGTAACCGTGATTTCCATCCCTTCCAGCGCCAAAGCCAACTCATCCTGGCTCCCGATGATCTGGTCCTCCAGGATGCCAAGAATGGTTTGGTGCCGGCGGGTTTTGTCGATGGATGATGGCAAGGAAGAAAGGTCCGTGCGTGGGACGCATAAAGATGCAGTAGAGTGCATAGAAATGCAATAAGACCTCATCCTCCATCCTGCATCCTGTATCCTGCATCCTCCATCCTGCATCCTGCATCCTGCATCCTGCATCCTGCCCCAGGCTACTCCCCTCCCCTGGCCTTCTCTTCCTGAGGCAGGAGACTCCCGTAGACGAAATAGTTGATGGGCGTCTCGACCCCTGCCTCCCGCCCCAGCCTCACCACCGCCCCCGCCAGTGCCTCCAGCTCGGAACGACGGCCGTCGGCGATGTCTCGTTGCAGTGAGGTCAACCCTTCAGCGGGAAGGCCGTCTATAAAGGAAAGGGCGGTGACAACGATGTCGGCAGGCAGGTTGACACCCCGTTCCGCCGCCACGGCTCGAATCTCGTGCATGGATTTCTCCAGCAGGTTGCGAGTCTCCGGCATCGACCGGACGACCCCCATGGGTGCCCGGGTGACGGCACCAACCCCACCCAGCGAAACCACGAACAGGAGTTTCGTCCACACTGCCGCATCGACGTCGTCGGGCAGGTCGACCGCAATCCCGGCACTCCGGAGGGATTCGGCAGTCGCTTGCACCCGGCTTGACGGTCGGCTGTCGCGCTCGCCAAAGACGATGGTGGGTACCGCTCCGACGTGGGTGATGACGCCGGGTTCGCGGACATGGCTGATCACCCGGCACAGACCGTTCAGAACCCTGCCCTCCCCGAGTGATGCAGCCAACTGGTCGGACGCTTCGACTCCGTTCAACAGTGGGAGTACGGCTGTGGATTCCCCAACGAGTGGCCGCATTTGCTCGATGGCTTCAGACAACTGCCAGGTCTTCACCGCGACCAAGACCGTATCCACCACTCCGACGCCAACGGGATCGTCGGTGGCCGTTACCGGATGGATCAACGCATCACCATCCGGACTTTCGAGCTGGAGACCGTTGGCCCGCATGGCATCGAGGTGAGGGCCCCGGGCGATGAACGTGACATCTGCTCCGGCCGCAGCTAAGCGACCTCCGAAATAACCGCCCACCGCACCGCTTCCCATGATCGCAAACCGCATTCCCGTAGTCATCCGGCTAATTTGGGGCCCAGCCGCAGCAGGCGCGACCTTTTGTGTGCGTGGGGTGTCTGTGATAGGCAGTCGATCGTCAATCGTCGATCGTCAATTGTCCATCGTCGACCAGCAGCCCTCAATGGAGAGGACAGAATGAGAAAGACACTTGTTTTGGCGTTCGCGGCAACGACCGCTTTCGCCGTTCCAAACCTGAACGCCCAGCAACAGCTGCGACTGACGGAGGCCGAAGCGGCGTTTCCGGAATCGTTCAGCACCGTGCGCGGACTTGAGGAGTTAGCTGACGGGCGGTTGCTCATCGCCGACGGCCTCGGCCAGGCATTGATGATCGTTGACATGAATGCCGGCACTGTCGACACGATCGGCCGAATAGGCGCTGGGCCCCAGGAATACAAGACTCCGGATGGGATCTGGCCGCTGCCGGCTGGCAATTGGATGCTTGTCGATCTCGGAAATGGCCGGCTCACCATCATGGATTCGGACTTCAAGTTCGGCAAGACGTACCCGATCATGGGTGCGAGCACCGGCGGTGGCGGCTTTGGCGGCACACTGATTCGCATTCCGCGAGGCATCGACAGCCAGGGTCGCGTCTACCTCCAGACCAGTGCGGGTATGACCCGCGATGGGCAGCTGCGTGATTCGGCGGCGGTGGTTCGGTGGGATCCGACCACTGACGCGGTCGACACCATCGCCATGGTGAAGGAGGGCGAGCGCAAACTGGAGACGGGTGGCAGCGGCAGCAACCGGAACGTGAACATCTCGAGCATCCCCTTGAGCCCGCACGATGGCTGGGCGGTCGCGGCCGACGGGCGCGTTGCCGTGGTCCGTTCCGGCGATTACAGCGTCCAATGGATGGACCCCAACGGCGCTGTTACTGCCGGTGCGAGCAACACCTACGACGCCGTCCGCATCGGTCAACCGGAAAAAGACGATTGGGTTGACCAGCTCGGCCGAAACGGTCTGTCCATCGCCATCATGATGAACAATGGGCAACGTCAAGCGTCGTTCAGCCGCGGCGGCCCGTCACGAGGTGGCGGTAGCCGGAGCACGGACAACTACG
>JBDHLU010000066.1:0-18299 GCA_039656555.1 Gemmatimonadota bacterium | reverse complement strand
ACCCTGGTGCCGAGCTACGACATCGATGTCATCTCGTTTGCCGCGAACGAACGAGTGAAATACTACACGGATTACTTTCTCGGCCCGGCGCGCGAGCGATTCAACATTTGGCTGGGACGCATGCCGCGGTATGAGGGCATGATTCGCGAGCGATTCAGGGCGCATGGTGTGCCCGAAGACCTGGTATATCTTGCCATCGTCGAAAGCGGCTATTCCAATACGGCCGTATCGCGGGCGAATGCGGTCGGGATGTGGCAGTTCATCAAATCGACGGGGCGACTGTACGATCTTCGGATCGATACGTGGGTCGACGAACGACGTGACCCGTTCAAGGCGACCGAGGCCGCGGCGTCACATTTGGTCGACCTGAACGAGCAGTTCGGGTCGTGGTATCTCGCTGCCGCGGCGTACAACGGCGGTGCCGGACGAGTTTCACGAGGTATTCGCCGCCTCGGCAGTGCGGCCGATCCCGTCTCAGACGCTACGTTCTTTGATCTCTCGGACCGTCGCTACATCAGGCGCGAGACTCGCGACTACGTGCCAAAACTCATCGCCGCCGCTCTGATCGCAAAGACGCCAGGTCGGTACGGCTTCGATTCGATTCCGAAGTACCCCGCATACGTGTTCGACGAGATCACTGTGCCCGGCGCGACGGGCCTCGACGTGATTGCGGAATTGGCCGACACGACGGTGCGAGCCATGTTGGACCTCAACCCGCAGTACGTGCGTGGGGTGACGCCCCCAAAAGAGGAAGCGATTGTCCGCGTCCCCCGGGGAAGTGGGATATTGGTGGCGCAACGCTATGCGAATTTGCCGGAAGATGAACGGGTGAATTTTGTCGAACACGTGATTCGGCGAGGTGAGACGCTGGGCGAAATTGGCAAACGCTACGGCGTCAGTGTGAGTCTCTTGCGGGCCGCGAACGGGAACGTTCATCCGAAAAGGCTGCGCATAGGGGGGCGCCTCGTCATTCCTGTCAGCTCGGCCGCTCGGGCCACGGCGACGTCAGGGCGTGCACCGCGGCCGTCCGGCGGTGTCAACGGAGTCCGCGATCATGTAGTTCGCGGTGGAGACACCCTTTGGGACATTTCCAAACGATTCAATGTCCGCCTCATCGACCTGCGGCGCTGGAACGGGATGTTGGTAGACGATGTGTTGCGGATCGGGCAGCATCTACGAATCGCTGCCCCCCCGGGAGATACGCCCTAGCCCGCTAGCGGCCCTCCACGCCGGAATATCCTTCCATGATCCGCGACGCGTATCCGTTCTGTGGATCGCGTCCCTCGTCAAGTAGTTTCTTGACCCTCGACGGGCCGCGGTTGTACGCCAACAGGGCGAGCTTCACGTCTCCATACACCTCGATCAGGTCGCGGATGTAGCGGAACCCGATCGCGAGATTCGTTGCGGGGTCGTAGAGCTCCTCAGCGGTGATGTTGGCGTCGTAGAATTTTGCTGTGGCCAACTGTACCTGGACGAGTCCGAGTGCGCCGGCCGTGCTCGTGGCGCGCGGTGTGAAGCCGCTTTCGACCTTGACCATGCGGAAGGCAAGGTCAGGGTCTATGCCCTCACGCAAAGCTGTCCCGTAGATCAGCTCAGCAAGATCCGAGGTGATCTGGTATCGCGCCGAATACTCGAGGAGTGATTCAGCCCTTCTCAATTTCAACCGAACCAACTCCAACTCGCCGGCTGTCGAATTGAGTGACTGCTGCAACGAGTTGAACTGCGACCGCACTGCCGTTCCGGTGTATGCGCTACCGTCCTCATCCGTGGCGACGGCGCGTGGAGCTTGGATCCCTACGGCCAAACCGACGGCGAGAACGACGGCGAGGATGCCAGCACCGCGCAACGTCAACTGCTGTGTAGCTGAAAGGTTGTTCATTCTGCTTTGTCCTTTATGCCTTCGACCAATCGCCGCGCGTGCCGCCGGTTTTTTCGATCAGCCGAACATCACCGATCGTCATTCCGTGGCCCGCCGCCTTCACCATGTCGTACACGGTGAGGAGCGCTACAGCGACAGCCGTTAAAGCTTCCATTTCTACCCCGGTGCGCGCCGTTGCCTTCGCTTCGGCTTCGACCGTCACTCCGGGGAGGTCCGGGTTCAACGTGGCAGTGACTCGAACATGGTCGAGTCCGATGGGATGACAGAGGGGGACCAGATCCGCTGTCCGTTTCGCTCCCATCGTGCCGGCGAGCTGAGCCGTAGTGAGTACGTCTCCCTTGGGCCCAGAGTTCCCTTTGACGAGCGCATAGGCGTCCGGGCTCATCGTAATCGTTCCGGTTGCACGCGCCGTGCGCACCGACGTCGGTTTGTCACCCACGTCGACCATCTTCGGGCGCCCATCGGCATCCAAATGCGTCAGGGTCATACGAGCGCCTCCAGTTCGGCCGCGAGTACTGCCAACGTGAGCTGGGGGTTCACGTTCCCCCGGGCCTCTTCGCGGGCTTGCTCGACATGACGGAGCGCCCGAATGCCGCGTTTTGCCTCCGGTCTGTCGTTGGCTCGCTCTTCAACACGCGCTCGCAGGTTCAATGCCAAACTGTCTAAAAAGGCCGTAAAATCGCCCCGGGCCGACCATGGAGCTTGGCCCAATACCATCGGGAGCCACGCGCCATCACCCCGCCCGACCGCTGCGAGAAATCGGTCGGCGCGCGCTTCGCCGGCGGGATTCCGCTCGGCGCCGATTGCACGACCAATAGCCCCCTCAGCAAGCAAGACGGCTCGGTCGAGGGCTGCTCCCTCGGGTGCTGGGTCTTTTTCGTTCTCGAGAAATTCGCGAACGGCCTGGTCTCCCACAGGTGAAACCCTGAGGGTGACCAAACGCGATCGGATGGTCGGCAACAATCGCTGAGGGTCTGAGGCAGTAACGATAATCGTCGTGTCGGCCGGGGGCTCTTCGAGAAGCTTCAGGAGCGCGTTGGCTGCCTCCTGGCTCGACTCCTGTACGACGAGCCACTCTGCGTCGCCCACAATGATGACTTTGCGGGCCCCGGAAAACGGCGTCCTGGATGCAATCCGTTGCAGTAGCCGGACGGAGGCTAGCGGGTGCGAGACCATGCCCTCGGGACGACCCCATAGACCACCTCGCCGTTCTTCCATAGCTCCCGCAAGCAGCTCTTGCGCTTCCTCGACCCGCTTGCCTGAATCGGCCGCCTTGGGTCGGGCGATGGGGGTCAGCCAGTGAAGGTCGGGGTGGACTAGGCCATCGACCTGGTGGCACTGCGAACATTGGCAGCAAGGCGCACCCGTCCCTTCCGTGCAGAGGAGACCCTGCGCGACCCAAAGTGCCAAGCGCTGCTTGCCCACGCCGACCGGTCCGGTGAGCAGGGCCGATTGTGGGAACCGGCTGGAGGCAAGTGCGCCGTCCAGCCGGTTAAGCAGGGCTCGATGTCCGTAGATTGCCCGCAAACTCATAGTGACAAATTTACCGCATTCCGGGCCACCATTGCAGTGGTGCTGCCGTAAGTGGTTGACAATACACGACTTAAATATGGCGCTAGGTGTAGGGCGACGGCAGGCTGTGGTTGTTGCCTGTTCCGCATCCCGCTATTAGACGCCACAAAGCTGTCCAGACGGCTAACGAGTCACATCATCCTTTTCGTGCGCTCAGGGGGCCATTTGAGGCGTACACAGCGGCTTGACTGCCGCTTGCGGCAAGGCGATCGAAGCGGGATGCTTCATAGATGTGTGATTTCAGAACAGGGATCGTCGTTTTTTTTGGGTTGACAGTGTGGAGCGCGTGCTCGATGGCGGACAGAGCTGATCTGATTTTAACTGGTGGCCACGTTTGGACGGGTGCCGGGGATGTGGGAGGGGCGTCGGCGGTTGCGATTGCTGACGGCCGGGTTCTGGCAGTTGGCACCGATTCGGATATCCGCGCCTTCGCCGGAGCTGGCACGAGATCGATCGACTTGGCGGGGCGCCGAGTGCTGCCAGGCTTCATGGACAACCATACACATTTTGTGAGCGGTGGGTTCGATCTGGCGTCGGTCCAGCTGCGCGACGCGGCGACGCCAGAGGAGTTTGCCAGGCGGATTGGTGAGTTTGCCAAGGATCACTCCGGGGGGTGGGTGACGGGCGGAACTTGGGATCACGAGATGTGGGGTGGCGAGCTACCCCGCCGGGAGTGGATCGACTCGATGACCGGTGGCATTCCCGTGTTCGTGACCAGGCTCGACGGGCACATGTCTCTTGCCAACTCGCGGGCGTTAGAGCTTGCCGGAATAACGGCCGAGACGCCGGACCCGCCGGGGGGCACGATCGTGCGAGCCGCCGATGGGACGCCGGCGGGGGTGTTGAAGGATGAAGCGCAATCGCTCGTGTACCGGGTCATGCCCGCTCCCACAGAGGAGGAACTCGATCGCGCGCTCCAAGCTGCCGCTGAGCATGCCCTAGCGCGTGGTGTCACGTTCATCGCGGACATGGGTTCTTGGGATGGGTTGGAAACCTATCGGCGGGCCGCGGCGCGCGGTGACCTGCCTCTCCGAGTGTACGCCGTGGTGCCTATCGCAACGTGGAGTCGGTTGGTGTCCTACATGGCTGAGCGAGGACATGGTGATCACCGCTTGTTCTGGGGTGGTGTCAAAGGGTTCGTCGACGGGTCGCTGGGGTCGACGACCGCCTGGTTCTACGATCCATATGACGACGAACCATCCACGACCGGGTTGATGGTGACCGATACGGCGGAGCTGCGCGAGTCGATCCTCGCGGCGGATGGAGTCGGGCTGCACGTGATCGTCCATGCGATCGGCGATCGTGCCAACGACTGGCTCCTCGACGTATTTGCCGAGGCGCGCGAGCGAAACGGCGACCGTGACCGCCGGTTCCGGATCGAGCATGCCCAGCACCTATCGAGTGAGGCAATCGCCCGCTTCGCGGACGAGGACGTGATTCCGTCGATGCAACCGTACCACGCGATCGACGACGGCCGATGGGCCGAGAAACGGATCGGCGCCGAACGGATCAGGACGACGTACGCGTTCCGCGACCTCTTCGATGCGAACGCCACGGTCACATTCGGAAGCGATTGGACCGTGGCCCCGCTCGATCCGCTGCTCGGGATCTACGGTGCGGTGACGCGCCGGACGATTGATGGCGCCAACCCCGGTGGCTGGGTTCCAGGGCAACGCATCACGGTGGAAGAAGCGGTCAGGGCCTACACAACCAACAACGCGTATGGCAGTTACCTCGAGGATGTGCTTGGGACGATCGAGGTGGGGAAGTACGCGGACCTCGTCGTGTTGTCGGACGACATATTCGAGATCGATCCGGTCGAGATCGAGAACACGAAGGTCGATTTGACGATTGTTGGTGGGAAAGTGTTGTACGAACGAGGTCGATAGTCGATCGTCGACAGACTTGCTATCCCAGGGTCTGTCGTCCGTTCAGCTCCCCGGATCCATAATCCTGCCCATAAACAGAATCGAGCCTGACAGCGCCTCACGAATCACGAAGAAGAATGGGCGATCGACCCGGAAGCTTGGAGGCAGACTCACGGTGCGGATGCCCACTGAGGTTGCCGCAGCCGCTTCGGTGCCCTCTTCATTGATCTCCAAGAACGTCTTGTGCTTGACCTGGTCGATGTAGAGATCGCCGGGTTGGCCGCCGATCCCGCTCAGGTCGGCCAGACCCGGCTCGAAGGCGATTCCCATACCGAGGGCCCCGAGTACATCCTTGAGTGATGATTCGTACTCCATCGTGAACTTGGGCAGCATTACGGACATGTCGGTCGAGTCCAGCGACGCTGTCCACGAATTCCATTGCGCCTCGTCGAGTCCGTCGAGCACAGTGGGCAGCGCATCGTGTGCGGTCGGTAGCACGATGGTCATGCGCCACGGCCCGCCACCGTATCGGAGTTCGCCGATTTGGTTCGAGCCGTCGTAGGCCAGCCAAAGGGGCATCTCCTCGCCCGAGTCCATCAGGTCCACCGTTGACGTCGATCCGTCCTTTCGACGGAAGGGAGCGTCGCTTGTCTTCGCCCGATCGAATTGATAGGCCCAATCACCCTTGAAGTAGATCGCGTTGATCAAGAACATGACGAGGTCGGGATCGATGGGGCTCTCGACGATCTCGTCGATGCGCCCACCCGTGTTCTCGCTCACCCATTGATTGATTGTGGGTGCGGCTGATGGGGCACTGAAGTCGAGTGCCGATACTTCGGCGGCGAAGTACGAGCGATTGAGGTCGATGAACGGTTGCTCGACGGGAAGACCGTTGCGGTACCATATCGAGTTGGCGATCGCGAACTCGACCTTAGGGTCGAGTTCGCGGAGCAGGGCAATGAGGCTTTGATAGGATTCGTTGACCGCCTGGATGTCCATGCCCTGCAATTCGAGTACTGCCTGCATCGAATCCCTGGTGCTGCCCCGCGCGCCGTTGTACGTCATGCCTAGCGCCATCGCGATGCTCATGGGGGAAATGAAGATGTTCTTGTCGGGGTCCGATTGCGCGACCACTTCACGAAAAAGCTTGAAGGCAAAGCGGTTGTCGGCGGCGACGAGGTCCTGCTCGGCTAAGGATAGTTCCCGCGGCAATTCGTCGATTGAATTGATCCCGTCGCCGCATGCGATGACCGCGGCGAGCGCTACCGGCAAGAACTTGCTGAAGTGTATCCGCAACATTCTGCAATCTACATTCTGTAATCTGTAATCTCGAATCTCACCGTCCCCGCCAAATCTTCCACCGATCGACCACTTCGTCGCCTTGCACCACGTGATATTCGTCGAAACACGCGACGGTCAAGCACGAGTGGTTGGGCAGGATCCGCACCTTCTCGCCAACAGCGAGTTTACCATGGATCATCCCATGCTCCTGGCTCAGTCCGGTCAGCCAAAGGTCGTGACGCACGGTCCCCGAGGCATAGTCCGAATAGATCCGGCCCATCGTGGGTATCTCCACTCCACCACGACCGGGGTCTTTGGACAGGGCCAGGGCACCCGCGTCAACGACGCTGCGTTTTGGGTTTGGCTGCGACGAGATCACCGATGCCAAGACGGAAACGGCACAATCACTCGGTGTGGCGGCGCCGAGTGTGACCATCGTGTCGTCAAAAAACACGTAGTTGCCCGGCCGGCATTCTGAGATGCCGTCGAGGTGATCGATGGCCCGCATTCCAGGCGTCGATCCGATGCTGAGGGCGGGCACCGGGAGCCCCAAAGAATCCAACTCGGCGGACAACGTCACCATGACGTCGCGCTCCTCTCTCGCGGCCTCTAGAGATTCGACAGGGGTAGGCCCCGTGTAGGTGTGTCCCGCGTGGGTGAGCAATCCATCGAACATGAGCTTGGGGTTCTCGCGGATGCGGCGGACCAGATCCAGGACGTCGTCAGAAGTTGGATCCACACCGGCTCGATGGTATCCGCAGTCTACTTTGAGCCACACGTGCCAATCGGTTCCGCTCGCATCCAAGGCCTGGAGTGCTTCGAGCGAGTCGATGACCAAGCGGAGGGTGATTCGTTCGGCAAGGGATACCGCCGAAGCGACGAGGGTGAGGGGAATCGGGAACGCCCACGTGATGTCGTCGAACCCGTGTGCCGCGAAATCTTCGGCTTCGCGCAGGGTCGACACCGTGATACCCTGGGCACCGGCAGAGCGCTGTCGCTCGGCAATTTCGATGCACTTGTGCGTTTTGACATGGGGTCGAACCGTGACCCCGAGGTCCGAGGCGCGGTTGGCCATCCAACCGATGTTGCGGTCGAGGACGTCGAGGTCGAGAAGTAACGCTGGTGTGGGGAGCTCGCGTATGTTCATCGGATCAAGGTTGCACGAACGCCTCTAATACGCGAACGGCTCCGCCCGATGAGCGGAGCCGTCTAGCCAATCCAATATGACCGTTATTCGATCTCGCCCTTCGCCTTGAGCACTGGAGAGAGGATAACCTTTCCGCTACCCGTCGCGGTCACGTTTTCGAACGTGGCAATCGGCGAGAACAATAGGTTGACTGACGTGTCGGTCACTACAGTGAAGCTGAGGTCGGTTTTTAGGCCGGAAGTCGAGCCGGATGGGACTTTGACCTCGTATGAAACGTCGGGGTGGAACGTGGAGTTACCAACGGTGGCACCCGTGTTCAGGAAGATCCAGCTGGCGCTGACCAGGAACCGCATCCTTTCGTACTCGCCTTCCGGAAGTGTACCGCTCGCGATTACCACCGCGGAATCTTCTTCTGACGGAAGGGCAAGAAGGTCGACGGTGAGGGGCTCCGATAGTTCGATCACCTGCCACGACGCCTCGGTCGTGTCGTCTTCGGCGAGGACCGGGAGAAATGAGATCGTCGTGATCGTCAGGAACAGAGAATCGACCTGGTCGACGCTGATTCTGCCTTGGCTTGCTCCAGCCGCTGTCATAATCGGCGCTGCGAGGAACAGCCCATCGGTCTGTTGGAGGGCGACATCGACCTGGTGCATCCCCGAGCCAGAAGTGCCAGTGGTGTCCGAGCAGGCGACGACCATCGCTGCCAGCCCGAGGACCATCAATTTGTCACGATACATGGATATTCCCTCATGTCTATTGGGCCAAAGTGGGCGTAAAATGTACACAGGCGACCAAAGATATGGGATGGGTTGGCGACGCTAGCGGACCAAGTGAAACGCCTCCTGCCGTTTGAGCACCCAGCGCATGTCGCCGGCGTGCCCCAATTCTGCCTCTTCTTCCAGCATCATTCGTACCGCTTGGCCGTTCCACTCGGCCACGGGAGAGGTGGCCTGGAGTTCGATGGAGTGCCACGTGCCCGCCCTAATCGGGACGTCGCCACGGCCGGGAACGCCGTCCTGGCGGTCCCAGAGTCCGATCAGTGGGCCAGCCCCGTGGCCGTGGAACCCAATCGGATGCGTGTAGATCGTTCCGTCGATGTCGTTTTGGCGCATGGCGGCGAGTGTGGAACGGAGGATCTCGTTGCCTGTTCGTCCGGGTCGCATCTCGGCCAGGAGCAGATCCTGGAGCCGGTTGGCCTGGTGCAACGCTTCAATGAGCCCCGCCGGCGGTTCGGTTTCGCCCTCGCGAAGCACATAGCCCATGTGCTGCGTGTCGGTATTCAATCCGAACGCCACGATTCCGAAATCACAGTGCAGCACGTCGCCGCGCTCGATGACCGGCGCGGTAGAGTCGGCCATGGTCACACCCGAGCGTTGGACGTCGACCGAAGGTTGAAACCACGTTCCCAGCCCGAGGTCGTTGACCCGCTGTCGCATCCACCACACGACATCGGCGGTTGTGGTAGTGCCTGGGGTAATGACCCGCTCTGAAAACGCTGTGACGATGATCTCGTGTACGAGGATTTCCATCTCTCGGTACATCGAGTCCATCGAAGGCGTGTGGATGGCGAGGAAATCGAGCGCCAAATGCTCCGCGCGGACGACGCGGCTTACATAGTCGGGGCCGAGGGCCTCTTGCATCTGTTCCCATTCGCCCGCGGTCAGGCCGTCGGCGAAATTGAGGGCGTGGGAAATGTTCACCGCGATGTTGCGCGGTTCGCGTTCCCGAATGACGTCCGCGACGACGCTCCATTGTTTCGGACCCCAGAACTCGCGTGGCCGGCCATCGGGCGCTTGCTCGGTCATTCTCGGGGCGTCGAAGACACCACCCTGTGAGGTGCCACCGATGGCAAGACGTTCGACACCGGCCGCCCTACCCCGATCGAAAAAGATGTAGACCGACCGGCGGCGTGCTGCGAACGTGGTGGGGCCGGCGATTCCTCGAAACACGGGGTCCTCGTTGTACTCCCGCATTGGTACCACCCACATCTGGATTCCGTGTTCGCGCATCAGGCGCGGCAATACGGTCTCCACGCGCTCGAACAGCCACGTCTGTCGGATGGCCGCTTGATCGCGCAGGGGTCCGAAGGGTCGCTCCTGCGCCTCGGATGATGTAGCGAGGCATCCAACTAGTACTGCCGATGTGATGACCATTCGCTGGTGGCCCGTCTTCATGTGGTTCTCCGTTTTCGAGCGGATCTCAAGTATACGGGTGGGAAGAAGTGGTTGCGAGGGTGGTGGCTCCTGGTACAATTCCGCGATATGCCGTCATCGCAATACCCCCTGGAGCCACCGGCCGACGAGATGCGTCGCCTGGTCGAGGCCACGATGGAGCGGGTCGTTCGACACATCGAATCGCTTCCGGAACAGCCATCGTTCGACGTCGATGGTGGCGATGCTGTGGCACGCGCACTGCGCGAGTCGATGCCGGAGGTGGGAACGGACTTCGGGGCAGTCTTGAATGTTCTGTTCGACCAGGCTGCGCCGAAGAGTTTCAACACCGCCGGCCCAGGGTACCTGGCCTATATCCCGGGCGGCGGGATCTTCTACTCCGCACTCGCCGATCTGATTGCGGACACCGTCAATCGATACGTTGGCGTGTGGTTGGCGGCTCCGGCGCTGTCGCAGCTCGAGGCCAACGTGTTGGCGTGGTTCTCGGAGATCGTCGGGTACCCCGAGTCGGCCCGCGGAATTCTGACGAGCGGTGGTTCGCTGGCGAATTTCTCCGCGATTGTCGTCGCGCGCCGCGAGCGGCTGGGTGAAGACTTGAGTGGCGGTACCCTCTACGCGTCGGACCAGACGCACCACTCAGTGGCGAAAGCGGCCATGCTGGCCGGGTTTCCGCAACGGGCGGTGCGTGTCATTGGCTCTGACAGTCGGTTCCGCGTTCGAGTGGACGAGCTCCAAGAGGCCGTGGACCGCGATCGGCGGGAAGGGTTGCGTCCATTCTTCGTGGTGGGGAGTGCCGGTACGACGAATACTGGTGCAGTCGACGACCTGGAGGCGCTGGCACGGATAGCCGCGAATGAAAATCTTTGGTTCCACGCCGATGCTGCGTATGGTGGCTTCTTCATGATGACCGAGCGAGGGCGCGCGGCCATGCGGGGGTTGGCTAGCGCCGATTCGATCACGTTGGATCCTCACAAGGGTCTGTTTCTGCCATACGGCACCGGATCGCTGCTGGTGCGAGACGGCGAGGCGCTCAAGCGGGCGCATCGACTCGATGCGGAATACTTGCCGGAGATGCGCGAGGATGACGAGTTCGTCGATTTCTGCCAATACTCTCCTGAGTTGTCGCGACCGTTTCGAGGACTCCGGATCTGGCTGCCGTTTCAAATGGTGGGGGCAAACGCGTTTCGCGAACAATTGGATGAGAAGTTGGATTTGGCGCGCTGGGCGACGGATCGACTTCGTGCGATCGACGGAATGGAGATCATCGCCGAGCCCGATCTATCTTTGGTCGCGTTCCGGCTGACCCGACCTGGCCTGACCCAAGCCGAACTGAACGCCCTCAATCGCGATCTCCTGGATCGAATCAATGGGCGCCGGAGAGTCTACCTGACGGCCACCACCGTCCGCGGAGATTTCGCCCTGCGTATCTGCGTGCTGTCATTCAGGACTCACATGGAGCGGATGGAGCAGGGAATGGATGATATTCGGGCTGCGGTGGATGAGGTTCTGCAATTCTGACAGCGCCAGTCCTCCCAACCTGCAAGCTTGGCAAGGCCCCCGCGACAAATCTGCTTTTTTGGCTCACCTCACTGGCACTGTGGTTGCCCTTTGAAGAGGCAACCGCCGGCGTACGTCGTCGCCGGTCACAACCACTTTGCGCACGTCTGTGCGAGGAGGCATACCATGATGTATCCAACCGTGTTGCGTCACCGGGCGCCCGATGTTTGGAGCGATTTCAACCGGTTCTTCGGCCGCAGTTTCAGTGCCGATATTACGAGCGCGTGGTCACCGGCCGTCGACATCCGTGAGACTAGCGATGAGTTGATCATGCTCGTCGAACTTCCCGGGCTCGACATCGGAGATGTGTCCGTGAGTGTCGAGAAGAAGGTTCTCACGATCAGTGGGGAAAAAAAGAAGGCCTTAGAAGAGGGTGATGAGGATTCACAGTTCCATGTCGTTGAGCGTTACTACGGTCGCTTCGAGCGGAGTTTTCGGCTTCCGGAAACTGTGAGTGCCGCCAAGATCGACGCCCGACTCAAGGATGGAGTGCTGGCAATTTCGCTTCCCAAAGTGGAAGCCGCCAAGCCGCGCAAAATCGAGGTGAAGGTGAAGTAGCCGGACCGAATCTTCCCCCCCCCCCCCTCTCGCTTATCCGAGGGGGGGATCGTCCGAAACGGTCTTCGTCACCGACACCATGTCCTCGAACACTGGTCGCAGGGCAATCAGCGGGCCTGTGCAGTCGCGGAGCAATCCAAACAACTCACGTGCTACCTGTTCGGTATCTACATCCTGCCCGCCTGGGGAGTCGAGCTGGGTTAGCATGGCTTGCACGCGGTCGCGGAACTTGGCGATCGTGTCGGCGGCGTCGCCTTCGTTTGTCAGGCCCTTGTCGGCGTCGATGGTATCGATGGCTTGCTTGAGGAGGTGGCGAATAGACTCATAACGTGTCACGGATCGGACCCCGAAATCTGGGTGCACCTCAGAGTATCTCGCGAGGCATTGATGTGCAATCTTTGACCTTCGGTCGACCCTCCGAGCATATTCGTTGATCATGTGGACACGTTTTCTCCTCGCATTGAGCCTAGGCGCGGCGGTCTCAGGGATCAGTCGCCCCGCCGTGGCGCGACAGCAGGACACCATCCAGCAAGACACGACGGCCGCTCAGGCCGCGATCCCAGTTACCGAGATCCCCACGCGCGCGACAGCGTTTGGCGACACTTTGCGCGCCCGCTACGCTGTCTTCCAGCAGGACACCAGGTTGGACGAGCTTCAGGCGACGGTTACCCAGTCCCTGGATTCGATTCGCGTCGAGCGCGCCGCCATTGACTCGGCCAATCTGGATGTCTTCGGTTTTCGCCGATTAGATGATCTCAGGCTGCGATGGCGTGGGGCCCAGAATCTGTTCCAGGGGTGGCAAGCCGAGTTTGCCGCTCGGTCTACGGAGCTCGACAGTCTCGAAACTGGCCTCACTGTTGCCGCCGTTGCCTGGGTAGATGCGCGAGATTCGGCAGTCGTTCTCGGGGTGCCGCAGAATGTGCAGGACCGCTTGGCAAGCCTGCTGGCGCTCATCGATTCGGTCGGTACCGAGATCGAAGCGCGACGACAGCGGGTGTTTGCAACGCAAGGAGACGTGTCAGACGGACTCGAGCTGACCGGCACCACCGTGGTCCGCATAGACGCCGCGCGCACGCGCGCACGACGGCGCGTGTTTGTGCGTACCGATCCGCCTATCTGGCGCCTATGGACGGTCCCCGCCGGTGAGACGCTGCAAAAGACGTCTTTTGGGATGGCTGACCTGCGAGTGTTCGCCGCGGATCGCGAAGGCACGCTCTGGGTGCACCTTCTCCTCTTCCTGGTATTGGTGATGCTGACCCATGCGCTCAGGCGGCGCATGGACGTACGCAAGCCCGAGGACGTACCGGACGGTGTCCGACGGGCGCTCAAACGCCCACTTGCGGCGGCCGTACTACTGACGCTCGTGGCCACGCCCATCTTGCACGAGCCGCTCCCCGGTGCATTGGCCGAGTTTACCATCCTTCTCGTTGCTCTGGCTGTTCTCCGATTAGCGCCGCTATACGTGCGTCCGCCGCGCCACCGAGCGTTGATGGTTCTATTGGCTCTCGGGGCGATACATCAGGTCTTCGAGCTGGTAGTGACGGATCCGATTGCGATGCGGCTGGAGTTGCTTGCGGTCGCCGTTGCGTTGGCGTGGGCTCTCGATTGGCTTCGCCGGCAGTTCACCGAACGTCAGTTCCTCATCGACAAGCTCCTGCATCTGTTGATGCGCGGCGGGACGGTTCTTCTCGGTGTGACGGCCGTTGCCAACGTACTCGGTTTCATGAATTTCGCGGTGGTAATGATAGATGGTGCCGTGGGCACCATCATCATCACAGTGGCCTTGGTTATGGCGGTCGATGCGGTCGAAGGGATCGTATCGGCCATTTCACATCAACGGTTCTTTGGCACCATCCCGGGATTTCGGCTGCACCAGGCCATGGTCACGTCTCGCACCCTGCAGCTTGCCCGGTTCGGTGCGGTCATCCTTTGGTTTTCGTTGGTAACCTCGGTATTCGGCGTGGACGATTTGGCCGCAAGCGCGATCTTGGCTGTGTGGAAGGCGAAACTCCCGGTTGGTGCTTGGACGCTGTCTGTGGGGTCGATCTTCATCTTCGTGTTTTCCGTTTGGATCTCGATAGCTATCGGAAGTACCGTGCGGGCCATTTTGCGCGACGACGTCCTCCGCCGCATGCGTCTGGCGCGTGGGATGCCGAACACGATCGCTACGCTCACGTTCTACACGATCGTGCTGTTTGGCTTCCTGTTCGGCATCGGGGCAGCGGGGGTGGATCTCTCGTCATTCGCCTTGATTTTCGGTGCATTGGGCGTGGGTATCGGATTCGGCCTCCAGAACATCGTGAACGACTTTATCTCGGGATTGGTGCTCATGTTCGAACGCCCGATCCAGGTTGGCGACATCATCCAACTCGACGACCTGATCGGTAACGTCTCCGACATCGGCATTCGCGCAAGTACGGTGAAAACGTTCGAAGGTGCTGAGGTCATCGTACCCAACGGGCAGTTGGTTTCGTCGCGAGTCGTGAATTGGACGCTGTCGGACCGAACGCGACGAATCGACGTTCTTGTCGGTGTGAAGTACGGTACTTCACCATCGGCCGTCATCGACCTGTTGCTCGAAACGGCGGCCAATCAAGAGGATGTGCGCTCGACTCCGGAGCCCTTGGCTTACTTCAAGGGCTTTGGCGAGAGTTCACTCGACTTCGAACTCCGATTCTGGACGAACGAATTCTTGAACTGGCGACAAGTCGCGAGCGATGTCACGGTGGACGTGAACGACGCGCTCGTCGAAGCCGGCATCGAAATCCCCTTCCCGCAACGGGACCTCCACGTACGGTCGATCGATGAGGAAGTGGCAGCCAAGATGCTGAAGTCGAGATCGTCAACGAGTGCGAAGGGGCGCAAGCGCTGAGGGTGGAAGCTCCGGGGGTGGGACTCGAACCCACAACCCTTCGGTTAACAGCCGAATGCTCTGCCATTGAGCTACCCCGGAAAAAACGGCCACCATTGGCGGCCGAGAGCATTCTAATCGAGCGGCAATCCATCATCAAGCGTGGCGTTTCGCCCCCACCCTCCTAGTTCACCGTGTTGATGAAGATGGCGACCGAGAGCAGGACGGTAATCGCCTGCATGATCAGTGAGAGATCCGGGCGCGCCAGGAATTTTCTGGGCACCAGGATGTCATCGCCTGATCGCACACCGATCTCCGTGAGGGTACGCGAGGCGATCATCTCCTCCTCGAAATCGAGTTGCTTCGTCTCGCCCAGGCGAAACACCCGGATCTTGCCGGTGTTGGCCAGTTCGGTCGCGCCACCCGCCATGGAAATGACATCGAGGATGGTCATGGTCGGATCGACGTTGTAGAGCCCCGGGCGTACGACGTGGCCGGCCACGGCGATGCGAAACAACGGTGTGACCGATACGAATGGGTTGGCGAACAACCTCTCCAGTTCGACCAAGAGCGTGTCGCGCAGTTGGGAAACCGTGATTTCCGTTATGTCGATTTCGCCGATATACGGGTAAAAAAGGAACCCTTCTTCGTTCACCTGAAACAGGCCTGAATATTCGTCCCGACCCCAGACGTCGACTCGCAAGACGTCTCCGGAGCGCAACGTATAGGCTCCGCCGCTGGACGTGATGATGTTCGGCGCTTGGGAGGTGGCGACTTGTGAGGCGAGGGGAACAGGGAGGGCGAGGGTGCACGCGATAGCAAGGACGGTGGTTCGCATGTGCCGCAAGATGGTGAGAACCGGGCTGTAGGTCAACGATGTCAGGCCGTTCCCGCCTTCGCCGGCTCCGTTCCAGTGGCTCCCAACGCTCGGCGGAGGAATCGGCCGGTATGCGTTACGGATGCGGCTACCGTCTCCGGCGTCCCCGCGGCGACCAATCTTCCGCCCGCGTCACCGCCTTCGGGCCCCAAGTCGAGAATCCAGTCGGCGCATTTAATCAGATCCATGTGGTGCTCGATGACCACCACAGTGTGCCCGGCGTGGACGAGACGGTCCAGCACCTTGAGTAAGGTTCGTACATCGTCCACATGCAGTCCGGTCGTGGGCTCGTCCAGGATGTAGAGGCGTCGGCCCCGTTTCTTGCCGATCGTTGCTAGTTGACGCGCGATCTTGAGACGCTGCGCCTCTCCGCCGGAAAGGGTCGTTGCCGGTTGTCCAAGCCGGAGATACCCAAGTCCCACTTGTTGCAGGTGCCACAGCGACTTGCCGAGGCGGCCCATGTGCCGGAAGCGCTGCATGGCCTCTTCGACGGTCAGATTCAGAACGTCGTGGATCGAGAGCCCTTTTATGCGTACGTCGAGCACCTCGGGTTCGAACCGCGTCCCTTCGCATGCCTCACACGGTACGAACACGTCGGCCAAGAACACCATCTCGATCTGCAGGTGCCCTGCGCCTTCGCAAGTGCGGCATCGGCCACCGCCTTGGGTATTGAAGCTGAACGTGCTGGGCGTGTACCCGCGGGCTTGCGAAAGTGGCTGCTTCGCGAACAGGCCCCGAATCTCGTCGAAGGCACGGATGTACGTAATCGGATTCGAACGTGGCGTCCGGCCGATTGGGGATTGATCCACCAGAACGACCTCGGCCAACGCCTCCCAACCGCGTAGTTCGCTTACGGCCCCCACCGCTTCTCCAAGATGTTCCTTCGCTCCATGGCTGCCCTTGAGGCGTTGGGCGAGCTGCCGGTACAGGACATCGTGAACCAGGGTCGACTTTCCGGATCCTGAAACACCCGTTACGACTGTCAACGTACCCAAGGGGATTTCTACGTCGAGACCATCGAGGTTGTGGAGTGTGGCTCCCTTGATCGTGAGCCATTGCGGGCCTGCCCGGCGCCGGGCGCTCGGTACGGGGATCGTCTTCTCGCCACTCAGGTACTGACCCGTCAGGGTGCCCGCGGCGGCCGCATCGGCCGGCCGGCCCGAAAAGATGAGTTCTCCGCCGTTCTCGCCGCTGGCGGGGCCCAACTCGATCATGTAGTCGGCTGCACTCATCGTTGCTGAATCGTGCTCCACGACGACAACCGTGTTTCCTGCCGATCGGAGACGCTTGAGTAAGCCCAAGAGCCGGTCGATGTCGCGGGGGTGGAGCCCAATCGACGGTTCGTCGAGGACGTACATGGTGTCGACCAGCCGGGATCCCAGCGCGTTGGCAAGTGCGATGCGTTGAGCTTCGCCACCAGACAATGTGCGCGTCTGCCGATCGAGTGAGACGTATCCGAGCCCAACGTCGCACAAGAAAGTCACGCGATCCTCGATCTCCTCGATGATGGTGGCGGCAATGCCCCGCTGGAATTCTTCGAGCTGCAGGCCTCGAACCCATTGTTGCAGCTCGTCGCCTGTCATGGCCGCAATCTGACCGATCGACGTCTGCCCCACTTCGACAGCCAACGCCTCCGGCCGGAGCCGGCCACCGCTGCACTCCGGGCAGAGGAAGGCCCGTTGGTACTGTCGCAAGAACACGCGGATGTACTGCTTGTACTTCTTTCGCTCCAGTGCGCGGAGAAATGGGATGACCCCTTTGAAGCGACCTTTGGGATGTTCCAGAAGGAATTGGCGGTCTGTTTTCTTGAGCCGCCTCCAGGGTCGGTCGAACGGAATCTCATGTTCGGCGGCTGTATCCCGCAGCAGTTTCCGTTTCCTGGTGTAGCGCGGTTTGGTCCACGGATCGAGGGCACCCTCCTCGAGTGACAATTCGTCGTCCGGGACGATGAGCCCTTCATCGTATTCGAGAACCGCGCCAAACCCGTTACATCCGGGGCACGCCCCGCGCGGGCTATTAAAGGAAAAAAGGGCTGGGGACAATGCGATCGAGGTCGTACCACAGTCCATACACCGTGGCTGCTCCGAAAAACTCTCTGTGTGCGATTCGCCAATGACACGCGCGGTGCCGTTTCCTTCGGTGAGGGCGATGGCGAGAGAATCAGCGAGGCGCGAACGCGCGCGCCTGTTGGCCTTGATCCGGTCTACGACGACTTCAACATCGACACTGCCGGTGAGGCGGAGCCCTTTGGGGAGCGCGTTTAGGTCGTGCACGTCGCCGTCCGTTCGCACGCGCACGAATCCCATGGTCCTGAGGTTCTCGATCAATGCGTTCTGCTCGAGCCTCGTATCCCGCGGGAGGGGGAACACCACCAGGAGCCTCTCGCCGTCCAGTCGATCCAGCACGCGATCGGTTGCCGATGTGGGCGAGTCTGAAATGACCAGTCCGCCGCAGGCGTGACACCGCGGTGTGCCTACCCGGGCATACAATAGGCGCAGGTAGTCATGGATTTCCGTGGCCGTACCGACGGTCGAACGC
>JBDHLU010000065.1:0-18531 GCA_039656555.1 Gemmatimonadota bacterium | reverse complement strand
GGCACGGGTCGCAGGACTCCAAACGCTTGCCTGGCTTCTAAATACGGGGTTGCGTTGAGTTTGTGGGACCATAATTTGCTCGGCGACACTATAGACCTCGACAGCTACGGAGCCGCGCTTGGAGTACGAACCGTTCTCTTTCGATCAACCCGCCAAGCCGGACCATCCGGAACGTCGCTCCGGCGTTGAACGTCGCCATGACGCGCGGCGGTCCGGTCAGCAGCAGCGCCACGTGTCCGAGCGCCGCTTCCGGGAACGCCGCGTCGCCGCCGTGCGACGTACGCCCGGTAGGCGTACGGGCCTAGAGCGGCGGGAACACGAACGCCGTGCCTCGGAAGACCGCCGATTGGGTGCCGACAGACGGACGCCGGCCTAGCGGAAGGCGAAGAGGGACCTAGCACCATGAGCGCCCAATTGGGCGCTTTTTTATTGGCGAAACAGATCTTCGAGCGCCGCTTTCAGGGTGGGGAATCGGAATTCGTATCCCGCATCGAGTGCGCGACGGGGTACCACTCGCTGTAGGTGGAGAAGGGCGTCAGCGCTCTCTCCCAGAGCGAGCCGAAGGGCCACCCCGGGTGCCGGGATCACCGCCGGTCGACGGAGCACGCGGCCGAGTTCTTTCACGAAAGCGCTGACCGTTACGGGGGTCGGAGCCGTGATATTGGCTGGCCCGTCCACTTCACTCTCCATGAGGAAACGCATGAGTCCGATCGTGTCGTCGATGTGAATCCAGGACAGCCAGGACGATGCGTCGCCCCATGGTCCTCCAAGACCTGCGCGAAACAGTGGCAGCATCGGTTGGAGTATTCCACCGCCGGGCGAAAGGGGGAGACCCATGCGCATCGTAACCACCCGACTCTTGTCCGACGCCGGCGCTGCTGCCGCTTCCCAATCGACCGCGAGCGCGGCTAGGAAGTCACTGCCCGACCGTTCGTGTTCCTCTATAGTCTCGTTGCCTCGGGGCCCGTAATAGCCGATGGCCGACCCGGTGAGAAAGACATGGGGCGGTGATGCGGCAGCTCGAATAGCGTCCGCCACACATGTGGTGGTACCGATACGTGAGGCGTGCAGTACCGCTTTCCGCCGGCGTGTCCACCGGAGTGGCGGATCGACGATCTTGGCGCCCGCGAGATTGACCACGATATCGGCCTCGCCGACATGTGCCTGCCAGGGTCCCGGAACGGTGGGGTCGGCCTTCACCACGGTCACCAGATCCGATTCCCACTGATCGGTAGCGGATCGTGAAACTACGGTGCAAGTGTGCCCGTCGCTTACCAACGACGTCACCAGGCGGGTCCCGATGAACCCTGTACCACCTGTAAGGAAGACTTTCATCCGTCCTTGCATCTCCCTGTACCATGAGTTCCCTTTAATAGGCTACCCAAACAGGTACCTAACAGCGAGGCCGGGCTAGCGAAAGCACGAAAATACAACGACTTACGAGCGAGGAGCGGCAGTGACCAAAGTCCGCTACATCACCAACCTATCCAAGCTCGATGCCTTGACTCCTACCGAGATCGAGCGCCTCGGGCCCGTCGCCGAGAAGTACGCTTTCCGGCTGAACGACTACTACATCAAATTGATCAACTGGGACGACCCGAATGACCCCATTCGGCGCCTGGTGATTCCGCACGAGCGCGAACTCAATGAGTGGGGTGAACTCGATGCGTCGTGTGAAGCGGACCACACGCCCGTTCGCGGTTGTCAGCACAAGTATACGGATACGGCGTTGCTCTTGGTGAACGAGGTCTGCGGCGCATATTGCCGCTACTGCTTCCGCAAACGCCTGTTCATGAACGACAACGATGACGCGTCGTTCGATTACACTCTCGGCCTCGAATACATCAAGGAGCACGAGGAGATCACCAACGTTCTCCTCACGGGCGGCGATCCAATGATCATGTCGACGCGCCGGCTCGAGGCCATCTTCTCGGACGTGTCGGCGGTCCCGCATGTCCGAATCATCCGGATTGGCACGAAGATGGTTGCCTTCAATCCGTTCCGGATACTCGACGACCCCGATCTGCTGAAACTGATCGACGAATACACCAGCGCGGGCACGCAGATCTACATCATGAATCATTTCGACCACCCGCGAGAGTTGACCGCCGAGGCACGTGAAGCGCTCCGGTTACTGCTCAACGCGGGGGCCGGCATCGTCAATCAATGTCCGATCATTCGGGGAGTGAACGACAATCCGAAAACATTCGCGAGCCTGTTCCGTGAGTTGTCATTCCTGGCATGTCCGCCGTACTACGTTTTCCAGGGCCGGCCCACGGCAGGGAACGAACCCTACGAGGTGCCCATCGTCGAGGGTTGGCAGATCGTGCTCGAGGCAAAACGTCACGTATCGGGGTTGGCAAAACGCGCTCGGTTCGTCATGTCGCATGCGACGGGCAAGATCGAGATCTGCGGGGTCGACGACCAACACATCTACATGGTGTATCATCGCGCACACCAAAAAGAAGATTTTGGTGAGATGATCATCGCGATGCGCGATGATGAGGCGTACTGGCTCGACCAGCTATTTGTGATTTCGGGCCCCGCGTCGGCGTTAGAATCGGCGGCGGGATGGGCGTAGAAGGGGGGACAGGGGGGACAGATGGGACAGGATTGATCGCCTGTCCCTCCTGTCCCTCCTGTCCCCCCTAAGCCAGCCCCACCCTCGCATCCAACGCTTCCGCCCCGTCCGGCCGTGCTAACACCGGATTGATATCCATCTCTACGATCCTGGGGTGGCGCTCGGCGAGCTGTGCGACGCGAAGGATGATGTCGCGCAGTGCACCCCGGTCGCGCGCCGGTTGACCACGAACGCCCTCCAAGAGTTTGTGGAGCTTGACTCCGTCTAGCATCTCGTCCGCATCGGTGTCGAGAATGGGACAGAGCCGGAGCACGACGTCCCGGATGACCTCGACATAGATCCCTCCCATGCCGAACATGACCAACGCGCCCACCCTGGGCACGCGCGTGAGCCCGACGATAGTTTCGGTGGCATCACCCGTCGCCATCTTCTGAATCATGATGCCGTCTACGCGGGGTGGGGTTTCGCCCCCCGACGCGGCCACATCTTTCAGCATAGAGTTCACTGCTTCTCTCACCGCCTCCGTGCTCTCCAAGCCGAGCGCGACTCCGCCCACATCTGATTTGTGGACGACATCTGGGCTCACGATCTTGAGGGCGACGGGGAACCCGATGGTGGCAGCCTCGGTCGCAACTAGGCCTGGCAGCGCAGCGCCGTCCGCCGATCCCGTGAACGACCACCCCACCACGGGAATGCCGTAGGCCTCGAGCACGCGCATCGCGTCGGGCTCCGACAGCTTAACGAGTCCGGCGGCCTCCGTTTCGTCGAGGATCCTGGCAACGCGCTCGTCGTCCGTATCGAAGGTGCAAGTGCTGCCGATCTTCTTGTTGGCGCGCTGTCGCTGCGTCCACATCGCCCCCAACGCCCTCGCGGCCGACTCCGGAAAGATGTACGCTGGAATCTCCGCGTCGTGTAGCTCGGCGACCCCGGCCGGGAGTCCTTGCTTGCCCATCAGCACCGCCATGAGCGGTTTCTCGGGGTGTTGCGCGTTGACGCGGACGATGGCCGCTGCGACGTCTTTGGTATGAATGCCAAGCGGTGGCACGAAGGCCGCGATCGCCGCGTCGACATTCGGGTCGTCAAACACGCATCCGAGCGCGTACTCGTAGCTTGTCGCGGTTGCCGAAGCGATCAGGTCGACCGGGTTTCGCACACTAGCTTCTTCGGGGAGCCGGTCGCGAAGTTGCGCCTCGGTTTCCGGCGAGAGCTTGGTGACCTCTAGGCCATGGGATTCGCACGAGTCGGCGATGATGATCCCGGGACCTCCCGCGTTGGTCACGATAGCGACGCGGTTGCCCTCGGGAAGTGGTTGATTGGCAAACGCCATCGCCATGTCGAACAATTCTTCGACGGTGTTGGCTCGGAGCGCCCCTGCCTGCGCCATGATCGCCTCGGTCGCGAGTTCGGTTCCGGCCAGCGACCCGGTGTGAGAAGCTGCCGCCCTGGCACCGGCTCCGGTGCGCCCGGACTTCACGATGCAGATCGGTTTCTTTCGGGTAATGCGTCGCCCCAGTTCGATGAACCGCGTAGGGTTGCCAAAGCTCTCCAGATACATCAGCACGACTCCGGTTGCGGGGTCGTGCTCCCAGTATTCCAAGAGATCGTTGCCACTGACGTCGGTCTTGTTGCCGGAAGACACGAAGGTCGAGATGCCGATTCCCAAACTCTCGGCATAGTCCAGCACGCTCAATCCCATGGCGCCGCTCTGTGAAACGAGCGCGACCTGGCCGCGCGGAGGCGTTCGCGGTGCGAACGTCGCGTTCATTTGCACATCCTCGCTCGTGTTGATCACCCCCATGCAGTTCGGGCCGACCATTCGCACGCCGGCGTCCCGGACCAGTTTCGCGAGTTCCTGTTCGCGGGCGACACCATCGCCGCCCACTTCCTTGAAGCCGGCAGAGATGACCACAAACCCGCGGACACCGGCTGCGATGGACTCTTCGATCACGGTCTTCACGAACTGCTTGGGGACCACGATGATCGCAAGGTCGACTGGACCGGGGACATCGCCGATCGAGACGTAGGCTGGAATGGAGTGAATCGCCGTGGCCTTGGGGTTTACCGGGTAGACGGGCCCCTTGAATCCTTCCATTAGCAAGTTGTGCAACACCTGCCATCCAATCGTATTGGGCTGGCGTGATGCGCCGATCACGGCGATCGATTTCGGATGCAGGATCGGGTCGAGAGATGACGGTTGGTTCATAGGCTCGTGGTGAGTTAGCGATTCGGGCATTGACTGTTGGAATAACCTATCCCACTATCCCACATCTTACGATGCTGACCGTCATCAAACTGATCCAATCGCTGTTCAAGGCCCTGAACTCCGAAGGAACACCGTCTCAGGTGGCGGCAGGGATTGCCCTCGGGTCGATTTTCGGCCTGACGCCGCTGTTGAGTCTGCACAACGTCGTGATGATTGCGGTCATCTTTCTCTTCAACGTGTCGGTGCCTGGGGCGATCATCGGTTGGCTGGTGTTCACTCCGGTGGGCTTTGTCTTGGACCCACTGTTTCACTCGGTTGGTGAGTTTCTGCTCGTCGACGTACCGGCGCTTTCTCCACTCTGGCAGGCCATCTCCGCAATCCCCGTGATTCCGTTGACCAGTTTCAACAACACGGTGCTGCTTGGGAGTGTTGTTGGGTGGATGGTGTTGGGCTGGCCGATCTTCTTCTTCGCGCGGTGGGGCGTCCGCAAGTACCGAGAAACGATCTTCGAGCGAATCCAACGAATGAAGGTGTATCGCGTGGTCAAAGCCTCGAAGGTGTACAACGCCTACCGGCTGTTTCGCCCGTGAGTCGATTAAAACGTTTCTTCCGACTCAAGGCCCTTGTTCCACTGGCGCTCGTGGTGGTGCTAATCGGGATCGGGTGGGCGCTGACGGTCGATCGAGTGGTCGAGCGGAGCATCGAGAGTCTCGGCACCATGCTGGTTGGCGCTCAGGTCGATCTGGAGGAAGCCGATCTCCGGATTCGTGAAGGGTCCATCGTGCTTCGTGGGCTCGATGTGACGAATCCGGACAAGCCGATGACAAATTTGTTCTCGGCGGACGAGATCGTCGCGGATATCTCCTTGCGCGCATTGCTCGAGAAGAAGGTGGTGATCGACACGATGGCCGTGCGCGGTGTGGAGTTTGGTACGGCGCGCGCTACATCGGGTGCGTTGGAGCAGCCCAGCGAGGCGAGTGAGCAGATGAGAGGGCTGATTGCCGAGTGGGCTGACCGGGTACGGGTACCGCCACTCAGTTTTGACGGGCTCACGTCGGCCATGGACATCGGCACGTTGTCCGAAGACAGCCTGCGATCGTTGCGGTTCGCGCGCACGACCATCGACCGAGCCGAACGGTTCCAGGATGAGTGGGACGGAGCACTCGCGAATATCGAACCTGGTCCCCACATCGACTCGGCTCGATCACTGGTACGACAACTCCAAGACTTCAACCCATTTCGGCTCGGTCCCACGGGGATCGCCAACCTGGCCAATAACTCACGGAACGCTTTGGAGTCCTTAGAGTCGATCCAATCCGATCTTGCGGCGCTGGATTCGACGACGCGAGTGGGGGTCGCCGAGCTGCAAGCGTCCGTGCAGGCGCTCGACGACGCGCGGCGCGCGGACTATGCCTACGCACGTGGGTTGATGCGATTGCCGTCATTGGATGCGCCCGATCTCTCCTCCGCGATTTTTGGCGACGTTGTCATTGCATGGGTACAACCGGTGCTCTATTGGGCGCAGGTTGCCGAACGGTTTATTCCACCGGGTCTCGACCCTCGGAACCGGCCCGGGGCGAATCGGGCCAGGCATCCCGGAACCGACATCACCTTCCCCGGCCAATCGATGTATCCGAGTTTTCTGCTGCGGCACGGTGAGATAGACCTCACGCTCGGTGGAACGGGCGCCGCCGCGGGTGCCTACTCGGCGGTCGTGCAAGGTCTGACGACTGAACCAACCGTATACGGTCGGCCCACTGATCTTCGGGTTGGACGCGCAGCAGGCGCCTCCGGACCGGATGCTATCAGTGCGCACGTCATCCTCGACCACGTCACGTCGCCCACGTCCGATTCACTTGTGTTGGATGCGGACGGGGTTACGCTGCCGACGTTCGAACTCGCATCGCTCGGCGCCCGGCTCGCTTTGGGCGAGGGAAGGACCCGTTTGGCGTTGGGCCGCGAAGGAGACCGGTTCACCGGTGCGATTGGTTGGGAGGCGAGTTCGGTGGCGTGGGAGCGGCTCGGTGCGCCGGCAACCGACCCTCAACCCGCGATCGGGAGTGCAGCGTGGGCGGAGGGTTTGCTGTGGCGAACCGTGTCGGGCTTGGAACGCGTGCGAGTAGACGTCCAGTTGGGCGGGACGCTGGCCGATCCGACGTTCGGGATCACCTCCAACGTCGGTGACGCGATTGCTGGGGCACTCCAGCGGGAGTTGGGCCGTGAGATTGAACGAGCCGAGCAACGACTGCGTGGTGAAGTCGATCGACTCGTGAATGCACAGATCGGCCGCGCGCGGTCTACCGTAGGATCGCTGGCGGAAGACGTGTCACGACGGATTGGAATTCCGCTGGCGGAATTGGATGAGGTCGAGGCGGAGCTACGACGGGAGATCGGACGGCGAATTCCAGACTAAAGACGGGAGTGATGAGGTGGGACGGCGTGGTCCCGGGGCGAACGTCAGTTCGTCGACATTGAGTTGGAGTAATGGCAAGACGAAGTGCAGTTCGTGGAGGGACCATGCCGTCCCTCCGCCATCACCGTCTGTCGTTCTATCTCTTCCTCATCTCCACGTAATCCCGCTCCTCACTCCCGGTATAAATCTGACGTGGGCGCGCAATACGTTGGTCGTCGTCCTCGAGGAGTTCTTGCCACTGGGCTAGCCAACCTGGCGTCCGGCCGATGGCAAAAAGTACCGGGAACATGGCGACCGGGAACTGCATCGCTTCGTAGATGATCCCCGAGTAGAAGTCGACGTTGGGGTAGAGCTTCCGCTCGATGAAGAACTCGTCGTCGAGCGCGATCCGCTCGAGTTCGAGCGCGATGTCGATGACCGGATTCTTGCCGGTGACCTCGAACACCTGATACGCAATCTCTTTGATGACTTTTGCCCGGGGGTCGTAGTTCTTGTAGACCCGGTGGCCAAAACCCATCAAGCGCAGTTCTCGTTTCTTCACGCGCTCTATGTACGCCGGGATGTTCTTGATGTCCCCGATCTCGCGCAGCATTCGAAGCACCATCTCGTTGGCGCCACCGTGGAGCGGTCCATAGAGGGCCGCCGCCGCAGCCGCCATGCTGCTGTAGGGATCCGATTCGCTGGACCCTACACTCCGCATTGCGTTGGTCGAACAGTTCTGCTCGTGATCGGCGTGCAGGATGAACAACACGTCGAGCGCTTTTTCGAGCACCGGGTCCGGCCCGAATTTATCCGTCGTCCTGAACATCATGTTCAGGAGGTTGCCCGCATACGACATCTCGTTGTCCGGGTACACGTATGGCAGTCCCATCATGTGCCGGTACGCAAACGCAGCGATCGTCGGAGTCTTGGCCAAGAGACGCTCGATCTGATGCTTCCGGCAGTCGGCATCACGGATGTGCTTGGCGTCGACGTAGAACGTCGAGAGCGCGGCGACCGTACTGACGAATACGCCCATCGGATGCGCGTCGTACCGGAATCCGTCCATCAGTTTGCGGATGTTCTCGTGCAAGAACGTGTGATGGGTGATGCCGTGCACCCAACTGTCCAGCTCCGATTGCGACGGAAGCTCGCCCTTCAACAGGAGGTAGGAGACCTCCAGGAACGAACTCTTCTCAGCCAGTTGCTCGATCGGGTATCCCCGATAGCGTAGGATGCCTTTGTCCCCGTCAATGTAGGTAATGGCGCTTCGCGTCGCGGCCGTGTTCGTGAAGCCCGGGTCATAGGTCATGAGCCCGAAGTCGTCGTCGTTCACTTTGATCTGGCGAAGATCCATCGCCCGGATGGTTTCGTCCGTAATGGGGACGTCGTAGGTCTTGCCGGTGCGATTGTCGGTAATGGTGAGGGTGTCGTTTGCCACGTTTTCTCAGTTCGTCAAAAGTCCACATCATCCCAGGTTGGCGAGGGAAAGATAACAGGAAGGACAGTGGGACAGCGGGATTTGGCTCATCCCACTATCCTGCGGCTTCGTCCCTCGAAAGCCTCTCCCGCAATTCCACCGGCTGGGCTCGTCCCCCGGCCCGGATATTCAATGCTTCCACGAAAACCGAAAAGCCCATGGCGAAATAGATGTATCCCTTGGGGACATGGGTGTGAAAGCCTTCGGCAACGAGCATGACCCCGATGAGTAACAAAAAACTCAATGCCAACATCTTGATTGTGGGCCGGCGATCGATGAATGCGCTGATGGCCTCCACCGATACCATCATGACGATGACGGCGATGACGATAGCGGCGATCATCACCTCGACCTGGTCCACCATGCCTACGGCGGTGATGACCGAGTCCAACGAGAAGACGACGTCCAGGAGCATGATCTGAACAACTACAGCGCCGAAAGCCGCCGGTACTGTGGCGTCATCGTGGCCCTGCTCGCCTTCGAGTTTGTTGTGGATTTCGTGCGTCGCTTTGGCGATGAGGAACAATCCACCGATCAGCAGGATGAGATCACGTCCCGAGACCTCATGACCGAACACCGCGAAGATCGGGGCCGTGAGCCGGATGATCCACGAAATGGTCAAGAGGAGGAGGATGCGGGTGACCATCGCCAAGGCCAACCCAATCTGGCGGGCCAGCTTTTGTTTAGAGGCTGGAAGTTTCGAGGCCAGTATCGAGATGAAGACGACGTTGTCGATACCGAGGACTACTTCGAGAACCGTCAGGGTGACGAGGGCAATCCAGATTTGGGGATTCGTGATCCAGTCCACAAAACGCTCCAAGTGCTTCAGGGTCAAGGGGTTAAACACAAGAACGCCGCTTGACAGGGCGGCGTCAACTGGCCATTCTTGGCGGTACGCGTTCCCCCCGCCGAGGCTTCCATGATCGAGTTGAACAGACCAGCGGTTGCCGTCGCGGCCTTGTTGCTGGCAACGCCCGCCTGTTTCAACCCTACCGACGATTCGGGCAACCTATCCATTGCGTTTCCGGCACCGCCGGACTTGTTCCTCAAAGACTCCATCCAGCTTGACGCCCGACTAGTCGATGAGGGTGGTGCGGAAGTCGATAACGCGCAGATCGACTACGTATCCAGCGATCCTACGGTCGCGAGTGTCGATGCGTTCGGAATGCTCCTCGCCGTTGGATCGGGTACGGCGACGATCACCGCCGATGCGAGGCTCTTCGAGAATACCGACCCAGGTGTGCAGTTGGTAACCGTGCGCGGTTTATTGGAGATCGACAGCATTCGGCCATTGAATGCGCGTTTTGGTTCTGTCGTTACCCTTTACGGGGTAGGGCTCAGTCCAGACTCTCTAATTTTGGTTGGGATCGGCGAGGCGTTGGCTCCCAGCCTCGAGGACTTCGCAGCGTACGTTCCGGACGATCCTGAATTCCCGAACCGGTTAGGGCGGCTCTCGGTGTTCGTGCCGCCGCCGGCCAACCCCAAATCTGCGATATCGGTCATCGGGTTCAACGGGGTCCGCGTGGCACCCGACACCCTTCGGGTGTTTCAGTTCGATGTTTATGAACCCAACGACACAGTTCCCGCCGATCTCGGTGAACTCCCCGTAGGGTTTCTGAATCCGGCCCTCTCTTTCGAGGACCGCCGCCGCACTGATCTCAATTTCAGCGCCGACTGGTACCGGTTCACCAACTCGAGCACCCAGAAACGAACGATGGTGGTGTTCGGCACGGGCCAAACACAAAACTTCAGTGTGTTCGTGACTCCCGGGGTGTCTTGGAACAACGCCCAGGAGACCTTCTTGATCAGCCCAGGTGCCTGGGCGATAGGGTCAGGCGGGTACTTTTGCGACGGCCTCAGCATGACGCTGGCCGGCCAGGCGTTCCAACCGTTTGAGGAACAATTCCCGGCCGCCGTGATTGCGCTCGACCAACTGGGGCCGGGTACCTACAACCTGTTGACAGTGTTCGACGCACCCGGTGATCCACAGCCCTACGAAGTTGCGATCTTCAACTCGTACGAGTCGATCGACGGTACTGCCCAAGACCCCGCCGAGGAAAACGATTG
This sequence comes from Gemmatimonadota bacterium, assembly GCA_039656555.1. Classification (GTDB taxonomy): domain Bacteria; phylum Gemmatimonadota; class Gemmatimonadetes; order Gemmatimonadales; family GWC2-71-9; genus CAMYLY01. The sequence continues at coordinate 7,808 of JBDHLU010000065.1, read as the reverse complement.
GTGCGACGTGGCCAAGGACTTGAACGGGTTCCTAGGCGCATCGCTCACGGTCGACAACCCGCACGACATCGACTGGTTCGAGTTCACGGTGCCGCCGGGCGGGCTGATGGTTGAGATCAACGCAGCTTCGTCCGATTCCTTGGTCGACATCGATCTCTACCTGCTGGAGAATCAACGGCCAACCGATCTGCCCATCATTGATTTCTCGACGGAGTTTCTGACGTCGAACGACGCGATCTGTGCGCGTGACTTCAACGGCGCTTGTACCGGCCCGTTGGCGGTACCGGCCGGTAACTATTACTTGGTGGTGATCGACTACGCCGGTGAGTCGGGTCCGTACACGCTGGGGGCAAAATTTACCCCGCCACCGACTCCGATCATGGGGTCTGCCGCGCCGGTTCAAGAGGGGCTGACGATGCGTGAATCGTTCATGAGAAAGCGCGATGCAACCGGCACCCGCCACCGTCGCTATCTCCAGTCGAGCCGACAGCAGTAGCCATCGATGCTCTGCATTCACTGCAAAACAGAGCTGCCGGAGAACAGTAAGTTCTGCAATGAGTGCGGCAAGAACCCCACGGATGCCCGGTCGGTCGTTCACGAGCAGTCGACATCCGGCGTTTCCAGTCTCCACGAGATGCTCCAGATGGAGCTGGGTGATCGCTACGAGCTGGGCAAACTGCTGGGTCGGGGCGGCATGGGTGCCGTGTTTCTTGCCACCGACACGGCGCTGGATCGCGCGGTCGCTATCAAGGTACTGCCACCCGAGTTGTCACATGACGAGAATTTCGTAGGGCGGTTCGAGCGCGAAGCGCGCACCGCTGCGAAGCTCGATCATCCCGGCATCATCCCCATTTACGCAGTCGAGCATTCGACGACGATGTACTACTTCGTCATGAAGTACGTCGCCGGGCGTGCGCTCGACGAAGTGTTGCGTTCCGGTCAAACCCCCATCGACACGTCACAACGAATTATTTCGGAATGCGCCGTCGCACTCGGTCACGCCCATCAGCGCGGCGTGGTCCACCGGGATATCAAGCCGGCAAACATCATGATCGACGAGGCCGGTCGTACAATCTTGATGGACTTCGGTATCTCCAAAGCGTCGCAGGCCGCTACGCAGTTTACCGCAACCGGCCAAGTCATCGGCACGCCGCACTATATGAGTCCGGAACAGGCAAAAGGGCTGCAAGTCGACGGCAGGAGCGATCAATACTCGCTTGCCTGTGTGGCCTATCGAATGCTGTCGGGCCGCTTGCCGTTTGCCGACGATTCCATTCACACGGTCATCTACAAGCACATCTTCGAGGATCCTCAACCGGTCGAAGAGCTGCGCACCGACACGCCGCCGTTTCTGGCAACCGCGCTCAGGCGCGCGCTCGCCAAGGATCCCAACGACCGGTTTTCTACGATGGAGGAGTTCGCCTCGGCGGTGTGGCCGGAGAACCCCGTTGCCATTCCGTCACGTGCGTTGCCGATGCCGTCACAGAGCGTGACCAGCACCGATGCCGCGACGCAGATCACGCCGCCGACGGGTGCGGTCGAACCCAGCCCTACCGTCGTGGAACCCCAAAAGAAACGAGGGGTGGCCGGCGTATTGGCGGGTTTCCTGGTAGTCGTCGCCGGTGGGGCCGGTGGGTGGTGGGCGATGACCAGCGAGAATTCCCCGTTTGCAGCAACGACCACGATCGATTCGACCGAAACGCAGCAACTGGCCGCCATTGTGCCGCCCGATTCAGCGGATACCGTGACCGTGACCGATACGGTGACCCCGCCGGTCGAAGACACTACAACCCAAGTTGCTGATCCTCCACCCGTGGAGCCACGGGTAGTGACGCCTCCGCCCCGAACTCGAACGACGCCACCACCCGAGCCGGAGCCCGAGCCGGTCGTGGTCAATCTGCGTTCCGTGCCGTTCGGAACGGTGTTCATCAATGGACGTGAGATCCAAGACACAGACTTGTTCGGATTCGAGATGCCTCCAGGCTACTACATAATCGAGATCCGAAAGGAAGGGTTTCAAACGTGGGCGGACACTGTAACACTAGAGGGCGGCCACAAATACCAGAAGCTGGTCACCTTGATTCGGAACCCGTAGCCATGCGACGGGCGTTTCGCGGGCTGGTGTTGGGTGTCGCCCTGGTGTTCGTCGTATCGAGGCCCGTCCTGGCTCAAGAGAACCCGACCGTACGGGCGGCGCAGGCCGCCTACGACGCCTTCGATCTTGCAGGTGCCATCCGGACCGCCCGCGAGGCGCTGGGTGAACAACTGAGTGCGGACGATCGCGCCATCGCGTTGGAATTACTCGCGTTCTCATACGGAGTGTTGGATTCGACTCGCCAGGCCGTCGATGCGTTCCGCGATCTCATCTTCATCGACCCCAATCGCGAACCCGATGTCAACGAGGTCTCACCTCGGATCACGTCACTCTACGCATCGGCTCTGGGTCAAGTACTGGTGGTGCGCCGGGCAAGTGTCGATAGCAGTTCGTTCATCTCGGGTCAGGGAGTTGTCCCTATCAACTACAGTGTCTCGCGTCCCTCTCGGGTCGTCACTCGCGTGGTTGGTCAGGGGTTCGATGCGGTCATCGATTCCCAACTCGTCGCCGGTACCGGGGGGCTCCGGTGGACGGCGACCGACGACAACGGTGACCCCGTACCGGCGGGCGGATACCAGGTTTTGGTGACAGCCATCGAAGGCACCAATGAGTTTGCTGTGTCGTTGGAGATCGATATCAGGCACGGCACGGTCGATACCGTTTCACACCTCACCAGTCTTCCCGGATACGACAAACTCGCGGAGATGGAGTCGCCGCCGCGGGATTGGAAGCCGCTCGGTATCTCCGTCTTGTATGCCGGACTCTCGACCGGAGCGGCGTACGCGTTGGCGAATCCCGATCTTGGAGACAACTGGCGCGGGGGGGCGATGGCAGTGAGCCTGGCTGCGATCACTACGGGGTTCATCATGAGCATCAGGAAGCCCGAACCGCGTCCGGTCGACGCCAACATCCGATACAACCAGCTCCTCGATCAGCAGTTGGCGCAACAGAACCTGCAGATCGGTCTGGATAACGAACGGCGGCGACGCCAGGTCCGGCTCACGGTCGTCCAAGTGGTCGTGGACAATGGGGGGCGGCCATGAAGCGCGTACTTGTTGGACTCGCGGCTATCGCAGTGTTTGCGATTCCCCTTAACGCCCAGTCACTCCGGTTGGCAGTTGGGGTAGCCGGCGTTTCGTTTTCCGAGGTCAGTGAGGGGCTGCAGTACGACGGGGCCGGCGGGAACGCGATGATCGATTTCCGTTTTGGGAAGTTCATGGTGCAGGGTGAGGGGTACGTCGCACGCCTGGTACCCGACCCGGAAACTGGGCTCACGGAGGACGTGGACTTCCGCCAAATCGACGTTCGAATCGCGTATTTCATCAGTCCGGCCTTGGCCATTCAGATCGGTGGGTCCGGCAGGGAAGCGACACCGGACAATTCTACGACGAATGTTGGCTACGGCCGCATCGGGCTCATTTCGGAAAACCGGCTAGGGAGTATTGCGCGCATCTGGGTGCGGGGTGCCTACCTGCCGAATCCGAAATTCTCCGGAGGGGGGTCAGCCGAGTTCGCCTTCGAGATCGGCTTGGGCACGTGGATCGGCACCTCCAACGGTCGATTCGGCGTACGGATCGAATACGATTTCCAACGTATCGATCGGCAGGTAAAAGATGTCGACGTCCCACAGCAGATGATGGTGGGGCGGTTGTCGTTTGAGGTGGGGTTTTAGATCGTCAATCGTCAATCGCAACCCAGAGAGGGAACCGAGGTCCATGATACGCACCATCAAGTACTGTCTCGCGGCGATGATCGTAGCCGCTCCGCTCGCAGCGCAAACAACATCCCCAACGGGCGGCACCGTGCCAGACGCGGATCCGGGAGATGTTGCAAGTACCGACGCGATCACGGCCGCACTCTACGAGAGCATTTCTGGTCCTGTCGGTCAGGAACGAAATTGGGATCGGTTCCGGTCACTGTTCCTACCCGAGGCCAAGCTCATTCCTTCCTTTGTTAGGCAGGGCAACACGAAGGCCGAGGCTCTCGTGTGGAGCGTCGACGACTACATCGATGGTCCGGGACAAGGCCTCAAGGCAGACGGGTTCTTCGAGCGCGAGATCAAGTCGGTGGAGGAGCGATTTGAAAGCATCGCCCACCGGTTCTCCACGTACGATTCCAAGCGCACGCCGGACGGCGACGTCATCGCCAAAGGAATCAACTCGATCCAGTTACTCTGGGACGGCGAGCGTTGGTGGATCGTGAATATTTTCTGGCGTGGTGTGGGGCCGGAGTATGAGATGCCGGGGAAGTATTGGAATTGACGATGGACGATTGACGATTGACGATTGACGGGTAATTATATCCACCATGCAACGCCTACTCCTACTCCCGATTCTCGCCACGCTCGCCTGTTCGGCGGGCTCTCCCACCTACACCCTGTCCGACGTCGAGTTCTCGGCGCCCGCAGGGAGCATGGCGCCATACGTGGTAGCGATACGAGATGGTGGGGCGTTGATGTCGTGGTGGGACCGCATTGGCGATCGGACCTACGCGCTTCGCATCGCCGAGCGGATCGACGGAACCTGGTCCGAGCCCGCGACGGTTGTGGAGGGGGCCGACCTGTTTGCAAATTGGGCGGACATCCCGTCGATAACCGAACTCGACAATGGTACGTGGGTGGCTCACTGGCCACAAAAGACGGCGGCGTCGACGTACGCGTATCACGTGATGCTGTCGAAGTCGACCGATCGAGGTAAGACGTGGTCCGAGGCGTATGTCGCACACGACGACATGTCACCGACCGAGCACGGGTTTGTGTCGGTCGTACCGTGGGAGGGTGGTGCCGCGCTCGTATGGTTGGACGGTCGCCAGATGGCTACCGAAGGTGTGCCCGACGGGGGTTACGAGGAGCAAGGTTCCATGTCGGTTCGCTTCACTACCCTAGGGGCCGATGCGGACCGGCACGCCGACATCCTCATTGACAATCGCACGTGTGAATGTTGCACCACGGCGATGACCGCGACGCAGTCTGGGCTGGTAGCAGCATACCGTGACCGGAGTGAGGCCGAGATTCGGGATATCGCCATTGTCCGATTCGACGGATCGGAGTGGTCGGAACCGAAGCACGTGTGGTCGGACAACTGGCACTATCCCGGTTGTCCGGTCAACGGACCGCAACTTTCGTCGCGCGGCGATACGGTGGCGATGGCCTGGTTTACGGCTCCCGAGAGTGTGTCACGGGTCCAGGTGGCTTTTTCCACCGACGGTGGCGTGACGTTCTCCGATCCTGTTCGTGTGGATGACGGTGACCCAAGCGGCCGCGTGGACATCGAGTTACTCGATGACGGGTCAGTGATAGTCTCGTGGCTGGAGAAGACGGACCCCGATGCCGAGATACGGGCTCGCCGCGTTACGCCGGGTGGTGGAATGGATGACTCGTGGTTGGTTGCCCCAACCTCGGCGGCTCGCGGGTCCGGGTTCCCCCGGATGACGCTAGTGGGAGACGAACTGCTCTTTGCATGGACCCTCGTCGGGCCCGACGGCGGTGTCCACGTTGCGTCGGTAGCGGTGAACTAACCTCACCGTCTTTCACCGTCTTTCGTCCCACGGAAAACGCGCAGCACCAACGCCACACCAAAAAACCCCATTCCCACCCACGTCAGCCACCCCTGCTGTAGCCGCACCCCCGCGAGAAAGAGCCCCACGCCCGTGATGAGCGCGAGAGCCTTCCACGGGTAGAGCGAGTCACCGCCGCTGGGCTTCCGTGAGGCGAACAACATTCCTTAACATAGCGGCTCTGCTTGACCGCCGTCTCGGCCCGATGTTGCTTTGCCTGCTATGCGTGTGATTCGAATTGGTGTAACAGTGCTCGCGACCGTCGTGCTCGTGTACGTAGGGGGGTGGCCCAGCGGTCCATTGCCGGCGCTCGGACGGTTCCTCGACCCGGTGCACGGTGTGTGGTCCGTTGCGATGTCGACCGACCCGCCTCGCGACGACAGGTTAATCGTCGACGGGCTGCAAAGCTCGGTGGAGATCGAGTACGACGACCGCGGGGTCCCCCACATCTTTGCTACGTCAACCGAAGACGCGGTATGGGCGCTCGGGTACGTGGTCGCGCGCGACCGTTTGTTCCAACTCGAACTTCAAACGCGGGCGACAGCAGGCACGCTCACCGAAGTGCTCGGTCCGGACGCACTCGATGCCGACCGTTTTCAACGTCAACTCGGCCTGGCATGGAGTGCCGATCGCGAATGGGCGGCGCTCGACCGTGGTTCCCCCGCTGCCCGTCTGGTGACCGCGTACGCGGGAGGCGTGAACGCGTGGATCAACGGGCTTGCCCCTTCCCAGTTGCCCTTCGAATACCACTTGCTTGGGTTCGAGCCGCAGCAGTGGGACCCGGTGCATTCGTTTTACCTCACGCGACGAATGGGGTACACCCTTACCTATAGTACGATCGAACTTTGGCGTGATGACGTCGTCCAACGCGTCGGCGACGGGGCAACCGATGCGCTCTTTCCCGTGAACGCCCCGATCCAGGAACCCATCCAACCCGGTGGGCGGGAAAACTATCCTTGGTTCGACACGTCCCCACTTCCCCCACCGTCCCCCCTGTCCCTCCTGTCCCATCTGTCCCCCCTGTCCCCCCTGTCCCATCTGTCCCCCCTGTCCGGGGATGAGGTGGGGAGGAGGGCTTCCAACAACTGGGTCGTAAGCGGCACCCGCTCGTCCACCGGGCTCCCGATACTCGCCGGCGACCCGCATCTCAATCTTTCGCTCCCCTCGATCTGGTATGAGGTGCACATCGTGGTTGAGGGAGAACTCGATGCGTATGGCGTGACGATTCCCGGATCGCCGGGCCTGCTCATAGGGTTCAACCGTGATGTTGCGTGGAGCCTCACCAACGTCGGTGCGGACGTGCTCGACTACTACCGAGAGGAAATCGACGACCTCGCTGCGCCGACGCAGTATCGCCTAGATGGTGCGTGGGAGCGACTCGAGCGGAGAATCGAGACATATCGCGATCCGTCCGGGAAGACCATCGCCGTGGACAGCATGTATCACACGCATCGCGGCCCGGTGCGTGTCGTAGGCGGCGCGCCGTACTCTCTACGCTGGACCAACCTCGACGGGTATGCGGGCAAAACGTCGATGGCCTTCGACGCGGCGGCGCGTGCCACGTCCGTGGCCGAGCTTGCCGATGCGTTTCGCGAACTCTATCCGTCGTCGCAGAACATCGTGATGGCCGACCGGCACGGGTCGATTGGAATTCGGTCGACCGGTTGGTTTCCCCTGCGCCCCGACGGTGCCGGTGTGCGGTCCCAAGACGGCACGACGCGGTCGGCCGACTGGTCGAGCCGCTGGCCGGTCGAGACTTACCCCGGTGCGATCGATCCCCGTCAGGGGTATCTCGCGTCAGCCAACCAACAGCCGCTCGATCCTTTCGACAATGCCGCGTACCTTGGCGTGAACTGGCCGTCACCGTGGAGAGCCATGCGCATCAACCGGTTGTTGCGGGAGGACTCTTCGGTAACTCCAGACGAAATGCGGCGGTTTCAAACCGACCCCGGTAACGAGCGGGCCGAGTTGTTCGTTCCGCTCTTTCTCGAGACCGCGCGAGAGGGCGGTGGAGTCGCGTTCGACATGCTGCGGTCTTGGGACCGGCGGTTTGTTCGTGAAGACACTGTCGCTGTTTTTTTCGAGCGCGTGATGGACGAGGTCAAGGCGCGAGTGTGGGACGAGTTGCTCGACGATCCGTCAGACGAGTCGTCACGGC
>JBDHLU010000064.1:0-18611 GCA_039656555.1 Gemmatimonadota bacterium | reverse complement strand
ATCATCGATCGCCGCGACGATCGTGACGGCACCGATCACGGCATACACGTTCGGATCCGTTGCCCCGATCGGGATCGTTACCAACCTGGTCGCGATCCCCTTGGCCGGCATTGCAGTGCCGGCGGTGTTTGCCAGTCTAGTGGTCGGCCCGACGATGGCGGCCGGGGCCGGACTCGTTCTCGCTGCCATCGAATGGCTGGCTACCACACTGTCTATGGTTCCCGGCGGGCATCTTGTGGGTGCCGCTGGAGCGAAGTTCGCGTTGCCATGGCTCGGTGTGCTCGCGGTCACGGTATGGGTGCTCGAACGACGTCCCCGATGGAGCATGCTCCAAGTGCGCCTGGCGTTTGTGTGCGCCGTTGGGGCTTGGACCATGGTATTCGTCCGCGTGAAGGGCTCGAGGTTCAGCGATGGGCTGACGGTGTATGTCCTCGATGTCGGTCAAGGTGACGCCATTGTGCTCCGCACACGACGCGGTCATTGGATCCTGTTAGATGCCGGGCCCATCTCTAGGTTCGGGAACGCGGGGCACCGAATCGTCGTTCCGTTTCTCCGGAGGAACGGCGTCAAGCGACTCGATGCCTTAATCGTTTCCCACGGAGATGCCGATCACCTTGGGGGCGCACCAGCCGTCATTGCCGCCTTGCAACCACGTCTGGTGTTGGAACCGGGACAGCCACTCGCGACCTCACTCTACCGCGAACACCTGGCGGCAGTGGACGCTGCAGGGTCCCTCTGGCAGGCTGGGCGCGCCGGCGATTCGTTGGAGATCGACGGTGTCCTGTTGGTCGTGCTGCACCCAACGGCACAGTGGGCCGACCGGGAGTTCAGCCCCAACGAGAACTCGCTCGTGTTGCGACTCGAGTATGGCTGCTTTTCGGCACTCTTTACCGGCGATATCGGGTTCCCGGTCGAGGATCATCTACTGGGGGACCTCAAACCGGTCGATCTGCTGAAGGTCGGACACCATGGATCAGCTGGGAGTACCGGTGCTGCGTGGCTGGACATGCTCGGTCCGCGAATTGCAGTTCTGAGTGTCGGCAAAAACCGGTACGGGCATCCCGCTCCGGAGGTGCTCGAACGGCTGAAGGAACGCGGTATGGACGTCTTCCGCACTGACCGCGACGGTGCCGTGACGATCCGGAGTGACGGGCGCTATCTTGAAGTCGTTACTCGGGACCGGGATAATTTCGTGGGGAGGTTGTTGTGCCGTATTCGTCACTTGTTACAATCGAACAATTCATCCTCGACCAAGAGCGGTTGCACCCCAGCGCGACGGGTGAACTCACCTATCTGCTCTACGATCTCGCGCTAGCGGCGAAGGTGATATCGGGGCTCGTTCGACGGGCGGGGTTGGTGGACGTGTTGGGATCAGTGGGCCGGAAGAACGTGCAGGGCGAGGAACAACAGAAACTCGATGTGATTGCTAACGAGGCGATGAAGGACGCGTTTGCCGGGACGGGTAGAATCTGTGTGATGGGGTCGGAAGAAGACGACGATCCTATTCCGGTTCAGAACAAGAACGGCTATGGGAAGTACACGTTGCTCTTCGATCCATTGGACGGTTCGTCCAACATCGATGTAAACGTTTCGATCGGTACCATCTTCTCGATTCACCGTCGGAAATCCAAAGGGGGCCCAGGTAAGCTCGAGGACCTACTCCAACGGGGGAGCGAGCAGATCGTTGCGGGATACGTGATCTATGGTTCCAGCACCGTACTGGTATATACGGCCGGGTTTGGGGTGCATGTGTTCACGCTCGACCCGACCATTGGCGAATTCCGCCTTTGCAACCACGACATCAAGACGCCCGAAACCGGGAAGTACTACAGCGTCAACGAGAGCTATTACAGCCGTTGGACGGACGGCTACCGTGCCGTCGTGCGCGCGTTTAAGGGTGACGGAAGTCGCGATCACCGGAAGAACGCGCGTTACATCGGTTCGCTAGTGGCCGACTTCCATCGGAACCTGATCGCCGGCGGTGTGTTCATGTATCCGGCCGACTCCAAATCACCCAATGGGAAGCTCCGCTTGTTATACGAGGCGGCGCCGCTCGCCTTCGTTGCCCAACAAGCCGGCGGTCATGCGTCAAATGGGACGACGCCGATTCTGGACATCCAACCGACGGAGCTGCATCAGCGGACGCCGCTGCTCATTGGAAGCCGCAATGACGTCGCATACGTAGAAGAAACTCTCGCCAAGGTGGACGGCGTGGGCAAATGAGTGCCGAACGTCGGTCCCCGTCCGGGATTCCGATCGAAGAGGTCTACGGTGCGGCGAACGGCGAGGGTAGTTCGGAGACGCCAGGGACGTTCCCGTACACGCGCGGTATTCATCCGACCATGTATCGCGGGCGCCTGTGGACAATGCGGCAGTACGCTGGTTTCGGAACCGCCGAAGAGACGAATGAGCGGTTCCGAACGCTGTTGGACGCTGGGCAAACTGGACTGTCGGTCGCCTTCGATCTACCCACACAGATGGGCTACGACTCGGATGCGGACGTTGCGGTAGGAGAGGTGGGTCGCGCCGGGGTCGCCATAGATACGGTGGACGACCTCGCCGCGTTGTTCAAGGACATTCCGCTCGATCAGGTTTCGACGTCCATGACTATCAACTCTACTGCCGCTATCCTGCTGGCCATGTATGTGGTGGTGGCGGAAGAGCAGGGAGTGAGCCGCGGCGATCTGCGGGGCACGATTCAGAACGACGTATTGAAGGAGTACATCGCTCGCGGTACGTACATCTTCCCCGTTGAGCCTTCGCTGCGGCTGGTCACTGACACCTTCGCGTTTGTCGTCGACGAGGGGATGAACTTCAACCCCATCTCGGTGAGCGGTTATCACATGCGCGAGGCGGGTGCCACGGCGGTGCAAGAGGTGGCGTTCACGTTTGCCAATGGTCTCGAGTATCTCCACCGGGCTCGAGCGGCCGGGGTCGACGTAGATGCGATCGCGCCCCGTATCTCGTTTTTCTTCGCGGCGCACAATGACCTCTTTGAAGAAGCGGCCAAGTTCAGGGCTGCTCGGCGTCTTTGGGCCAAACTCATGCGCGAGCACTTCAACGCGAGCGACAACAGCTGCCGCCTCCGTTTTCACACACAGACTGGTGGTTCGACTCTGACGGCCCAACAGCCGTTGAACAACGTCGTGCGCGTGACGATACAGGCCCTCGCTGCCGTGATGGGGGGGACGCAATCGCTCCACACCAACAGTTTCGACGAGGCCCTGGCTCTGCCCAGCGCCGACGCGGCGAAGCTCGCCCTTCGCACCCAACAGATCGTGGCACACGAGTCCGGGGCAGCGCAGACCGTAGATCCGTTAGGCGGGTCGCACTACGTGGAGGCACTTACAGACCAGATCGAAGATGGTGCCCGTGCCTTGCTGAACGAGGTACGAGGTGCTGGTGGAGTAGCTGTGGCGATCGAACGCGGGTTCATGCAGGATGCGATTGCGCGTTCGGCGTATGAATTCACCCGGTCGGTCGAATCGGGGGAGACGATAGTCGTGGGGGTCAATCACTTCACCGAAGAAGAAGAACGGCCTGAGGTTTTCACACCTGACTATGCCGGGCTTGCCGCGCAACAGCGGTCGCGGCTCGAAGTCACGAAGGCAAGCCGTGTGTCGAGCGCGTGTGATGCCGCGCTTGCCACGCTGTCGACTGCTGCGGGAGGGAGTGACAATCTCGTACCCGCGATCATGGAGGCGGTGCGAGTGCGGGCGACGGTTGGTGAGATCTCGGATGTGCTGCGCGAGCAATGGGGAACGTTTCGGCCCACTGCTTGACCCGTGCTGACAGTGCGGCTAAGTTGTTCATTCTGTTGCGTTTAGGGAATTAAGGAATGCCGACATACGCCTACGCATGCCCCAAATGCGGGCACGAGTATGAGAAACTCCAAAAGATGTCAGACGAGACTCGCGTGAAATGCCCAGAGTGCGGAACGCGTGGTGAGCGTTTGATTTCTGGTGGTGCCGGACTTGTATTTAAGGGCACCGGCTTCTACATCACCGACTACAAGCGGGCCGGTGAGCCCAAGCGGGATGAGGACGGAGCGGAGAAGAGCGCGGAGAAGAGCGCGAAGAAGAGTGCGGATAAGGGTGACGGAAAGTCCAAAAAAAGCTCGTCGAAAGACTCGACCAGCTCTTCGACTTCCAGCAAGGGGAAGGGAGCCGACAGCTGACCATTGGAGCCGACCGGCTCCGTGAGGTGTTGCAACGGGCTCTCGATGAGCTGGGGGTGTCCAACGTCGACATTCCACTCGAGCGCCCTCGCGATCCTTCCCACGGAGACCTGGCCACGACTGTTGCGCTCACGCTTGCAAAACCGCTTCGAAGGGCGCCGAAAGCGATCGCGGAAGACATCGTTACGCGTCTCGCGCCGCCCGAGGGGTTGCTGAGCGAGGTTTCGATTGCCGGCCCGGGCTTCATCAACTTCCGATTCGCGAGATCCGCGCTGGGCGACTTGCTCACGCGTGTTCTCCGGGAGGGCGATGCGTTTGGGCGGTCGGCCACCGGCGCCGGCAAGAAGGTCAATGTCGAATTCGTGTCGGCGAATCCGACGGGGCCATTGCATGTGGGGCACGGGAGGGGCGCGGCCATCGGTGATGCGATTGCCTCCCTCCTCGAGGCCACGGGGCACGACGTCGTGCGCGAGTTCTACGTCAACGACGCCGGTGCGCAAATCCAGCTCCTAGCCGAATCTCTCTGGGCTCGCGTGCAGCAAGCAGTTGGGCGCGATGCCGAGATTCCCGAGAAAGGATATCACGGTGCCTACCTTGGGGAGTTGGCATCACGGCTCCTTGAGGAACGCGGGCAGGAATTTGCCGACTTTGCCGAAGATGTGGCTCTCGCCGAGTGCCGGCAGGTGGCAGTTCGGACCCAACACGAAGAGCAGGACCGTGACCTCCGCGATTTTGGCATACACATCGACGTGTACTACGAAGAGACGGAGTTGTATCGGTCGAAACAAGTCGACCGGGCGCTCGACGAGTTGTCGCGGAGTGGACTGACCTACGAAAGAGATGGCGCACTTTGGCTTCGGACGACGGATCATGGAGATGAGAAGGACCGCGTGCTCCGCAAGTCCGATGGGACGTATACGTATTTCACCCCCGACTTGGCTTATCATCACAACAAGGCGGAGCGTGGCTTCGAACGAGCCATCGATATTTGGGGAAGCGATCACCACGGGTATGTGCCACGAATGAAGGCCGCGATGATCGCGCTCGGACATCCCGATTTCTTCGAAGCGGTGATCGTGCAACTCGTTCGAATCATGCGCGGCGGGCGAGAGGTCAAATTATCAAAGCGCGCCGGCGATATTGTCGAGCTGCGTTGGCTCTTCGACGAAACCGGCGTAGACGCAGCTCGGTATTTCTTCCTCATGCGTCGGGCGGAAGCCCAGTTCGTGTTCGACGTAGACCTCGCGACGAAGCAATCGGAAGACAACCCCGTGTATTACGTGCAATATGCACACACCCGCATGTCCGGTATCTTTCGAAACGCGGGGATCAGTGGCTCAGACGTGAGCGCCGATGGTGCTGATTTCGGTTTGTTGGCGGAGCCGACCGAGCAGGAATTAATCAATCGGTTGGCCGATTTTCCAACGGTCGTCGAGGGGGCTGCTCGGGCACTCGAACCCCATCGCATCAGTGGGTACCTCGAGGATCTGGCCCGCATGGTGAACGGTTGGTATCACCACCATCGAGTTCTCGATGTCGGCGCGGAATTGACGAAGGCTCGACTCGTGCTCGCTCGCGCTTCGCAAATAGTGATAAGGAATGCTTTGACGCTTTTGGGGGTCTCAGCCCCAGAACGGATGTAGAAATCAATGTCCCTACTCGTTGTTGGAAGCATCGCGCTCGATTCCGTAGAGACGCCCTTCGGGAGTACCTCCGACGCGGTGGGTGGCTCGGCGGTTTTCTGCGGACACGCGGCCAGTCTCTTGCACCCGGTTCAATTAGTGGGTGTCGTGGGTGACGACTATCCGTTCGACGCGTTGGAAAGGTTGAAGGAACGTGGCGTAAACCTCGATGGTGTCGAACGGAAGGCGGGAGAGAGTTTCCGCTGGAAGGGAAAGTACTCTTACGATTTGCAGAATCGTGAGACTTTAGAAACACGGCTGGGCGTGTTTGCCGACTTCGAACCACAGATTCCGGAATCGTGCCGTAACGCCGCCTACGTGTTCCTCGGCAATATCGATCCCGAATTGCAGCTGGTCGTGTTAGACCAGGTCGACAGCCCCACCCTCGTTGCGTGTGATACCATGAATTTCTGGATAGAGGGCAGTCGCGACAAGTTGATGGAAGTGTTGCAACGCATAGACGTATTGATGGTGAACGATGCGGAAGCGCGAGAGTTGTCGGGAGACTGGAACGTGTACCGTGCCGCGCGCTGGATACTCGACCGCGGTCCCAAGTTCGTCGTGATCAAGCAGGGCGAGTACGGTGCGGTTCTGCTAAACGGCGAGCGCGCGTTCTACATTCCCGCCTACCCACTCGAAGAGGTGTTCGATCCCACCGGAGCCGGTGACGCGTTTGCCGGCGGATTCATGGGGCACCTTGCCCGGACAGACGACATCGGTAGTGACAACATGCGCCGCGCCATGGTCTACGGAGCGGCAATGGGGTCATTCGCGGTGGAGCGGTTCTCGACGAAGCGGTTCGACGAGATCGGCGTGGCTGAAGTCACATCACGGGTGAGAGAGTTTGCGGAACTGGTGCGGTTTGACATCGAGTCCGAGGTGATGCCAGGCACATGAGTGGAGCCGATCGATACCGAGCTGCCGGTGTAGATCTCGACGCCGCGGATGCCGCGAAGAAGCGTATCGCCCAAGCCGTCGCTGGGGCGCAAACCAAACTCTCTCGCGGCAAATTGGGGGCGTTCGGCGGGATGTTACGGCTTCCCGCTGTGACGAACGGTGCGTTGGTCATGAGCACCGATGGTGTCGGTACCAAGGTCTTGGTGGCCATCCGGGCCGGACGGCACGACACCGTTGGAGAAGATCTCGTCAATCATTGCGTGAACGACATCCTTGTCCATGGAGCGACACCACTCGCCTTCCTCGACTACCTGGCGGTCGCAGAAGCGTCCGCCGACACCATCGCAGCGATCGTCGAAGGTGTTGCGCGTGGGTGTCGGGCACACGAAATGGCCCTCGTCGGTGGCGAAACCGCGCAACTTCCCGACATGTACCATCCCGGGCACTACGATTTGGCGGGGACGATCGTCGGGATCGTGTCCGAGGCGGAGGCGCTGCATGGCGACCGTGTGGAGGTAGGTGACGCGCTAGTTGGTTACGCATCGACTGGACTGCACACCAACGGGTACACGCTGGCTAGGCAAATCGTCTTCGATGACCTGGGATTGGACGTCGGTTCATACGTAGGAGAATTGGGCGCTACGATCGGGGACGCGTTGCTCGAGGTCCATCGCAGCTACTTCGCATGCGTCCGTCCGGTCCTCCCATCGATGCACGCCCTTGCGCACATCACGGGCGGCGGAATCGATGGCAATCTGACGCGCTCCATGCCCGATGGCTGTGCCCCTCGCATCGACAAGGATGCGTGGGAGGTACCCGGGCTGTTCCAGTTTCTCCAACTGGGTGGATCGGTGGACGAAACCGAGATGTTTCGGGTCTTCAACATGGGCATCGGGATGATCGCCGTGGCACCACTGGCTGCGGTCGATGGCATCCGGCAAGCGGCGGAAGCGGAGGGTGTGGCCACCTGGATTATCGGTGACGTGGTGAGGGCGTAACCTACGGGTCGAGCAGTGAACGAACGCGAAGCAATGGAGCGGGCACTGGAACTTGCCCATGCAGGATGGGGACGCGTGGCTCCCAACCCGATGGTCGGGGCCGTGCTGATGCGCGACGGTGACGTGATCGGGGAAGGGTACCACGCCGAGTTCGGTGGACCGCACGCCGAAATCCAAGCCCTGAAAGATTGTGCCGACCCACGTGGTGCCACATGCGTCGTGAACCTCGAGCCCTGTCGTCACACCGGCAAGACGCCTCCGTGTGCCGACGCACTCGTCGAAGCGGGTATCGAGAAGTTGATCTACGCGGTCGAAGATCCCGACCCCAAAGCCGGTGGGGGCGCCGATCGGTTGCGCGAAGCCGGGATCCAGGTCGAGCGCGGGTTGCTGTCCGCTGAATCCGCCGCATTGAACGCGCCGTTCTTGTGCACTCACCGCAGGCCGGGTCGTCCATTCGTGGCGATCAAGGTGGCCACATCACTCGACGGCTTCCTTGCCGACGCCAGTGAACGGTCCCAGTGGATATCGGGTCCCGACGCTCGAGGCTATGTGCAATGGCTCCGCGCTGGTTTCGATGCGATCGCGGTTGGTCGGCGGACCGCCGAAGCCGATGATCCCCAATTGACGGCCAGAGAATTGGTTCCCCGCATCCCGCCCACGCGCATCGTATTCAGCCGCTCTGGGGCCGTGCCTCCCACGCTCCAGATTGTCGAAACCGCCAGTTCGATTCCGACGTTCGTGGTGACCACGATCGAGGGGCGCGAGCGGGCGCGGCCCGTTCTAGGAGATGCCGGCGTCCGGTTCGTCGCTGCCAACGATCTGGACAGTGCCCTGCATGGCTTGTGGGCGGCGGGCATTCGATCGATGCTGGTGGAGGGCGGAGGGGAACTCGTGGGCTCATTGATGGCGGGGGGTGCGGTGGACCGGGTCTATTGGATTCAAGCACCGCTCTGGCTTGGCAAAGGGCGGTCGGCTTTTGGAGACCGTCCGTCAACGCTGCTGACCGATGCTGAACGCTGGACCGTCGTGGAGCGACGGCCCCTGGGGGAGGATACATTACTAGTGGTGGATCGAGCACCGTGTTTACAGGAATCGTAGGCGCTACGGGCCGAGTGTCCGAGATCGAAACCGGGGACGACCGGATGGGTCTGACCATCCAGGCTCCCTATGACGATCTCGTGGTTGGTGAGAGCGTTGCGATCGACGGTGCGTGTCTCACAGTTGTCGATTGTGGTACTGGGTGGTTTCGGGTAGAGGCCGTTATCACGACACGTGGACGGACGCGGTTCGAGCGTCTCGATGTGGGCGACGAGCTCAACCTCGAGCGGGCCATGGTGGTGGGCGATCGGTTCGGCGGGCACATCGTACAAGGACACGTCGATGGTGTGGGAACCGTCCGGACGGTGGAAACCGTTGAAGACGCCGTGATCGTCGACATCGACGTGCCGGACGAGGTAGCGGAACTCTGTGTTCCTCATGGGTCGATCACTGTGAACGGCGTGAGCCTGACGGTGAATGAGATGACGGCGCCTTCCGTGTTGCAGGTCTCGCTGATTCCATTCACGCTCGACAACACGACGCTGGGCGCCTTGCGCGCGGGCGACGAAGTGCATTTGGAAGCGGACATCATTGGGAAGTATGTGCGTGAACTCCTCGATCGGGGACAACGCGCCAGCTAGGAGGGCCAGTGTTTGGAGAAGTGGAACAAGCCATCCAAGACATCGGTGCGGGTAAGCTCGTGCTAGTGGCGGATGATGAAGATAGAGAATCTGAAGGTGATCTGATCGGCGCTGCCGCACATGTGACGCCGGAGATGATCAACTTCATGGCGAAGTTCGGTCGTGGGCTGATTTGCCTGACGTTGATGCCAGAACGGTGCAGTGCCCTCGGGCTTCAACAGATGGCTGAGGAGAATTCAGAAGAACACGAAACGGCGTTTACGGTCTCCATCGATGCGGCTGCGCGTTTCGGCGTCTCCACTGGTATTTCGGCCGCCGATCGTGCCAAGACGATTCAAGTGGCCATCGATCCGGCAACCACACCGGGCGACCTGCGGCGTCCGGGTCACGTGTTTCCTCTCCGAGCACGGCGCGGTGGTGTCCTGCAACGCGTGGGACACACAGAAGCGTCCACCGATCTCGCCCGTATGGCCGGATGCTACCCTGCCGGGGTGATCTGTGAGGTACTCGCCGACGACGGCACGATGATGCGTCGCGCCCAGCTCGAAGAGTTTGCCGGGCAGCACGGCATCACCTTGGTCAGCGTCGGCGAGTTGGTTTCCTACCGACTACAAAAGGAACGCCTGGTCCGTCGCGTTGCCACGACCAGCATCCCGACGCCCTACGGCGAGTTCGCGTTGGTGGCCTACGAAAACGATGTCGATAACGCTGAACATGTGGCGCTGATATTCGGCGATGTCGAAAACAAGGACGACGTGTTGGTACGCATGCATTCAAGGTGCTTGACCGGCGACGTATTCGGGTCTGGACGCTGTGATTGCGGTTGGCAGTTGCAGAATGCTCTGCGGATGATTTCGGAGGTCGGCGCCGGCGTGGTCGTGTATCTGGACCAGGAAGGCCGTGGGATCGGCTTGATCAACAAGCTCAAGGCGTACGAGTTGCAGGACAACGGCCGGGACACGGTCGAAGCCAACGAGGCGTTGGGTTTTGCTCCTGACCTCAGGAACTACGGGATCGGTGCCCAGATTCTGGTCGATCTTGGATTGTCATCCATCCGGGTGCTGACTAACAATCCGCGCAAGGTGGTAGGGCTCGACGGATATGGCTTGGAGATCACTGAGCGCGTGCCCATCGAACACAAGCCGACGGACGACAACCGGGCCTACCTCGATGTGAAACGAGATAAGCTCGGACACCTTCTTTCCCACTAGAATGGTCGACGACAACACACGTAACGAAACGCCCGCGGCTGAGCGGGTGCTGGTCGCCGTCTCCCGGTTCAACGAGGGCGTGACGCGCAAACTGCTCGATGGAGCGCGCGCCGTCATCGGTGAAGAGGGCGTCGAGGACGATCTCGTAGACATTGTATGGGTGCCGGGTGCATTTGAACTGCCGCTCGCCGTCACGCGCGGATTCGAAACGGGCAGGTACAGGATTGCCGTGGCACTGGGCGCCGTCATTCGCGGGGAGACGCCGCATTTCGACTATGTGTCCGATGTCGCCGCTCGAGGGTTGGGTGCCACCGCGTTGGAGTACAGGTTGCCCGTCGGATTCGGGCTCCTCACCTGCGATACGCTGGCCCAGGCCATGGCGCGAGCCGGTGGCGAAGCAGGGAACAAGGGCGAGGAAGCTGCTCGGTCCGCGTTCGAGACCGAACGCGCTCTCGAATCGTTCGGTGGATGACCCTCCGGGCCGAAACGCGCCATCGGGCACGCACGGCGCAGCTTCTGTATGCCTGGGAGGCGCAAGACCGGCCTCCGGTAGCGCGCACGGCCAGTGCTCTTCTTGCACGGCACCCACGCTGCCGCGGTGCTATCGAACGCGCGGAGGTTCTTGCCACCGAGGTGGCCTACGACATCGAAGCACTGGACGAGGAACTTGCCTCGGCGGTCGACCATTGGCGCCTGGAGCGAATCGGGACCATGGAGCGGGCCATCCTGCGGTTGGCATTGTTCGAATTGCGGCGAGACGACACACCCCCCAAGGTCGTCATTACCGAAGCCGTCAAGCTCGCACACTGGTTTGCCGGTGGAGGCGCGCCGGCCTTCATCAATGGGGTACTCGATGCCATAGCTCGGCGAACAGGTCGACTGTGAAGATTCTCGCCGTCAATTGGCTCGATCGGGCCAATCCCAAGGCGGGTGGGGCGGAGATTCACTTCCATGAGATCTTTGGGCGACTGGTTGCCGGAGGCCACGAGGTGACGATGGTGACGTCTGGTTGGGACAGTGCACCAGCGCGCGAAACCGTCGATGGAATTCACGTTCATCGCTTCGGCGGTCGCCACACGTTTGCGCTCAAGGGGCGGGGAGCGGTGCGTCGTTTTCTCAAGGACCCGTCCTTCGATATTGTCGTTGAAGACATCAACAAGTTGCCGCTTTTTTTGGCTAACCTCACCAAACTCCCGTTTTATGTGATCGTTCCGCATCTTTTTGGATCGACGGCGTTTCAAGCAGAATCGCTTGCCATTGCGTCGATCGTGTGGCTGGCTGAGCGGCCGATTCCGATGATGTATCGACGAGCGGCGTTTCACGCGATTTCCGACAGCACCAAAGACGACCTGGTCTCACGCGGCGTGGCGCCCGAGTCTATCAAGGTGATCTACCCGGGCGTGGATTCCAAGCATTACCTCCCCGATCCGTCGATACCTCGGGGCGCGCAGCCCTCCTTCCTTTATATTGGGCGGCTCAAGCGGTATAAAGGAGTAGACATTGCCGTACGAGCCGTGGCGGCGGCGAAGTCACGCGGGTACCGGCTCAGGCTGGACGTCGCCGGCGTCGGTGATGACCGGCCGCGGTTGGAAAAACTGGTCAATACGCTTGGGGTGGGCGACCAGATCCGTTTTCTCGGGTTCGTCTCTGAAGCCAAGAAGATCGAATTGTTACGGGAAACCTGGGCAGCCCTACTCCCTTCACCCAAGGAGGGCTGGGGGATTTCGAATGTCGAAGCGGCGGCGTGCGGAACTCCGGCGGTGGCGTCGGACAGCCCCGGGTTGCGCGAATCAGTCCAACACGACCAAACTGGGATACTCGTACCTCACGGGGATGTCGAAGCCATGGCCACGGCGTTGATCCGGTTATCTGAGCATCCCAAGGTGGTCGAATCATTCGGTGTGGCAGCCCGCCAGTTTGCGGAAGGACTGTCGTGGGAAGAAACGGCGAAACAGACAGAAGCACATCTGATCGAAACCATCGGATAGGAGATCGCAAAACATATGGATGACGACACCATGCGTATCACAGTTACCGTTCGTCATATCGAGCTGCCGGACGAACTTCGTGAACGGGCCGAGGAGCTGGTGGAGAAGGCAACTGCCTTGGCTCACCGTCCCCTGCACGCCGAAGTGATATTCGACGCCGACCATGGCAAACGGCTCGTCGAGATTCGCCTCACGATGACTCGTGGGAGCATGAAGGTCGCGCACGCCGAAGCGGATGACTTTAGGAGTGCCCTCGATGCAGCGGTTCAAAAACTCAGGAGCCAACTGGACAAAGACTCCGGTCGACTGAGGCACGTACCATCGTAGCGAAAACGCAGGGTCTCACGGTCCGCGAGCTGGTCGAAGCAAAGGCCGGATCACTTAAGCTGGAAGTGGTGTCCGGCGAAGGCGGGTTGGATCGCAAGATCACCGTTGCCGAGGTCTCGAGCCCTGGCCTCGTGCTCGCCGGGTTTGCGAAGCGGTTCCAAAGCAAGCGACTCCACGCGTTAGGTGAGACCGAGATGGCATACCTGCGGGCGCTGAAACCGACCCCGCGTCGAAAGGCGCTCGAGAAATTCATGAGCTACGACCTGCCGTGTGTTTTCCTCATGAAGGGGCTCCGTCCACCGCGGGAACTCACCCGGCTCTCGAAGGAGCGCGACATCCCCGTCATCGTTTCGGCGCTCAAGACCGCCGAATTCTACCGGCGCATCGGGCCCTACCTGCTCGAGGTGTTTGCACCGGCCGACACGATGCATGGATCCCTTGCCGATGTGTACGGTGTGGGGTTGTTGTTCGTGGGGCGTTCCGGGATCGGGAAATCCGAATGCGTGCTGGACCTCGTAGAACGTGGGCACCGCCTGGTGGCCGATGACTCCGTGCACCTCACCATGAGGGCCTGGGACATTCTGATGGGGCGGGCGCACGACTTGTCGCACCATTACATGGAGATCCGGGGGGTTGGGTTGATCGACCTCCGGGCGCTGTTTGGCGTTCGTGCGGTGCGCATGCAGAAACGCATCGAAGTCGTGGTGGAGCTGACGGACTGGGTGAGCGGTCAGGAAGTGGAGCGACTAGGGATCGATGCCAAGACCACCACAGTACTGGGTGTCGAATTGCCAAAGGTCACCATACCACTGAACCCGGGGAAGAACCTCACGGTGATCTGCGAGGTGGTGGCCATGAACCACTTGCTACGGTACAGTGGGGTCAACCCGGCACAGCAGTTCAATGAGCGGTTGCTCGAACGAATGGCGCAACAGGCCGAACTTCGGGAATATCTTTCCGAAGACTATGAGTGAACCCCTTCGGGGCGTCGTCGTGTCCCATGCGTCGCTGGCGCAGGCTCTCGTGGATGCGGTCACCACGATCACCGGCGTGGCCGACGCCTTCGTTGCCGTAAGCAACCGCGGGTTGGCGCCGGACGCTCTCTGCGAGGAAGTCGCGAGGGCGGTTGGCGAAGGGCCAGCGGTCGTGTTCGTGGACATGCCGGCTGGCAGTTGTCTGCAAGCGACCCTCACCGAACTCCGGGACCGTTCGCACGTGGCCGTTGTTGCGGGCGTCAATTTGCCCATGCTGTTGGATTTCGTCTATCACCGCGACGCACCGGCCCAGGTGGCGGCGGAACGCGCCGTGGAACGTGGTACTGGGGCGATCACTTCGGTTCTGATATGAGCCTCAGCCTGGTGCGTCTCGACGATCGCTTGATCCATGGACAGGTAGTGGTCGGTTGGGTGCAGGCCCTCGCCGCCACTCATATCATGGTCGTAGACGACCGCGTGCGTGCAAACGAGTGGGAACAAGAAATCTACCGGCTCGGCGTGCCGGCAGGGTTGGGCGTGAGCTTTGAATCGGTCGAGGATGCGGCGGGCAAGGTGGCAGAATGGCTCAAGGTTCCCGAGCGGGTCATCGTGCTGATCGGTGGCGTGGCTACGGCCGCACGGCTGTGTGATCGATGCGATGCCATCAAGAAGCTGAACCTCGGGGGCGTGCATGATGGAGTGGATCGACACCAACGGCTTTCCTACGTTTACCTATCCGATGAAGAAGCGGAGCAGCTCCGCCAACTGAGCGATACCGGTGTGACGATCACGGCGCAAGCGGTTCCAACAGAGTCTCCGGTTCCGCTTGACAAGGTCCTTGGATGATGACACTCGCCGCGTTGTGGGTGTGGGGCACGGTAGTGGGGCTCGATCTCATCAGCGTTGGGCAGTTCATGCTTGGTCGTCCGCTCGTTGCCGGTGTTGTGGCGGGCGCGATCCTTGGCGATCCGATGGCTGGGGGGATGGTAGGCACCATATTCGAACTGTTCGCCCTCGATGTGCTTCCGGTCGGGGCGGTTCGGTATCCTGACTATGGCGTCGGCGCGGTTGCCGCT
Source organism: Gemmatimonadota bacterium (assembly GCA_039656555.1). GTDB lineage: Bacteria > Gemmatimonadota > Gemmatimonadetes > Gemmatimonadales > GWC2-71-9 > CAMYLY01. The sequence continues at coordinate 3,602 of JBDHLU010000064.1, read as the reverse complement.
ACGGTGGTCGCTGCCGACGCACCTCCGTTGCTCGGATTGGGATTGGCGGTCGCGGTTGGATTGGTGATCGCCTATCTGGGTGAGATGGGCATCGAGCGCGTCCGAAGCTTGAACAGTCGAGATCTGCGGCAGGTAGAAGAACGACTCGACGCTGGCGACTGGGGAGTCATCGCCGGTGTACATAGGCGGGGGCTGTCCCGGGACTTTGTGCGCGCTGCGTTGGTGGCGCTGTCGGGGCTTACCGCCGCCACACTCATCGCGAGCCGCTCCTTCCTTTCCGTGCGAGGAGCCGTGCTCGTGACGGTCGTCATGGTGGGGGCAGCCATCGGGACGGCTGCGTCCGGTGCGATGCGTCTTGGGGGAAGAGGGTTGGGGTTGAAGTGGTTCGTGTTGGGGCTCTTGGCCGGGTTGGCCGTGGTGCTCGTATGAGCAGGCTCGGGAGCGCGTTCCTCCGGACATTCCTGATCCAGGGATCGTTCAACTACGACAGGATGATCGGGGTCGGGTTGGCGCACAGCATGGAGCCACTCGTCGGAGACATGGACAAGGGCGTGGCCGCGAGGAGTGCCCAATTCTTCAACGCCCATCCATACATGGCGGGGGTCGCCGTCGGCGCGCTTGCCCGTGCGGAGCGAGACGGCGTTGGGGAAAAACATGTCATAGCGCTCCGCAATGCGTTGGTCGGGGCCCTAGGGTCTGTCGGTGACAGGCTGTTTTGGGCCGGCGTGCTTCCGATCGCCGCGGGGATCGGGTTGTCGTTGGCGGCCCGCGTCGATCCGACGCTGGGAGCGGTAGCGTTCTTCGTGTTGTACAACCTCATGCACATCCCTTTGCGTTGGTGGGGGCTCCGCGCCGGTTGGGAGAACGGTCTCCGGGTTGCCGGTGTGCTGACGCGACACCGGATTCAACGCAGCCTCCGGGTGGTGGGCCCACTTGCCGGCGTGAGTACGGGCGTCGCTCTTCCGCTGGTGGCGGAATGGCTCACGGCCGATTTGGTGCGCGCCGAGACGATCGGTGTCGCGGTCATTGCCGCAGTTGCAATCATCGTCTCAAGATGGATCGCGCCCAGCCTGGGTGGTGTCCGGTTTGGGCTGCTCGCGGCTGGACTCGCGTTGAGTGCGGGGGTGGTATGGGCTTGATCGAGGTGAAGGCCACCGTTTCCAACCAACTTGGGTTGCACGCGCGACCGGCAGCGGAGTTGGTAAAGATAGCTCATCGGTTCGAATCGGAGATTCAGATTGCAAAGGATGGAATGTGGGTGAACGCCAAGAGCATCCTGGGAGTGATGACGCTGGCGGCCGAACGTGGCAGTGAGTTGTCGATCAAAGCAGAGGGTCCGGATGCAGATGCTGCGGTGGCGGCCATCGCCGAGCTCATCGGGCGGGATTGGAAGTTGACGGATGTCTAACGATCGGTTGCTCGAGGGCGTTGGGGTCTCGTCTGGGCTTGCCACGGGGCCGGCACGCATCATTCAGTGGGACCTTCCCAAGGTCACGCGCCGCCTTATCTCTGCCGACAACGTCGAGCCTGAACTCAAACGACTGTCTGATGCGATTCAGACGGTGAAGACCACGCTTGCGGGACTGCGCGACCAAGCGCGGGAACGTATCGGCGCCGACGAAGCTAAGATATTCGACGCGCAGATCATGATGCTAGAGGATCCCGAATTCTTGTCAGACATCGAGACCCTCGTTCGCGACAACCAACTCAGTCCCGAACGCGCCTTCGAGTTTCGTACCCTTGAAATGACAGCGCTGTGGGCCCAATCGGCCAGTATGCAGCTCCGGCAACGGGTCGCCGATCTGAATGGAATCCAGAAACGCGTCTTGAACCATCTTACGGGTCGGTCGCTCGAGTCGGTCATGCAGGCCGATGAGGAGCATCCGGTCATAGTCTTCACTCGCGACCTTTCTCCCGATCTCATGGTGCAGTTGGCGCAAGGTCCTGTGGCAGGATTTGCTTCGGAAGAAGGGACCAGGACGGCTCATGCAGCCATTCTAGCGCGAAGTCTGCGCATCCCGTGCGTCATGGGCCTGGTGGGATCGGTAGATCGTGTGAAGCCAGGGACGATGGTGATTCTGGACGCCAATGCTGGCACTGTGTTACTCGACCCGACTCCGGCCGAGTTGGAGGACGCGAGCGAAACACAGCGTGTTCGCGAAGAGCTGGAGCGGCAGATTGGAGTGTCCGATGGCGGCCCTGTCGAAACGAAAGATGGGACCAGAATTACCCTGTTAGTCAACATCGATCTTCCGGAAGACCTCGATGCTGCCTCTCGGTTGGGTGCTGAGGGAGTCGGGTTGTTGCGCACGGAGTTTCTCTTGTTAGGGCGTTCGTCGATGCCCACAGAGGATGAGCAAGCGGGGTTCTTTGAACGAGCGGTGCAGCGGTTCGAGGGCAAGCCTGTGGTGATTCGCGGGTACGACGTCGGCGGTGACAAGTATCCCATGTCGTTCCAAGCGGGGGCCGAGGCCAATCCGTTCCTTGGGTGGCGGGCGATTCGGGTGTGCCTCGACAACCCCGACCTCTTTCGCACGCAGATCCGTGCTCTCATGCGGGCACGGCGGCACGGTGACCTGCAGCTCATGCTCCCGTTGGTGTCCACGCTTGACGAAATCGACCAGGCGCGGGCGCTCGTCAAATCGGCCGGTGTGGAGCTCGAGGCCGAGGGCATCCCGGCGGCCACGGATCTCCCCGTGGGGACCATGATCGAGACGCCTGCAGCCGCCATAATGGCCGATCGCGTTACCGCAATGTCAGACTTCATCAGTGTGGGGTCCAACGATCTAACCCAATACACCCTCGCGGTTGATCGGGGGAACGCCCGCCTGGCGTCCCGGTTCACTCCGTTCCACCCGGCGGTCATTCACTTGCTCAAGCGAATTGTCGAGGCAGGTGATCGGTTGGACAAACCGCCGTCGGTGTGCGGGGAGATGGCGTCCGACCCAGTATCGGTGTTTCTCCTGGTGGGGCTTGGGTACCGTGTCTTGAGTGTAGCGGCCACATCATTGCCGATGGTAAGGTGGTTCCTGCGGCAGATGGACGCCGGCGTCGCGCGGGATGTGGTCGACGAGGTCTTGTCACTCGCGACGGCGGACGCCATCAAGGCCAACATTGAGCGCGCAGTAGGAGAATGTGTCGGTCAGCAGCTGGTTGGCGGCGCTCGGTTGCCGCACGGAAAACGCGCGGCTACCTTCCAAGATCCCAAATAATCGCACATCCGCAGGAGTGCAATGTCATCGCATAGATATATCTTCGCTTCCGAATCTGTGACGGAAGGCCATCCGGATAAGATGGCTGACCAGATTTCCGACGCCGTTCTTGATCGTATTCTTGCCACTGACCCCATGGCTCGTGTGGCCTGTGAGACCTTGATAACCACCGGGGTGGTGGTACTCGCGGGAGAGATCACCACGACGGCCACCGTGAACGCATCCGAGGTTGTCAGGGAGACGATTCGACGAATTGGGTATACGGATGGTTCCTACGGGTTCAATGCCCACACGTGTGCCGTGATGACGGCAATGGATCCGCAATCGCCGGACATTGCGATGGGGGTGGATACCGGAGGGGCCGGCGATCAGGGAATGATGTTCGGGTAT
>JBDHLU010000063.1:0-18614 GCA_039656555.1 Gemmatimonadota bacterium | reverse complement strand
CCACGGCGATCATCCGGCACGCGTGTGCCGCCGGAGCCGATCTGATCGCCCTCGCGACGCACGGGCGTGGGGGCATGCCTCGGCTAGTATTGGGAAGCGTGGCTGACAAGGTGGTACGGGGAGCGCCGATGCCGGTGCTCGTCGTGCGGCCCGGGTAGGAGTCAACCGCTCGAGTTCATACCAATACAAAACCCCCGGTGCCCTCCCGTGCACCGGGGGTGAGGGATATCCCTCCGAGTTTTCGTTTTTGTGAGACTCCGTACTTTGCAGCAGATTGCTTGGTCGACGATCCCCAATCGTCTCGCCTGCGGCCACCACATCGAAGCCTCCGAGAACCCAGCGACACCCGAGGGTGCCGGCCCTACCCCTCTAGGGCAGTTCCCGCAGTATCGCCTTGATCGGCGACACCTGCATCTTATCGGCAGCGCCATTAAGGGTTCGTTAATTCCGATTGAAGGCCAGCGACAAGAGCCCTTCAGGAACTGTTCATAGGGCCGTCATGCCTGGGCCTCTAGGCTTCAATTACCCTGAACAAAGGGGGGACACCATGTCCTGGAAGCCCATTATCGCCGGCGTCGACCCCTCGACTGAAGGGCTTCGCGCGGCAACGGTAGCGCGTGAGTTGGCCTCTCTCTCTGATGCGGAATACCACTTTGTCCACGTGACACGTGACGTGGCCGATGTACCCGCCAGCTTTCACCTTCCGGTCGACATTTCAGAGTTGCGTTATAGGGTTTCTGAGCAGGCGCGTCAGACCATGGAGCACGCGCTCGTCGCCGAGCTCCCGGATGTCGAACTCGACCGTCTGGAAGTGCGCCTCGGGACACCGGCGCTTGGCCTAGTACATGCCGCACAGGATCACGAGGCAGGTCTCGTCGTCTTGGGCCGAAAGCGTCACATCGCGCCCACGCGTTGGTTTGGTGGAAGCACGGTGCACCACACCATTCGCAAGATCGACGTGCCGATACTCCTGGTGCAGCGAAGCCTCTTGCGCGGATGCCGGATTCTCGTGCCGGTCGACCTTTCGTACGCCACTGGTCCAACACTCGAAATGGCCCGACGTTTCCGAGATATCCTCCACGCAGAGCTGATGATTCTGCACGTGGCGGAGCCGCTACCGTTCGTACCAGATGCCACCTTGCAGTTGGATGAGTACGCGCACTATCCAGCGGTCGTTGAGGAGTTCGAGCGACACATACAGGCGACCCTGAACGACAACGGAGAACTTGCCGAGATCCGCCGTGGGCGAGCGAGCAAGGTGATTCGCGACCTCACGACACAATGGAATGCCGATTTGGTCGTTGTCGGATCCCATGGAAGGAACTGGGCTGATCGTGTCATGCTTGGCAGCACAACCGAACAGCTCATCAACCGACTGGTAACCTCGATGCTCGTGGTGCCGGTCCACTCACCGAAGGCCGCAACTACCACGGTGATGGTTCGCGCCGGGGTCGATCAGACCACCTGACGAGACCCTGGCGGATTGACGCAGAAACAGCCCCGGAGGATCTCCTCCAGGGCTGTCTGCGTTCTCCCCCAAATCGCGTGTGGTTACTTGATCGCGATCTTGCTCTTTACCGCCGGCTCGAGCTTCGGAAGGTGCACGATCAGGACCCCATCCTGATACGCGGCGACCACTTTGTCCATGTCGACGGCTTTGGGAAGCCGGATCGAGCGAACGAAATGGCCCTCCTCACGCTCCTTCCAGATGAAATCTTCACTCTCCAGGTCCCTCCGGACCTCACGCTTGCCGGTGAGTGTGAGCATTTGACCCTCGAGATTCACGTCGAGATTTTCACGGTGAACCCCAGGAGCCTCGAGTCGGACGATATACTCGTTGTCCATCTCCGAAAAATCCAACGCAGGAGCCCACTCCGTCTCGATGAGTGGCGCGTCCCTCAAAAGCGCCGGAGTCAGGAACCGATCGAAGATGTGTTCGAGTTCCGTCCGCGGGGTGTGAACGGCGGGTCGTGGTACCTTCATCAACTTCATCATTCCCTCCCTGCTAACCCGTAGAATCATTGTAACAAAGTGATCGTGAAAGAATGCTGAAACACAGTTCAAGCTTCGGTCACAGCGCTGGTGGCATAGTCTCAACAGGAAGCGTGACCTTCACCTGCGAGGGACCATGAGAGTCGCCGACGTAATGGCTACCGACCTACAGATCGTAAGCGACGAATCGACCATTGCGGACGCGGTGTTCGCACTCGCCGACGCCCACGTACACGGCGTACCCGTGGCAGACAAGCACGGCAAACTCATCGGCGTGCTGTCAACCACCGATGTGCTCGAGGCGACCGCCGAGACCCGTACGACGGAGGAACGAGAAGAACTCTTTGCCCGAACACTCGTGCGCGATCTCATGACGCCGCGCCCAAAAACGATTGGCCCAGAGGAAGATCTGAAAGTGGCGGCGCAGCAGATGTTGTACCTGGAAGTGCACCGGCTCTTCGTAGAGGTTGACGGCGAGTTGCAAGGTGTTATTTCACAAAGCGACATCGTTCGCGCGGTAGCGACCGCGACGCTGTAGGTACCGAACACACGTCTCAAGGAAAACCGCATTATGGCTGAGCACCCTCCCGAGCTCCTGGGTGGTCGTCGCCATCGTCTTGGTGATCATCGCGTATGCCTACCCGATGTACAGCCATCTCTCGATGGAACGGTTCGGCTCACCGGGATTCCCGGTCTTTTGATCTAGAGAGACTGCTGAAACAAGACCATACCTACTAGCGTCGCGCTCACCAGGAGCGCGACGACTGGTCGGCGCGCGTCTTCGTAAGCTTCCGGTAACAACTCGACCAGTACCATGAATACCATCGCCCCAGCGGCAAACCCGACACCATAGGGGAGGGCCGAACGGAAAGCACCGACAAACAGGAAGGCGGGCACCGCCATGAGCGGTTGGGGGAGTGACGAGATGATGCTCCACATGGCGCAGTTGGCCACAGATTGACCACGTGAACGGAGGACCGCGCTGATGGCAAGCCCCTCAGGAATGTTGTGGACGGCGATGGCAAGCGTAATCGCTATGGCCAACGTCATCCCTCCACCAAAGGCGACCCCCACCGCAACTCCCTCACTGAACGAGTGCACGGTCATCACGACGAGCATCAGCAACACCTTCCGGGCACCGGCACCTCGTGCAACACCAAAAGAGACATCGTACCGGCTGAGTACGCGCTGCGTGGCGAGAATGAACCCTACCCCTACTCCGCCACCAATGACCGTCTGCCACCCACCGTATTGCGTCCCCTCCGCCACGAGTCCAAAACTCGCCCCCAGCATCAGCCCTGAGGCTATGGCATTGGCATATGCCATGGCCGCGCCCGACACCTGTCGCACGAACAGAAACGGGATCGCCCCCAAACCTGTCACAAGCGCAGTGAAGAGCGCGTAGAGAAAAACCAGAACGGCGGGGTCGAGGTCGGTCACAGGTTCATTTCCGTGAGAACGACCAACATTCCCATAGCGACGATAGCCGTAAGGGCAACGCTGGTCGGCCCGACTTCGCGATAGCTCTCCGGTAGCAGCTCAGCGAGTACGAGGTAGATGAGCGCACCGATCGCGAATCCGGCGGCCCACGGCAACATGGCCGGCGCCGCTGTCACGATGGCAAAGGTGGTAACGGCCAATAACACCTGCCCTATGTTCGCGGCGATCGTGAGGGCGGCGGCGTCGCGGATTCGGGCACCACGACTCGAGAGGATTGCCGCCAGCACAGTGCCCTCGGGAACATTGTGTACCCCAATGGCAAGCGCAACAAACGTCCCAAAGGGAATGCTCACCGCCATAGCAACCCCGATGGCCACGCCCTCAGCCGCCCCATGCAACGTGTTGACCAGGAGCACCTTGTATCCGTAGGTCGGGTCTTTCTCGTCCAACCGGTTGAGGTCGAGGTCCGTCGTGCCGATCACCCAGTGCGTGAATAGGACGTACGCGATACCCAACAGCGCGGCGAACGCGCTCACCGGTGAGAACCCGTCGGGGTCGATCACCATGAGCGCGTACGCCGCCCCCAACATGAGTCCCGCTGCCATGGAGTTCGCCAGGCCGAGCAACATTGTCGAAACGGCCTGCCGCCCAACCAGCGGGATCACGCCGAAGCTGGCAAATCCGGCAGCGATAGCCGCATAACCCAGCACAGTAAGAATCGGGGTAACCGCGGTGGAATCGATGATCTGTGGATCCATGAGCCTTCAGAATACCACGACATTCCCCTCCGCGTCACGTGGGCTAGCCCGGCGCCCGGGCTCCGCATACCTTCCGGTCGCGATGACGCCACTGCCTCCTTCCTCACCTGAAATGTGGGATCGCGTCCAGCGCCTTTGCCAAGCCGCGATCCGCATCACAGCCGAACACGATCTCGACCGGGTTCTCCAAGAGATCGTCGACTCGGCCCAGCATGTCATCGAGACGCAATACGCCGCCCTTGGGGTTCTGGATGAATCTGGGAAGGGGGTGGTTTCATTCGTCGTCGCCGGCATCGACGAGGCAACACGGGAAAAGATTGGGGACCCACCCCAGGGCAAGGGAATCCTGGGCCTCTTGGTCGATGACCCCAAACCGGTTCGCCTGCGTGATCTTGGCAGCCACCCTTCATCACACGGCTTCCCGCCCGACCATCCCAAGATGACATCGTTCCTGGGGGTCCCGATCCTTGGTCGGAGCGGCCCTATTGGGAATCTCTACCTCACCAACAAGCAGGGCGCGTCTGAGTTCTCGGCCGAGGACGAGTCCTATGCGGTGATGCTCGCGGCGCACGCCGCTGTCGCTGTCGAAAACGCCCGGTACAACACCGAGCAAAAACGACTGATGGACGAACTCAAGTCTATGCAGGTCTCGCGGGATCGGTTCTTCTCGATGATCAATCACGAACTCCGCAACGCGCTGACCGCGGTCTACGGATGGGCCGACCTCTGGATCAGGCGGGAAAAGGATAACCCACCGCGCGCTGCCCGTGAGGTCCACGAATGCGCAGAGCGGACGTTGGTACTGCTCGACGACTTGCTCGACATCAGTCGCCTCGACGCCGACCACCTCAACATCGCAATCACCGAAGCGAATGCCTGGGAAGTCATCCGCGAGTCGATTTCGACCGTCGTACCGACCGCCCAACGCAAAGGCCTAGTAATCAGGCAGAAAGGCCCCGACGGTCCTGTGCTCTGCCGAACGGACCCGCAGCGATTGCGCCAGATTCTCATCAACATGCTGACCAACGCGGTGCGCCACTCTCCGGACGACAGCGTCGTTGACGTCGTGCTCGTGGTCACGAGGGACACGATGTCGTTTCAGGTCGTGGATCGGGGCGAAGGCATCGCCGTAGAACAGCAGGTCATGATCTTCGAGGCCTTTGAGCGTGCGGGGAAACAGGTAGAACGTGGGACTGGACTTGGGCTCGCCGTTTCGAGAAAGTTGGCGCGGTTGCTGGGTGGTGACCTCACCGTGGAGAGTCAACCCGGCAACGGCGCCAAGTTCAAGCTGGAGGTTCCCCTCGAGACGCCCGATAATTAAGTTTTCTTCAGAAACGCTTGCAATGCTGGTCAGACCAAACCTGATAGCCTTTTCCTGTGCGAATACTCGTAGTGGAGGACGACCGCAAGGTCGCTGGTTTCATCGAAATGGGCCTCCGTGAGGAGGGCTATGCGGTCGATGTTGCCAAGGATGGCGACGAGGCCACGGCGCTCGCACATATCAACGACTACGACGCGATCCTGCTCGACCTCATGCTGCCCAAGAAGAATGGACTTCAGGTGGCATCCGAGCTTCGTCGTGAGGGACGCAGCACGCCCATCCTAATGCTGACGGCCCGAGACGCGACCGAAGACATCGTGCGCGGGCTCGACGCTGGCGCTGACGACTACCTCACCAAGCCATTCCGGTTCGACGAGCTTCTTGCCAGGCTCCGCGCATTGGTACGCCGTGGCGGGGCGGCCCGACTTGACCGGCTGTCGTACGGTCAGATCGAACTCGACCGACTCAAGCACAAGGCGTGGGCCGGTGAGACGCAACTCGACCTGACGCCACGAGAATTCCAACTCCTCGAGCATTTCATGCTGCACCCCGAGGATGTTGTTCGACGCACCGAGTTACTCGAGAAGGTGTGGGATATGCACTTCGATCCCGAGAGTAACGTGGTCGACGTACATATCGGCAATCTTCGCCGCAAGCTCCGTGAGGCAGGGCAGCAAGGGTATATCCAGACCGTTCGTGGAGTCGGATTCTGCCTCAAGAGGCCTGCTGAAGCGGCCTGATGCATTCCCTTCGCCGCACGCTGGCCGTGCGGTTCTCGCTCACGCTTTTCGTAGCGCTCCTTCTCATTGCAATGCTGGCATACGTCGGGGCCGAACGTCTCCTCCGAGAGGAACTCGACCGCGGCCTACTCGCCGCGGCCGGACTCGAACTGGGATTTGTGCGAACCGGATTCCCGATCGTCCCGTACCCAGAAACGCTCACGCGAGAGCAGTTCATCGAACGGCTCAACCGTTTCGTGACGGTGCGGGCGTTCCCCGATTCCATCCTCGCCACCAACACGACGCTCGCCAAGGATCTTCCCGTCCATCGTGGTGCAATCATGCGAGCGTTCGCTGGGGCACAAGTCTGGGTCACCCACCAGTGGGGAGACGACGAGATCCGTGCGCTATACACGCCGGTCTCCAGCCCAGACGGGAGCGAACAGATCGTCATTCAGGTGGCGGCATCGCTTGGGCCCCACCGTGCCGCCAGTCGAGAATTGTTGTTCTTGATGTTCGGCACCGTGTTGCTTGGCACCCTGGCAACGGTCGTCGGTTCGTACTGGCTGGCACGATCGAGTGTCGTCCCGGTCGACGCGATCGCAGCAGAGGCTCGAGCGATCATGCCCGCGACACGCAACCAACGCATCACGGTGCATGCGGACGTGTTCGAACTCCAGGGGTTGATACGAGTCTTGAACGAAATGCTCGAGCGGCTCGACAGTGCATTCGAGTCGCAACGCCGGATGATTGCCGATGCGGGCCACGACCTGCGCACACCGCTCACCGCCATGCGCGGGGAACTCGAAGTCGTACTCCGCAGTGTACGCGAACCTGAGCGATACCAATCGGTACTGCGAAGTCAGCTCGAGGAAGTCGACCACCTCATTTCGATCTCCGATTCACTGATCCTGCTGGCACGCCTGGACGCGGGGGAACTCTCTCCACACCGCACTCCAACTAACCTGGCAAATTTGGTTACGGCGTCGGTAGATCGGGCGAGAACGCGTGCGGGAGACCACGTCATCGAAACCGACATGCCCGACTCGGTCGTCGCCAACGTCGATCCCGCCATGCTGACAGTGGTTCTGGACCACCTCTTGGACAACGGCATCACACATACGGAAGCGGGCACGCGACTTCGGGTCAGCACTCGCAACAACATGGGAGCGGTCATCACCGTCGAAGACGCGGGGATAGGGATATCAGAAGAGGCGTGGCCTCACATGTTCGACCGCTTTTACCGAGCCGACGAGGCTCGGACACGGGGGGCCGGGGCAGGCATGGGACTTTCGATTGCCGCCGCGATCATTCGCGCGCACGATGGTACGATCAGAGCGGGACGCAGTACCCTGGGCGGGCTCGCCGTGACCATCACGCTGCCCCAAACTTGATGCCCCACCCACAGTGGCGGTAACCGCTCCTTCCTACGTAGCTTATTGGCTTGGATTCCAACATTGATAGCAACGAAACATAAAGGAGTAACCATGAGGAATTTCGTCGTGCGCGTCACGGTGGCACTCGGACTTTCGCTGCTGGTCGTCCCGGCAGCAAAGGCGCAGCTACCCGAAGGCGTCACGCAGCAGATGATCGATCAAGGCAAGACCATCTTCAACGGTGCCGGCATCTGCATGGCGTGCCATGGTATGGACGCCAAGGGCATGCCCAATCTCGGCGCCAACCTCACGGATGAGGAATGGAATTTGGGCGACGGCTCGTTCGAAGCGATCGTCAAGGCCATCACAGAGGGTGTGAGTTCGGACAAGTCCTCCAGCGGTACGGTGATGCCCCCCAAGGGCGGGAGCCAGATCAACGATGAGCAGCTGCGCGCCGTGGCTGCCTACGTCTGGAGCCTTTCCAACAAGTAGATATATCCGTACTACGCAGGAAGACGGGGCAGTGTCGAGAGGCGCTGCCCCGTCGGTCGTTTGGGCTGGAGCTAGACCCGAAGTTGGGCGCGGTCGACTTTACCCAAATGGGTACGAGGGAGGGTTTCCCGAAAAATCACTTTGCGGGGATGTTTGTACGGCTCTAGGCGATCGCGGCAGTAGGCTTGCAGTTCTTCGGCAAGCGCGTCGTCCGGATCAACCGCAACAACAAACGCATGCGGCTTGGTCAAGCCATCGGCATCCACAACACCGACCACCGCAACCTCGCTTACGCGATCATGTTCTAGCAAACACCCTTCCACCTCCTGGGGGGCGAGCCACTTACCAGCAACCTTCAGCATATCGTCGGCTCTCCCGCGGTATCGGAAATAGCCGTCGGAATCGCGTTCCACGAGATCTCCCGACACGTACCAATCGCCCCGGAAGGCCTGTTTCGTTTTTTCCATCTGCTGCCAATACCCGATCGCGCGCGAATCGCCGCGAACCCACAGCCATCCGGTCTGCCCATCCGGCACAACCCGACCCTCATCGTCACGCACTTGAACGTCGAATCCAGGTACGACTGTCCCGATCGTGCCCGCCCTCGCCCCACCCGGAGGATTGGAAATGAAGATGTGCCACATCTCGGCAGTTCCTAGACCATCCAGCAATTCGACCCCGAACGCTTCCTGCCAACGATGAAACAACTCTTCGGGCAACGCCTCCCCAGCCGAGGTGCTCAACCGAAGCGACGAAACATCTTGCTGCGAGGCGTCGCTGGAGTTCACCATCTTGTTCACCATCGTCGGGACATTGATCAAGATCGTGGGGCGATGTGTCCGAATTTTGTCGAAGAGCACCTCAGCAGTGCATCGCTCCGGGAATAGAATCGTGGAAGCACCGACCGAGAACGGGAACAGCAAGTTCGACCCGGTCGCATACCCGAAATACAGTTTCGGCACGGATAGAGTGCGATCTCCTGCCGAATACCCAATCACCTGTTTGGCGTAACACTCGGTGGTATTTGCAAAGGACCGATGAGTCTGCACGACAGCCTTGGGACGTCCCGTCGTTCCGCCGGAAAAGAGCCAAATCGCCGGATCGTCACGATGCGTACCAACATTGGCGAAGTCGACAGGCGCGGCCGCCAGGCGTTTCCCGAAATCAACGTCGTCAACCACAAGGACCTGGTCGAGTCGCGACGACGCCTCTTGGTCACGAAAGGTGGGCGCAATTCCACTCGTTGCCAGAGCTGTTCGCGCACCGGTGTACCTACAGAAATATTCGATGGCATCAGGGGGCAGATCCGGATTTACCATGACGACAACGGCGCCGACTTTGAGTATCCCGAAGAATGCCGCGACATATTCAGCGCCGTCAGGAAGAGCGATGATGATCCGTTCTTCCGGCCGGACGCCGGACGCCAGCAGCATGTTCGCAAACCGATTGGCGGCGTCGCGGGTCTCACCGTAGCTTTGGGTCCCATTGTCGGTGATGATCGCTGTGTCCTCCGCTTTTCCCTCTTGGATTCGTGCATCGAGGAAGTAGTCGGCGATATTGAACGACTCTGGCGGGATGAATGTCATGGGAGGTGAGATATCATGTCGGTGCGGCAACTGTCCAGCATGACGTGGGAAGAGGTTCGCGACCTCGACCGCAAGACGGCTGTTGTCGTCCTTCCGATCGGGGCCATCGAAGCCCACGGACCCCACCTTCCGCTGTCTACCGACGTCATCATCAGCGAGGCCATGGCGCGCTCCGGCAGCGAGATGCTGGGCGACAGAGGATACGAAGTTGTGGTCGCCCCTCCCATTCAGTACACGCCCGCCGGATTCGCGTCGGGCTTTCAGGGAACGGTATCGATCGGCGCGGCAACGCTCCAGGCCATGTTACGCGACATTGCCACGAGTCTTGCAGAACATGGATTCGCGACCTTGGCCATCGCCAACGCGCATCTCGACCCTACTCACCTATCGGCAATCGACGCGTTTGCATCTGACCCTTCACTACCGCTCAAAGTGGTCTTTCCCAACCTCGTGCGGCGACGCTTCGCAGCACGTCTGACCGACGAGTTCCAAACGGGGGCCTGTCATGCAGGACAGTTCGAGACGTCGATCGTACAGGCGGAGCGGACCGACCTGGTACGCGAGGAATTGCGGCGTGACCTCGCGCCGAACCCCGTATCGTTGAGCGAGGCTATCGGCAACGGCGCGACGCGATTCGAGGAGATTGGCGGCGATCGCGCTTACTTTGGTTTTCCGGCGCATGCCTCTGCTGCCGAAGGCCATGCCAGCGTCGAGGCCTTGGGCGCGATCCTCGCCGACGCCGTAATGGAGTCCTTCGATGGGACTTGAGGGATTAGGCGCAGTCGTTACGGGTGGCGGCCGCGGTATCGGCGCTGCCGTCGCGCGGGCGTTGGCTGATGAGAAGGTCCGGGTGGTCGTTGCGGCACGCACCTCCAGCGAAATCACAGCGGTCGCCGAAGGAATCACCGCCGACGGTGGATCGGCGTACGCGCTCGAGTGTGACGTCACAGACGAAAAGAGCGTGGCACGGTTGGCGATGTTGGCCCGCGACCGACTCGGCGCCATCGATATCCTGGTCAATAACGCGGGCATCGCCCTTTCCGCCCCCGTTCACAAGACGTCGCTCGAGGACTGGAATCTCCAATTTGCCGTGAACGCCACGGGGACGTTTCTGTGCACTCGTGCCTTCGTTCCGCAAATGGTAGAACGAGGGTGGGGCCGCATCATCAACATCGCGTCGGTCGCGGGCGTTACCGGAGATCAGTACGTGAGCGCGTATAGCGCCTCGAAGCATGCTGTCCTTGGACTCACCCGAAGTGTCGCAGCCGAAGTGGTCCGACACGGGATCACCGTTAACGCGATTTGTCCTGGATACGTCGACACGGCCATGACAGACGCCTCCATTGCCCGTATCCGGGCCAAGACTGGTCGAAGCAATGCCGACGCTCTCGAGGCGATCCTCGCCACGACACCGCAGCACCGCTTGATTCACCCCACTGAGGTGGCACACATGGTCTTATCACTGTGTCACGAAGAAGCCTGTAGCATCAATGGAGAAGCCATCGTGATCGACGGAGGGCATCTACGCACATGAGTCTGGAGATCTTCAATCCGTCGGAACTCGGAACGCCATCGGGATGGAACAACGGCCTCCTTGCCCCAGCGGGCGGCCGCTTGTTGTTCGTCGCGGGGCAATCTGCTAGCGACGAAACCGGATCGGTTCCCGAGATCGGCTTCGTCGAACAATGGGCCAGCATCCTCGACAAGATCTTGGCCGTTGTTCGAGCTGCGGGAGGCCAACCCGACGATATCGCTCGCATGACCGTGTACGTCACCGACCGCCAAGCATACCTCGACAATCTGAAGCCCCTTGGCGCCATCTGGCGCGAGCGCTTGGGCAAGCACTATCCGGCCATGGCTCTCGTCGAGGTCTCGGCGCTCGTGGATGCGCATGCCATGATCGAAATCGAAGCCACCGCCGTACTCACGTGACGGCGTTCTTGCGCGAAGACGACGGTGCCGGTGTCACGACTATCACCCTGAATCGGCCGGACCGGCTGAATGCCCTCACGTTCGAGGTCTACGAAGAACTCCGAGACACGTTCCGATCTATCGGGACGGAAGACGGTGTGCGTGTCATTATCCTGACAGGAGCAGGACGTGGCTTTTGTTCCGGAGGCGACGTCGAGGACATCATTGGGCGCCTGTTCGAACGAGACCGCGACGGACTGGTCGAATTCACTCGCATGACGTGCGACCTCATCCTCGCCATGCGACGCTGCCCCCGCCCTATCATCGCTGCCCTGAACGGTACCGTTGCCGGTGCCGGGGCGGTGATCGCAACCGCGTGCGATTTTCGAATCGGAACCCCGGCCGCCAAGATCGCTTACTTGTTCACGCGCGTTGGCCTCTCTGGCGCGGACATGGGAGCGTCGTGGTTGCTGCCGCGGATCGTGGGATTGACCCACGCAACCCACCTGTTGATGACGGGCAAGTTCATCGGACCCGAAGAGGCGGCACGGATCGGGTTGTACAATCGCGTTGTTGAGCAAGACGTGCTCATGGCGGAGGCACGAAAACTCGCCGAGCAGTTGTCCCGCGGACCGACCGACGCGATCGCCATCACCAAGGACGCACTCATTCGCGAGGCGTCGATGGATCTCGAAGCTGCCCTGCAGTTCGAAGCTGAAGCGCAGGCCGAACTCATGCTCCACCCGAATTTTCGCGAGTCGTATGACGCCTTCGTCGAGAAACGCGATCCCAAATTTGAATAACCCTCGATGCTAGAGCCATCGACGGTCAACGCATTCCTCGAGCCCAGTCATCGCAAGCTTGCTGCGAGCGTGCTCGAGTTTGCGACGGATCGTATCGCACCACTCGGCAATCCCGACACAGACGACGACGCGCGCGACCTCGCGCAACGCATGGTCCCGCTTCTTGCCGAAGGAGGTTGTTATCGGGGCATCGCCGATCAGGACTGGCGCGCGTGCTGCATCGTCCGTGAACAGCTGGCATACGCCTCTCCGTTGGCAGACGCGGTGTTCGCGCTCCAAGCGCTGGGCACCACTCCATTGATGCTTTCGGGTAATCCGCATGCAACCGACACCTGGGTTGCAGAAGCGCTCGATGGAAAACTCATGACAGCCTTTGCCATGACCGAGAGCGTTGCCGGATCCGACGTTGCGGCACTCGCAACGACCGCGACCCGGGATGGGGACGCCTACGTTCTCAACGGATCGAAGACGTTCATCTCCAATGCGGGAATCGCGGACCTCTATGTGGTGTTCGCCACCATTGACGCATCGATGCGGAAGAAGGGAATCACCGCGTTCGCCGTTCCGGCCGGGACGCCCGGGCTCGAGTTCACCGGCGCCCAGATCATGAGTGCACCACACCCGTTGGGCGATCTTCGCTTCACCGATTGCCGGGTGCCGGTGGATGCGCGTTTGAGTGATGAGGGCGCCGGACTGGCGCTGGGATTTGCCACCTTGGAACGGTTGCGCCCAACGGTTGGTGCCGCGGCATGCGGATTGGCGGCGCGGGCGCTGGCCGAGGCCAAGGGCCACGCCCGCACGCGGCAGCAGTTTGGAAAGTCTCTAGGTGACTTTCAACTCATCAAACAAAAACTCGCCCGTATGGCGACAGACTTGGACGCTGCGCGCCTTCTCGTTTATCGAGCTGCGTACGATCTCGATCGAGGTGCCGAAGAAAGTGCCATGGCGTCCGCGATGGCCAAGATGTTTGCCACAGAAGCCGCACAGAGGATCGTTGACGACGCCGTGCAAATCTTCGGTGGCCAAGGGGTGTTGGCGGACCACCCCGTCGATCATCTGTACCGGTCGGTACGCGCGCTTCGGATCTACGAGGGTACGACGGAAGTGCAGCAGTTGATCATCGCCGGCCATCTCCTCGCTGAGGGGGCATGAAGATCAATTGTATTGGAGGCGGGCCGGCGGGGCTCTACTTCGCCATCCTGATGAAGAAGCACGATCCGTCGCACGAGATCACGGTGTACGAGCGGAACCAACCTGGCGACACGTTCGGCTTCGGAGTGGTCTTCTCCGACGCTACGGGTACCAACCTCGGCGAGGCGGATACGGAAACCTTCGATGCCATGATGGCTCAGTGCGCACGTTGGGACGACATCGACATTCACTACGGAGGCCTGATACTCACGTCAGGTGGCCACGGGTTCAGTGGACTTTCCCGGGCGGCACTCCTCGAGATTCTTACGGCGCGGTGCCGTGCGCTCGATGTGGATTTGCGTTTTGGAGTCGAGATTACGGACCTCGATTCGGTCCGGGATGCCGACTTGGTACTCGGTGCCGATGGACTCAACAGCATGGTGCGCGACCAGTACGAGTCAACCTTCCAGCCAACGATCGACTTGAGACCCAACCGCTTCGTATGGCTTGGGACTAAGCGCCCATTCGACGCCTTCACCTTCTTCTTTCGCCACAACGAGCATGGCTTGTGGCGAGTACACGCGTACCAGTACGCGAAAGATCACTCGACGTTCATCGTCGAGGCACGCGAAGATACGTGGCGCGCCGCCCACATGGACCAGGCTACAGAAGAAGACACGCTCGCTTTCTGCGAACATCTGTTCGCCGAAGAATTAGAGGGCCACTCGCTCGAGACCAACAAATCGGTCTGGCGTCAGTTTCCAACGCTCAAGACAGCGTGCTGGCGTTACGAGAATGTCATTTTGATGGGTGACGCAGCCCACACCGCCCACTTTTCCATCGGTTCGGGTACGAAGCTCGCGATGGAGGACGCCCTGGTCCTGGCCGACGCGTTACGCGCCGGCGCGACGCTGGACGACGCCTACACCACGTACGAGGCCGAGCGAAGACCCATCGTGGAGAGTACCCAACGGGCGGCGCAAGTCAGTCTTCAGTGGTTCGAGGATGTCGAGCGGTACATGTCGATGGAACCGAAGCAGTTCGCGTTCAACCTTCTCACTCGAAGCTTTCGCGTTACGCACGACAACCTCAAGATGCGAGACGCGAAGTTCATTGCCGACGTCGATGATTGGTTTGCCGAAGCGGCCGAACTGCAGTCAGGCATTTCTCTGGCCCGGTCTCCGGCCCCACCACCGATGTTCACGCCGTTCAAAGTCCGTGACCTCCTGCTCGAGAATCGTGTCGTGGTGTCACCGATGTGCCAATACAGCGCGACCGACGGTACACCCAACGATTGGCATCTCGTGCATCTTGGTGCACGTGCCCAGGGCGGGGCTGGCCTAGTGATCGCCGAGATGACGGATGTGAGTGAAGACGCCCGCATTAGCCCTGCGTGTGCGGGCATCTACAAACCAGAGCACGTGACCGCGTGGAAGCGCATCGTCGATTTTGTACACGGCAGCACCCGGGCAAAGATTGGCATTCAGCTTGGACACGCAGGACGCAAAGGATCGACGCGCCTCGGGTGGGAGGGAATGGACCAACCGCTTACCGAAGGGAACTGGCCGATCTTCGGTCCCTCGCCCATTCGCTACCTGCCTGAATCCCAAATTCCACAAGAGATGACGCGCGAGGACATGGACCGCGTGCGTGATGACTTCGCCGCGGCCGCCGGACGCGCGGAAGCAGCCGGCTTCGATTGGCTCGAATTGCATCTCGCCCATGGGTACTTGCTCGCCACATTCGTATCACCACTCACCAATCAACGTGGCGACGACTATGGCGGAGATCTTGGAAACCGCATGCGGTTTCCACTAGAAGTGTTCGATGTCGTCCGGGCTGCATGGCCGGAACACAAACCGATGTCAGTTCGAATCTCGGCGGTCGATTGGGCACCCGGAGGCACGCAACCCGAAGACGCGGTCAGGATCGCGAGGATGCTCGCCGAACATGGCTGTGACGTCGTCGACGTTTCCGCTGGTCAAACGGTCGTTGACGCCAAGCCAGCATACGGTCGCCAGTTTCAAACTCCGTTTGCCGATCGCATCCGTCACGAGGCTGGCATCGCCACCATGGCCGTCGGTAACATCTCTTCCTACACCGACGTCAACACGATCCTGGCAGCCGGCCGCGCCGATCTCTGCGTGTTGGCCCGCGCTCATCTTTGGGACCCATACTGGACGCACCACGCCGCGCAGGAGCTGGGATACGACCTCCCGTGGCTCCCACAATACGAATCCCTCGACAACTACACGCCTCGGTTCATCTGATGACCAAACCGCTCACTTACGTCTCGTACCTCAAGATCGACGAACTCCTTGGACTCCAGCATCCAGTGTCCGACGGGCCGGAGCACGACGAACAGTTGTTCATCATCATTCATCAGGTCTACGAGCTGTGGTTCAAGGAGGTACTCCACGAAACGGAGTATCTCATGAAGCGACTCGAGCAGAACGAAACGCCACTCGCGGGGCACACGTTCAAACGCATACTCACCATCCTCAAAGTGATGGTCGCGCAAATCGATGTTCTCGAGACGATGACACCTATCAACTTCCTGTCGTTCCGGGAGCGACTCGAATCGGGCAGCGGCTTCCAGAGCTATCAGTTTCGTGAACTCGAGTTCGCGCTAGGGCACAAGCGGCGCAGTGCGGTCGATCACTACCCTGAAGACAGCACGGGCCGAAATCGATTGGAGAAGCGGTATGCCGCCCCGACGTTGTGGGACGCATTCCTGGCCTACCTTGCAGCCAACGGATACGACGTGGGCGCAGCACTAACCCGTGACGTAACTCAACCCGTCACGCCGGACGAACAGGTCCAGAAGGTGCTCCTTGACGTGTATCGATCCAATGACACGGTCGCCGGAATCTGCGAGCGGATGATCGATTTCGATGAAGGACTCCAAGAGTGGCGCTACCGACACGTGCAGATGGTTCGCCGCACTATTGGCAACAAGCGGGGGACGGGAGGGTCCACCGGAGCCGACTATCTCGCTGCGACCCTGTTCCACCCTGTTTTTCCGGACCTGTGGGAGATCCGCACATCCCTGTGAGGTCGAAGCTGAACCTCCAAGATTTGAGCGCGACGCCAAACGCACTCGCACCACACTACTCGAAGTTCCGGGTCGACGAGCGCCTGCTCCTCACCGGCCATTCCCATCAAGCATGGCCCGATTCTGGGTTCGAAGGCCAGCAAGAGGCATGGACCGACGCCGCCGAGCTTGTAGATCGGAAGTGGGACAGAGCCTTCGCAAAGGCCGAAGCCGTTCGGGAGGGCTATCGACGAATACTCGATGACCCCGATGCAGACCTATCCTTGGGGAGCAACACGCACGAGCTGGGCGTGCGGTTCCTGTCGTCTCTCCCACTTCGGGAACGGCCCAAGATCGTGACGACGGACGGGGAGTTTCACTCCTTGCGAAGACAGCTCGACCGCTTGACTGACGAAGGCATTGCCGTCGAAAAAGTGGAAGCGACACCAACTGACACGCTGGCCGAGCGCCTCTGTACGATCGTGGACGATCGCACAGCCGCGGTCATGGTCTCCGCCGTGCTGTTCCGAAATGCACACATCGTTCCGAACCTCAGTGCAATCCAGGACGCCTGCCTTCGCGTGGGTGCCGAACTCTTTGTCGATGCTTACCATGCGCTCAACGTCACGACCTTTTCGATCCGCGACGAGGGACTACAACAGGCGTTCGTCACGGGCGGCGGCTATAAGTATTGCCAACTCGGAGAGGGCAACTGCTTTCTCCGTGTCCCGCCCGACTGTACGCTGACTCCCGTCATCACGGGCTGGTTCGCGGAATTCGAAGACTTGGAGCAGGATTCCGGTACCGGCGGCGTGCGGTATGGACGCGGGGCATCGGCATTCGGCGGGGCAACGTACGATCCGACAAGTCACTATCGGGCGGCGCGAGTGTTCGAGTTCTTCCACCAAATGCGGCTGACTCCGGAGTTCCTTCGTGAAATCAGTTGCCATCAAATCCATGTGTTAGTCGAGGCATTCGACAGACTCGACCTCGACCCGGCGGTAATAGCCCGCGATCGCGATACACCAATGGAACGAATCGCGGGATTCCTGTCGCTCGAGACCCCGCATGCCAGGATGCTGCACGATGCGCTGACATCGGAGGGTGTATTCACCGATTGGCGTGATACGGTCCTGCGTTTCGGCCCGGCGCCCTACCTCAGTGATACACAACTCCAGAGTGCAATGGCGGCGCTTGGCGAGGCCGTCGCGGAAACACCGAACGCGGCGTCGTGAGTTCATGAACGAGCATGCCTCCCACCAACAACGCCACAGCACGGCGGTCCCCGCGAACACCAAGCTCGGGATCGCCATGCGCGCGCTGCTGAGTGTGTCACCGGGGGCGCACCTCACCGAGCAGGTCAACCGCGTCGCAGACGAGATCGTCGAGGCCATGAACCGGGACGAGGTCGAGCAGGCAGCTGACGCCGTCGCGAGTATCGTTGCGCTCGAGGCAGAAGCAGATCACGCCGACATCAAACGCGAATATGGGATCGCACTCCGGCGTCTTCTTACTGACCGGCACCTGAGCCGTTGGGCTGCGCTAATGGTCGATGCGTTTCTCACCGATGCGTTACGAGCCGTGATGGTTCGCGCTGGAGTCGATGGGACGAAGGTGCTTCTCCATCACCTCTCTGAGGCTGAGACGATCGTGGAGCGACGGATCTATTTCGAGACTCTGTGCGCGACGGAAGAGGGTACACACCTTGCGATTCGGTTGTTTGATGACCATCGGTGGTTTGTCGTTCGCAATGTGGCCGAACTCGCAGGCGAGTTGAAGATCGCGCAGGCGGTGGCGGCGCTTGGGAAGGCGCTACACCACGACGACGCACGCGTTCGTCAGTCCGCGGTCAGCGCACTCGCACGAATCGGTTCACCTGCGACCGAAGAACACTTGCGAAGCACGCTCAAGGAGGGTGACAAAGAGTTGCGATACGTGATTGCGCGATCCGTGCAAGGCAAGGGTGCTGCCGCCTTGGTCATGCCAATTGTCTTGGCCGCAGAAAAAGAAAACGACCAAGAACTCAAGAAAGAACTCCATCGTGCGCTAGG